>CAZBXB010000014.1:0-14898 GCA_964496075.1 uncultured Gammaproteobacteria bacterium
CTTGAAATAGTTTTATTAAATAATCAAATCTTTTTTTATGTCACTTGCCCTAAAGACAAGCATGATTTTATCTCTTCTCAAATTTTAGCCCAATTTCCTACTGCCATCGTCGAAGCTTCCGATGATCCTCTCAAAGACATTGACAAATCTACCCTAAGCTACCAACAATTAACTACCGGTAAGTCCTATTACTATCCTCTTAAAACCAGCCAAGAATTTAGAGATACCGATCCTTTAAACTCAGTCTTAGCCCCCATCTCCCGTTCAAACAACTCTAACGACTTTTTCCTCTACCAAATCCTAGTCAGTCCGGCTGGAAAAAACTGGCAAGCCGGTATTCTATCAACCATCCAAAACGGCATTTTAGTTGATAAAGAAAAGAACTTTCGCCAAGCCCATCCAGACAAAAGGGTTTTTGAGCAAAAAATCATGTTTCCTGGAGTTAATGCCCAGATTAATCTTGTTTCCACCAATCCAGGCCTTCTTTCTTCCGTTACTTCTTCCTTTGGTATCTATACTAGCCCCCAAGGTAATTTCATTAAATCCTCCACTCCGGGTATGTTTCAAAAAAGCAAATTACCCACTTCAGTTTTTAGTAGAATCCCCAAATCCAGTTTAAAAAATCAAATCTTAAATTCAGAAGAACTATCCATTCTCTGGCACTTTCCCAACAAACTTACTAAGTTACCCAACATCGCCTGGGGTAAAAAGCTTTATTCCGACCCACCCGAAAACCTACCAGTCGCCGATGGTGCCACTGACGAACAGAAACAAAATATTACCTTCTTTGCCAAAACAGAATTTAGAAATAAGCCAACCATCTTTGGTGTCAAACAAGGTGAAGATCGCCGCCGCCACAACTACATTATTGGTAAATCCGGTACCGGTAAAACCACCCTTATTGCCAATATGGCCATCGATGATATTCGAAAAGGCAGAGGAGTAGCCATAGTTGATCCCCATGGTGATCTTTGCGATAGCATTCTAAACTACATTCCCAGTAACCGTATCAACGATGTTTGCTACTTCAATCCTGCCGACCCCAACTTTATCTATCCCCTAAACATCCTTGAAACCAAAAATGAATCTCAAAAAGAGCTAGTTGCCTCCGGTGTTATTTCTATTTTCAAAAAGCTTTATGGTAATTCTTGGGGACCTCGTCTTGAACATATCTTGCGCAACACTCTTTTGACCCTCGTTCACACCCCGGATACTAATCTTTCTCATGTGGTCGAAATACTAACCAATCCAAATTATAGAAATAAAGTTGTCGAAAAGCTAAACAATCCCACCCTCAAAAACTTCTGGCTAAACGAATATGGCCGTATGAATGCTAAGTTCCAAAACGAAGCCATCTCCCCCATTTTAAATAAAGTCGGTCAGTTTTTAAGCAGCACCATGGTTAGAAACACCATTGCCCACAACAAATCCAGAATCGATATCCAACAAATCATGGATGATAAAAAAATCTTAATTGTCGATCTTTCTACCGGCAAACTTGGCGAAGACTCTTCAGCCCTCTTAGGTGCCATGATTATTACCCAAATCCAGTTAGCCGCCATGAACAGAGCTTTCCAGACTCAGGATGAAAGACGGGATTTTTACCTCTATGTTGATGAATTTCAAAACTTTGCCACTGAGGCCTTTATTAGAATTCTGTCTGAGGCTAGAAAATATAAGTTAAATTTGATCTTGGCCAACCAGTACATGACTCAGATAGACAGAACTATCCAGGACGCCATTATGGGTAACGTTGGCACTATTATATCTTTTATCGTCGGTTCTCAAGATGCTTATATCCTCGAAAAGGAGTTTGGCCAAAACTTCCCTGCATCTGATTTAGTCCAACTTGGCCGCTATCAAATTATTTGCAAGATGAGTATCGATTCAGAAACTCAAGATCCATTTTACGCTTATACCCTTCCTCCTCTTTCTTGTACCAATCAACAAAGGGCCAAAGTCATTTCCAACTCTCAACAAAGATGGGGCAAGAAAAAATCTTGACACACACATTCTATTAACTAAACCGGTTTTTTCCAACTAGCCCATTTGCACTTAGGGTAAGCACTGCATCCATAGAATTTTCTGCCTTTCCTGGTTCTTTTCATGACTACATCCGCTCCACAATCAGGACACTTAAAATCAAGCTTTTCAACTATAGCCTCAGTATGTTTACAATCCGGAAACCTATTGCAGCTTATAAACTTACCAAATCTACCCTCTCTAATAACCAAGTCCCCTTTCTTACACTCAGGGCATTTCCTGCCCGTTTTTTCCGTTTCAATTTTCACCCTTTCAGCCTTTTTAGTGACTCTTTTTACATCAGGTGAAAACTTTCTCCAAAACACTCCTATCATTTTTTTCCACTCAAGTGTGCCACTGGCTACTTTATCTAAATCATCTTCCATTTCAGCCGTAAACGGCAAGGACAATATATCTTCAAAGTTTTTTACCAAAAACTTATTAGTTGCCATGCCCACCGTAGTTGGTTTAAATCTTCCCTCCTCTCTCTCCACATACATTCGAGCGATGATTGTCGAAATGATTGGAGCGTAAGTTGACGGTCTACCTATGCCCTGTTTCTCCAAAGATTGAACCAATGAAGCATCTGTATACCTTGGTGGCGGGCTGGTTTCTTTCTCATCCACTCTCACATCTTTGGCCTTTATTTTATCTCCTACTTTAAGTACAGGCAAGACCACATCTTCAAGACTACCTCCACTTATTTTTAAAAAGCCATCAAACATCATTCTAACTCCCCTAGCTTCAAATATGGCTTGCCTGCCGGCAGGCATGGCCAAGCCATTCTTAAGATTAATCTTGCTTCTCTTAAATCTTGCCACCGCTCCTTGTGTTGCCACTGCCCTCTTCCAAATCAAATCATATAGTTTTGCTCCTCTTGGGTCAGCTACCTTATTAGCCAATTTAGTCACCGTTGTCGGCCTGATTGCTTCATGGGCTTCTTGAGCATTTTTACTTCTATTGGCAAATACTCTTGTTTTTTCAGCCACATACTCGTTTCCCCAAGTCTTACCAATATAGTTTCTAAACTCATCAATTGCTTTACCGGATAATGCCACTGAATCCGTTCTATGGTAAGTTATTAATCCTTTTTCATAAAGTCTTTGAGCCACACTCATTGTTTGTTTGCCTGACCATCCAAATAGCCTAAAAGCTGTCTGTTGTAGTTTTGATGTCGTAAAAGGTGGCAAAGGCCCTCTCTTGCTGTCCCTCTCTTCTACTTTAATTACTTCATAGTCATCTTCTAAGCTGGCTACAAATTTATCCACCTCTGCTTTTGTTTTAAAAATACTTACTCCGTAATTATATTGACCGTCAAACAAGTTAATCCTCGTAGTCGACAGCACCCTTTTACCATCAACTGTTTTTATACCCGCTTCAAATTTGGCAAATACAGCTGTTACTAAATAGAAAGTCTCTTTACTAAACTTTTCTATTTCCTTTTCTCTTTCACAAATCAGTCTAACTGCCACACTCTGGACTCTTCCTGCCGACAAACCTCGTCTGACTTTTTTCCATAAAACTGGAGAAAGGGAATATCCCACTACTCTATCCAGTACTCTTCTGGCTTGTTGAGCATCTACCAAATTCATATCAATCGTACCCAAATTATTTAACGCTTCTTCAACTGCACTTTTGGTAATTTCATGAAAAACGGCCCTCTTAAACTTATTTCCAATCGTTTTTTTCTTGCCACTTTTCTCACTTATTATATGTTTTGTATGCCAGGCAATTGCTTCTCCTTCTCGATCCGGGTCTGTCACTAGCACTACCATATCTGCCTTTAAAGCCTTGTCTTTTAGCTCTTTTATTGTCTTTGCTTTTGCGCCATCCATTACATAGTCAATTTTCAAATCCCCATCCAAATCAACTCCCATCTTGCTTTTTGGTAAGTCCCTTAGATGTCCCATGGTGGCTGCCACTAAATATTTATCACCAAAAAATCTGGCAATTGTCTTGGCTTTTGTCGGTGACTCTACTATTAGTAATGTCTTTTTCATATCAGTCATTGTCCTTTTATACTACCATCTATGTCAAGTTTTAAGTCAATTTACAAATTCTTTGAAATTGTGTTTTTGAAGGGCCTTGTTGACGAAGACTACACCGGTCCCTGAGAAAACATGATGAAAAGAATGTAGTAAACAAAATTTGATTTATGTATTATTGGTAAATCACCGTTTTACCATCTTCTCCATATCTGGGTACTTTCGTCTCCGGTTCATTAAACCATTCTTTTAGAATATCACCTACAATTGGTGCCGCTACATCACTACCCTCTCCACCTTTCTCTACTAATACAGTTATAGCAATCTGCGGATCGTCTGCCGGTGCAAAAGCTGTCAACCAGGCGTGTGCATCACTACTTCCATCTCCCACCTCAGCCGTTCCCGTCTTGCAAGCTAGCTCTGTTTTAAAATTATAAAGTGGCCAAGCCGTTCCTCCCGAGCTACAAGCTTTTTTCATTCCATCCACTACTAAGGCTAAATTATTTCTAGAAATTCCCAAACTAGTGCAATTCTTATTATCTTTTTCAATAGTCAGATCACATAGCTTACCCCCATTGGCAATTGTGGCCGTCATCCGATTTATTTGAGCCACCGTTACCGACATATCTCCCTGACCTATGGCCATATGATAGGTATTGCCAAGGTACCAACTCTCTCCCCGATTCTCTTCCTTCCAAGCCGGACTAGACACCAAACCTTCAAGCTCTCCCAAAAAACCAATCCCTGTCCTACTACCAAAACCAAGCTTTTTCGCCCAGGTAGCCATAGTGTCCGGTCCAATCGCTTCCCCTAGTCTATAAAAGAAGATATCATTACTTCTCTGTAGCCCCTTGACTACGTCTACCATTCCATCCACAGCTCCTCTTTTTGTCCACAACCAATTTTTATAACTATAATCGCCTATGACTATCTCCCCAATATCTTCAAACAAACTATTGGCATCAATTACTCCCTCTTGCAGTCCTGCCAAAGCCACCGTCATTTTAAACACAGATCCGGGTTGATATTTAGCCGCTATAACTCGATTAAGTAGTGGATAATCTTCATCATTAGATAGTAAATCCAAAATGACGGCATTATTTCTTTTGTAAGAAAATATATTGGGATCAAAAGATGGCTTTGATACTAGCACCAAGACTTCACCACTATCCACCTCACTTATTATCACTCCTACCTTTTTATCTCCCACCAAATCATATACTTTTTCTTGCCAATAAGCGTCAATACTCAAATTTATATCCTTACCTTCCACCGGATTGGACCTACCCAATTCTCGAAGATAGTCCCCCTTAGCATCTACTTCAATTAGTCTAACACCCGCCTCTCCTCGCAGGTCACATTCAAATTTCGCTTCAGCTCCACCACGACCCAACCAATCATCGGTCGACAACTCATTTAAACAATCGTCCGCTTCCATATCTGCGTCTCCCACCTTATTTACATAGCCGGTTACAAAAGAGGCTTTTTGGCCATATGGATATTTTCTTCTTAGCTCATATGCCAGATCTTTACCCTCAAATCTATATCCTTCAAAATCACCTAGGTCTTGGTAAACCCTGATACCATTATCAATCTTAAAATATTGATAGACACTTTCCGTTAGCACCCTACCTTTTCTATCCAATATCTTGCCTCTGGCCGCCGGTATCTTACTCTCAGACATTCTATTATCAAAAGATAGTTCCTTAAAATAGGCTCCTCTGACCACCGACAAATCAAGCACTATACCAATAATTAGCAAAAAACTAACCACCATGACAAGATTAAAAAGCCAATAGGTCAAATCTTTTTCTTTCTTCATTAGATCGATACTACACTAAAAATTCTTTTAAACAATTTCTTATCTTCATAAGCCATACCGCCACCTTTGACCACCAACTCCTGACTATCATCGGCCACTTTGACTGACACCTTTGTTTCGTTTTGTATCGTTTCTGCCAACCTGCCTACTTGAGCTCCACCTCCTACCAACCAAATCCCTCGAGAAAATACATCATCAACTATCTCAGGTGGCATTTCATCCAATACTTCAGCCACTATTTTTGCCAATTTAACATTAGATAAACTCAATGCCTCAATCACCTCCGAAGCCGACACATTGATAGTTTTTGGCAAGCCCCCTTCCAAATCTCTGCCCCTAATTACTAAGTTATTCTTTTTTTCTCCGGCTAGCTCCTTTTTTATTCTCTCAGCACTCCCTAGTCCCACCAGCACGCCATATTTCATCCTCAAAAAGTTAACAATATCATTATCCCAATCCATCCCACCTAGGGCTAAATTTCTGGACACTACCACTCCACCCAAAGACACCACTGATATTTCAGTCTTACCTCCACCAACATCTATAACCATCAAACCCGAGTTCTTATTCATATCAAGTCCCAATCCTACCGAAGCCAATATGGCTGACTCTATCATATATACCCGTCTGGCTCCAACTGAATATAATACTGACCTAAGTGCCCTTTTTTCAACATCAGTTACATTGCTGGGTACTGCCACCAGTACCGTGAATTTTAAAATTTTTGGATATCTGCTGGGTACTTGTGACACTAACGAAAAATAATAAGCCAAAAGCTCTTCGGCTACTTCTAGATCATTGACAATGCCTCTTTCTACCGGTGCCACCACTTCTATCAAAGCATTTTCTCTGTTTTTCATCATTTTAGCTCTATCTCCATAGGCTATCACCTGAGCTTCTTTAGACTCCGGAGCGCTTAATCCCACCCATTTTCTTTTTTTATGTCTGGCCAACATTGTGGCTTCATCAACTATAATACCTTTATCAACTACCAATATTCTTGTCCTGCTACTACCAAAATCCAATACCATTTCCAAACCAAAATTAGCCAAAAAATTTGAAAACTTATCCTTTATAGAAGAAAATAGAACCACAACTCATTTTACATCATGACTAAATTAATAAAAAACACTTTTACCCTTCTTTTCTTTCTACTACCCCTTGTCTTCTCTTTTTCTACCTCCGAACTTTTTGAATTTCCCAAAATTATTCTTCTTTACTTTTCAACCACTCTCTTAGTTACCATCCACCTAATCAGCTTTGCATTTGGCAATGTTCCTCTTTTCAAAAAAACTAGTCTGACCTTACCTCTTATACTTTTCTTAGCCAGTCAAGTTATCTCTACTATTTTTTCTATTGATCCCCATATGTCTCTTAATGGTTATTACTCCCGTTTTAATGGCGGCCTACTATCCAGTCTTTGTTATTTCCTTCTTTACCAAGTTATCGTCATTTATATAGATAAAGACTTTATTCAAAAAATTATAAAAACTACTTTATTAAGTGCCTTATTTGTCAGTCTTTATGCAGTCGCCCAACACTTTGGTATCGACAAAAATGTCTGGGTCCAAGATGTTCAATCGCGCGTTTTTTCTAGCTTCGGTCAGCCAAACTGGCTAGCTGCTTACCTAGCCATTTGTATTAGTATTCTCCTTTTTCAAATAGATCAAAGAGTATCAAAAATTCATTTTACTGATTACTTGTTACTGGTTACTTTCTACCTCTCCCTTCTCTTTACCAAATCCAAATCAGGACTGCTGGCCACTCTGCCATCCCTTCTTTTCTTCTCTTTTAAAAGTCTAAAAAATATCAAACAAAAACTTCTCCCTTTTGTGGCAATTATATTAATATCTACCTTAGTCTTCGACAATCCTGTAAAAGACAAATTACTCCCCAAACAAGATTTAAAAATTGATAATTCAAAAATTGAAAATTTAAACATAACCCCTTCACAAGACATCAGACTTATTGTCTGGCAGGGAGCCATTGGTCTTATCAAAAAATTCCCCCTTATCGGCACCGGTGTCGAAACTTTTGGCATATCCTATTATTGGGCTAGACCTGTTACCCACAATCTAACCTCCGAATGGGATTTTCTTTACAACAAAGCTCACAACGAATATCTCAACTACGCTGTTACTTCAGGACTGGTTGGTTTTACTACCTACTTAATACTATTAATAGTTAGTTTACTCAAGCTAAGAACCCAGCCCTTTTTATTTCTTGCCTATCTATCCATACTCATCACCAACTTTGCCGGTTTTTCGGTCATTGCCACTTCCCTTTATTTGTTTATCTTACCAGCTCTGGCCGAACGATCAAATCTTCCCCCTGCTACCTCAAAATCTAAAAAACTACTACTAATCCCCATCATTCTTATCTCTCTTTTTTGCCTTCTTAATGTTTCTGCTATATATTTATCCGACCTAAAGTATGCCACCTCTAAAAAACTATCACAAACTGATCTAAGTTCGAGTCTGTCAACTATCAATACCGCCCTTGTCTTAAGACCAAAAGAGCCGGAATATCTTATCTACCAAGCCGATATTTTGTCCCAACTTGCTCTAAGTCAAACCAGTCAAGATTTGGCCAATAGCTCAGTCCAATCCTTATCTACTGCCGAAGCCATATCCCCTTTTCACCTAAATTACCTCAAAAAATCAGGCCAAATTCTTTTCAACCTAGGTCAACTAAATCCGGATTACATTAAAGTCGCTATCAATACTATCAAAAAAGCTACTGTTTTGGCTCCCACCGACGCCAAATCCTTCTATATTCTTGGTCAATTTTATCAAAACGACAACCAATCCGATCTGGCTATTGAAGCTTTCAAGATAGCCACCCAACTTAAACCAAATTACGATCTTGCCTTTTTTAAGCTTGGACAACTCTATTTTACACAAAAAGATTTTTCCGCATCCCTTGATAGCTTTCAAACCGTCCTAAATCTAAATCCTCAAGCCCAAGAAGCTCAGGACTATATTGACAAAATATCCCACTCCACTAGCTCACCCTCAACTGCTTTATAAAACTTACCGCCTTCAGATTTAATATAATCTATAAACAAAACTCCGTCTAAGTGATCTGTCTCATGCTGCATAACTATAGCTTCAAAACCTTCAAGGCTAGCTTTTTTACCAACTAATTTACCCACCCTTACCTCCTGCCAACTTAAATCAATTTTAGAAAAACGCCTAACTGTCCCAAAATAATTTGGAAATGACAGACAACCTTCCAAAAAGTCTTCACTCTCACTTTCACTTTCTATGGTAAAAAAACCCCTATCTCCATATACTTTGTCAATTCGAGGGTTAATATAAACAGTCACCATTTTAGTGGCCTTGTTTTTAAGAGCCAAAATTCTTTTTGAAATTCCTATTTGTGGCCCTGCCAAACCAGCTCCGTCATCAGCCTTAGACAAACAGGCCACCAAACTAGCTATATCTTTTTTCGTTTTAGCATCCATTTTATCTACCTTATTGGCTTTTTTTCTCAAAACCTTATTTGGATATATCACAATTTTAGGCATAATTTATTTTATCATAAGGCCATATTTCGTAGTAAAATATGAACATGCACGAAATCAATACCATTTTTTTTGGCTCATCTATCTATTCGGTCATTATTTTAGAAAAATTACTTACTCTGCCAAATTTCAAAGTCGTGGCTGTCGTCACCAAACCGGACAAAGCCGTTGGCAGATCTCGACAAATTACCCGTAATCCGGTTGCCTCTTTTGCCATGTCTCACAATCTACCTCTACTTCAACCTACCGATTTTGACCAAGCTTTTATCAAAACTTATCAAGATTTACACCCGGACTTAGCTCTGTGTGTCGCCTTTGGACCTCCCTTCTTCAATCAAGATATGATTGATACTCCTACATACAAGATTGTTAATATTCATCCCTCACCTCTACCTAAATATCGCGGTGCCACTCCTGGCCCTTGGCAAATTATCAATGGCCAAGCCAGTTCATCTGTTTGTTTTTTTCAAATCGATGCCCTGCCAGACCACGGCCCAATTATTACCCAAATTCCTTTTGATATCGATCCCACCTGGACCAGTCATGATTTCTATCAACATGCCTTTAATTTAGCAGCTCAAAATTTAGAAAAAATACTTCAATCATATATTAACAATCCCCTTAGCCTTACTCCCCAAAATCACAGTCTTAGGTCCTACTATCCAAAATTCACCAAAGATACAGCTAAAATAGACTGGACTTGGCCTGTAGATAAGATTGAAAGGTTTATCAGGGCCATGCTCCCCTGGCCTGTTGCCTGGACTTTAGTTAAAAACAATCAAGGCCAGACCTTAACTATGAAAATCTTTTCAAGTCAACCTAGCAATGGTCAATTTCAGCCTTTATCAGTTCAGATTGAAGGCAAAACCAAAACCGACTGGCACCAAATCGAAAACTATTACCAAATCATAAAATCTTAATTATTTCTTAGCCTTAGCCTTTGCTTTTTTTAGTTCACCTTTGATTCTCTTTATACAACTAGTGCAAAAATGACCCGACAGCTTATCGTCACCCACCTTAAAGGTTATCTTCTGAATATTGGCCCTAAAAGTCCTACTACTCCTATTTTGAGCGTGAGACCTATTTCGACCTATTCCGGTTTTTTTACCACAATTACTACATACTCTCATGGCTGTTATAATAACAGACAAGCGCCTTTTTTTAAATATGTTGATTTTTCTTATTATAGCCATCACTATCCATGAATTTGCCCACGCCTTAGTCGCCGACAAGCTAGGTGACCCCACCCCCAGAGCTTACGGTCGTCTAAGTCTCAATCCACTCAAGCATATCGACATCTTTGGACTTCTGGCCCTTTTACTAATCAGAATTGGTTGGGGCAAGCCCGTTCCTATCGATTCTAGTAATTTTAGAAGTCCCAAAAGAGATGAAGTCTTGGTTTCTTTGGCTGGTCCTCTTAGTAATATAATTCTTGCTATCATTTTTTCTCTTATTCTTAAACTGACATCTCTTTCTGCCCTACCAAGCTTATTAATTTCAAGTTTCATTCAGCTTAATGTAATTTTGGCCGTTTTTAATCTTCTACCGATTGCTCCCCTAGATGGCTCCAAAATTTTTCTTGGCTTACTTCCCATAGAAACATCCATTTTATGGCAGGAAGATATGCAAAAATACGGCTATATTATAATTCTTCTTCTGTCATACGCCGGCTTACTTTTTCCTATCATCAACTTTTTTGCCACTCCCATTTTAAAGCTCTTACTCTAAAATCTTTTTGTTCATCTTAGCTACCATTTTGTCTATATCGTCTTCGGATAATCCATGCACACTTGCTCCTTGCTCAATTGTCTCTCCACCAGCCGCCATACAGCCGACACAGCCCATACCATAGTCAATTGACAATATCTCAATCACTTCCGGATAGTCTTCTATGACTTTGGCAATAATTGAGTTTTTACTTATTTTATTATTTATTTTCTTCATAATTTAATCTACTATTTTAACACTTATAATATGTTTTGATTTGAATTTTAAGCGTGCAATCATCTGAGGTGTTATACCGAAGGCGTGAGCACTGCAAAATTTAAATCGAAACATAAAAAATCTAAACCTCAATTTCTCCCAATTTAACTCTCTTTATTTCTTCCCTAAACACCCCTTCAAGCCTGACCCACAGCTTTTTAAGCTTACATTTAGCCTGCCTACTACAACCACAATTATCTCCATCACATAAGCACTTTACTAAAGCCTTATCTTCACCAAGCATAACTATTAAATCATACAAAGAAATACCTTGCCAATCCTTGGCCAAACTATAACCTCCACCCCTACCTTCACGAGCCTTCAGCAAACCACCATTTTTTAGTTCCACCGCCAATTGGCCCAAAAATCTGTAAGGCAAGGCCAATTTACCACACACCTCTGTTAAAGATACATATTTATCCATATTTTCGGATAAATATGATACTAACATAATAGCGTACTCTGTCTTTTTAGATATTGTCACCATGCTATAATTATACAAGCTCTGTAGTCGGAAGGTTTTAAGAAGGTGTTTTTTCTAGCTAACCTTCTAAAATTGGAGACGCGTTCTCTTTTCCTTCGGGTCTAGGGATAGTTTCCAAAATTATGTCTTTTCTTAGAGAAAAGCTATTTTAAAATCAACCGCTCAGAGCTTAAATTTGTATCTCCTTTTTTATCAGTTTAGCAATTTTAGCCAAACTTCCAAAATTATTATCAGCTTCCCTCTTTATAGACTTGCTATACATATTATTGTATCTTTGGGGATCTTTCAAGTATGCTTTTAAAAACCTACCCAAACTACCGTTTCTTTCTTTAACCCAACCCAAGCCTTTTTTTCTAATTATATCCACATTACCATCTTCCTGACCTCCAATATGGGTAATTGATACAAACGGTTTACCTATGGCCACAACGTCAAACAAAAAGTTTGGGCCTGCCTTACCAAACACAATATCGCTAGCTGCAATTACTCTACCAATATCTTCAATCCATCCAAAGTTTTTTATTAACACATTGTTCTCCAAAAACACCCTATTCATCGTCTTCCTGTAACTCTCTACTAAGTTATATGACAACTTGTCTTTACCACAGTTAAAAATAATTCCCACCTTTTTCTTTGTCAAGAGAAGTAATGGCAATAATCTGGCTACTGCCAAACCACCCAAACTACCTCCCCCCACAAAAATAACCGGCCTGTCATCATTAAATCCTAACTCTTTCCTTATTTTTATCTTTTCTTCTTCGTCCTTGAATCTCTCATCATACATTTCAGGTCTGACCCACCAACCAGTCTTAACTATCTTACTTCTACTTACTCCCAATTTTACCCCCAACTTAATTCCTATCTCGTCGTAAACAAAAGTTAAATCAGCTCCATCTACAAAAGAAACCGGATTAATCGTCCATGGATCAGCTACTATAGTCCACAGTTCGTAATCAAAACCCATATCTTCCCTTAAATTCTGTAGAGCATAACTATGTAAAAAATAGGCTGAAATAATCAAATCAGGTTTCACTTTGTTAATCACTCTTATTAATCTCTTGTTGTTTATTCTCGACAAATTTCTTACCAAATCTTTTGTTCCGTCCCTAAAGCCAGGTTTATACATCATTTTCCCTAAATTTGGGAAATATTTATAAGCAAAAGTATACATTGGAGTTCCCCCAAAAGTTTCCGCCCTTACTTGAGCATATTCCACATCAATGTTTTTGCTGTTTTTATCCAAATAATTATAAATAGCCTTGGCAATTGATCTATGTCCCCATGGCATATGGTCAGTTAACACTAATACCTTTTTCTTTTTCATCAGAGCCACCTCAGGGATTCGAACCCTGGACCTATTCTTTACAAAAGAATTGCTCTACCGACTGAGCTAAGGTGGCTAAATCTTCCCTATATTCTATCAATTTTCTAATCTTCTTTCTCTACCATCCCTAACTTTATCAACCTAGTATGTCTCAATTCCAGATTTTTCGGTATTGGCAATTTATCTTTATTCATATAATCATATATTGCCTCTCCTAGCGCATCTACCGACAGCAGTGAGCAATGTATCTTTACCGGTGGTAGGCCATCTAACTCCGATATCACACTTCTTTCGTTTAACATTAAAGCTTCCTTGACTTTTTTACCTTTGGCCATATCAGTAATAGCGCTACTGGTAGCAATTGCCGCCGCACAGCCATAAGTTTCAAACTTAATATCACTAATTACCCCTTTTTCCACCTTTATATACAGCTTCATCACATC
Source organism: uncultured Gammaproteobacteria bacterium (assembly GCA_964496075.1). Classification (GTDB taxonomy): domain Bacteria; phylum Patescibacteriota; class Microgenomatia; order UBA12405; family UBA12405; genus UBA1372. The sequence continues at coordinate 13,590 of CAZBXB010000014.1, forward strand.
TCCACAAGCCAAATTACCCACTTCTCCCACTCCACTAGGGTTTTTAATCATCCCCAAGTTATGGGGTTTTGAAAAATGGGCTAGTACCTTTTTTGAATAATTTACATTGCTTCTCATATCATTTAAATGGTGACATTTTTCTAAATTTATTAACTGATTTTGCCAATTCTATCACTGTTCTATCTAATTCTCCCTGGTCTGTCCATCTGCCCAAACTAAACCTAATTGATCCGTGAGCCCAGTTGTGATCAATTCCCATAGCCATCAATACATGACTTGACTGAAGTGATCTGGATGAACAGGCTGAACCGGTCGACACCATAATTCCCTTTCTGTTTAAATCTAGTAACAGTGATTCTCCCTCAATTTTTTCAAAAGAAATATTGGCAATATGGGGCAAATAATTTTCTATGCTTCCATTCAATCTACTCCCGGCTATACTTGCCAACACTTTACTTACAAACTCATGTCTCATTTTTTTTAATCTCTTATTTTCTTCCTTTCCTTCTTTTTGAAGTATTTTTATTGCCTCAGCCATGCCTACGATAGCCGCCACATTTACAGTTGACGATCTTTTATTGTCTTCCTGTCCGCCCCCATGCAACAGTGGCTCCATTTTGACGTCTTTTCCCACATAAAGCACTGCTGCCCCTTTAGGTCCATAAATTTTATGACTTGATATAGTTAGCAAATCAATTTTGTCTCTTTTTACATCTATATCAACCTTACCAAAGCTCTGAGCCGCATCGCTATGAAGTAGTACTCCAGCTTTTCTACAAATTTTGCCGATTCTACCTATATCTTGTACACTACCTACTTCATTATTTCCATGAATCACCGACACTAATACGGTTGTTTTTTTAATATTTTTTCTAATATAGTCAATATCCACCATAGCCGACTTATCAACCGGAATAAAATCAACTTCAAAACCCCTTTTAGATAGCCACTTAGCGCTCTCAAGTACACAATCATGCTCTATGGCTGACACCATTAAATGATTTCCTTTATTTTTATTTGCCCACATTACCCCTTTTAAGGCCGTATTATTGCTTTCAGTCGCACTTGAAGTAAATATGACGCTGTCAGCTTCTCCACCTATAAAATCAGCCACTACTTGCCTACTCTTATCAACCGCTACATCACTTTTTTCACCCAAAAAGTGTAAAGACATACTATTTCCAAAATATTTATTCCAATAAGGCTCCATAGCCTTCAAAACTCTGGTATCTACCGGCGCTGTGGCCGCATAATCCAAATAGATTTTTTTCATAAACTACTACTAATTCTATAATAGTTTATATTATAC
>CAZBXB010000015.1:0-12695 GCA_964496075.1 uncultured Gammaproteobacteria bacterium
GCAATAAGCTGATTGATTAATTCCAGATAAAAGAAAAGGAGTCTGAGTTGATTAAGGTTTTTTGAAGTCTTGATAAAGTTTTTGACCGTTTTGGCTTCTGACAGCCAGTAAGTATCCCCTTTTTGATATAGCTGGATTGAAATGGTGTTTCCAAGTTGCAAACTACTAACCCGACTACTTCTACTATTGTTAGCACCTTTGGCAATAAAACTAATTTTGCCCAAGTCTTGAGAAAGAACGGTGATGATTAGGTCTGTTTCTTTGTATTGTCTTTTGTTGATGACAATAGCGACTGTTTTTTGATATGACACTTTATAGTGGGATCTTAATGGTTTTGTCGGCTACCCAATCAAATGGTTCCATTTCTTTACCATTGACAACCAAAAGATAAGGAATGGCTTTGGTACCGGCTTGCTTCTGAAGAAGAAGTTGATAGTCTTTTGTGGCTTTGACAGAAGAGGTATATTGAACGGTAACCATAGTGCTGGATTCGGCATATAGAGGATATTTATCACCATAAAATCCTTCAAAGACTTGTTTTCCCAATTCTTCGTATTCAACCGGTTGAACTTCAGAGCCGGTCATTTTAACCAGTTGACTACCAAGGGGTGTATAGAACCTAAACCAGTCTCGGTATTTGGGAGCATTTAAGCAGAGATCACCTTTTTCTAAATTGCAGTTACTGGCTTTATATGGATTGTTGTAAGAAATAGTAACTTTATGTTCAACTTGACCGTCTTTAGTGATGATTTGATGTTTGATTTTTTGCTGGATGAAAAGATTAGTTTTGGCAGAAGCCATGTTGGCATCGTTTAGATGGAAATAATCGGTGTTTTCACCAGTTGATTGAATGTTGCCGGTAATGTTAGCCAATTCTCCGGCTTGCTGAAGCTCTTCGTCCAGGAAATAAAATAGGATGTGTTTTTGTTCTAGATTTTTTAGAAAAGTTTGTGCCAATGGTCCCATTTTTTCTTTGGGAGAACCCATGGCATTGGTTAAAAGTGAATGAAGCAGTGGAGCTAAAAAGCCTTTTCTGTTGTCTTCAATGTAGTTTCGGGGTCGACCGGCAATGTTTTCTAGTTCGTAAATAATATTTGGACAGCCATTGCATCTTTTGTCGGGATCGGCGGAAAAGTTACCATAACCCGGTACGCCGATTCTGCCTAAGATTTCAACAAGATCAACCAATACTTGAGTGTCTATGGCGATGATGGCGTCGAATTTTTGTTTGCTAATTTTTTGGTAGTTTTCAATAAACATCTGAGCATTAGTTGGAAAATCGGGGGAAATGTTCATGTCTCGAAGATACCAATAGGGAACGTTGATGTGATAGTCTTTAATTGGCCTGGGGGCTGGAATTGTGCTTTTAAATTGATCGTCAAGTGAATAAATATCACTACTGGCCAGAGGGGTGACTTTGCCGTTTTCAACCTCCAAAATGCCATAGGCTGTCCAGAAACCACCGCTGGGTCTAAGTTCGGCATCATTTTGGAAAAGAAGGAAATATGTTCGGGGAGAGTCTTTACCAAGAAGCCAGGGAGTATTTTCTAAAATTGGCTTACCGTCTTTGACTAGTTTGTGAACCTGATCGACTGTACTTTGAGCCGTGATTATTGTTTGTCTGATTTGATAGTCTTTAAATTGTTCCGGATATCTTTTGGAGTCGATTTTATTAAGAGATTGTTGAATATCAGCCACTTTTTGCTCGATAAGATCAAGTTGAGGCAAAATATTTTCAACAGAATCGGTTAAAAAAGCAATCCGATCTTCAGCCGTATCGGCACTACTGGTAGCACCACCTTCGAGGCCTAAAAAGTCCTGGTAAGGCTTGATGGCTTCGATAACTATCTTACCTGTATCAATAGATTGCTTGCCAACGTTGATTAAGTTTTGTCCATCCCGATAATAGGATTTAATAAAAGGGAAAGATCCTATCAATTTTAATTTTTGATAGTTCTGATTGATAGCATCTAAGTCAAGGTTAAGATTGTCAAGCTCGGTTTCGATGCTAACAAGGTTTTTACTTTTAAGAGTCTCTTCAATTTTTGACCTCTTGTCTTTAATACTTATGATTTGCTTATAAACCCTTTTGCCAGGAAGATAGGCAAAGATAAATAAAAATAGAAGTATAATCGTCAGGCCGGAAAAAATTGAAATGGCACTTATTGTTAAAATCTTTTTGAGTTTGGGATTGATGTTTAGATGAATCTTTTTTAAGCTTGGCTTTTCTTTGTCAAGATTTTTATCAAAGATATCAGAACTGTTATGGGGGCTTGGGTTCATAGAGAAATTTTATAGTATATATTGTTAGTTTACCAGCGAGACAGCATACAAAAGGGTGTTTTAAAGAGAATGATAAGCTCTTTTCTAAAAGATCGGCGATTAATGTAGTCAGCGTCCATCTTGGCTCGGTTGATAAAAGATAGGTCGTTTCTGCCTGAGGTTTGCCAGAGGCCGGTGATACCCGGTTTGGCAGTACGGATAATGTTAATATATTTGACCGACTCAGGATACTTTTTGGCATATTCCCGAAGTTCAGCTTCCCGATAAGCTCTAGGGCCAACCAAAGTCATGTTGCCCTTAAAGACGTTTATGATTTGAGGTAGTTCATCAAGACTAGTCATTCTGACAAATTTACCAATCGGTGTGATACGGGGGTCTTCGTCAATAGAAAGTTTCCAATCATTTTGTTTGTATTTTTTCCAAAGTTCGGGATACCGCCTAAGTCTTTTGTCGTTGTTTCCGTTGTACATAGTTCGAAATTTATACATTTTAAATGGTTGACTGTCTTTACCAACTCGGTTTTGGCGAAACAGAACCGGTCCCGGAGAAGTAAGCTTGATAAGTATGGAAATAATAGCGGTGGGAATAAAAAAAACGATAGCCAAAATTAAAGCACCAACTATATCCAGAATTCTTTTGAAAATAGAAAAAAAGAAAATTCTTAGTTTATAAAACTTAACTCTTCCGGTCATGTATTTTTAGAAAATAATCAATTGTTTTTTTACTTTTAACCATTTGACCGATTAGATCTCTGACATGAAAAGCATCGTCAAGTCGGCAAACAAGCAAACCATCAGGTGTGTCAATTATGGCTAAATCTTTGACACCGACCAGACCAACAATTTTAGATTGACTGGTTTTGATTAGGCAGTTTTGCGAATTTATGGCTATAAAGTTGGTAAGTTTGTCGAATCTTGAATTTTGATTTTTATCTTTTTTTAGCAATTGGTGAATACTTTTCCACTCGCCAATATCACTCCAGATGAAGCTGGCCGGAATTAAAAGAATGTTATCAGCATGTTGAGAGATGCCAACATCTATCGATAGTCTGGGACATTTTTGGTAGGCTCTTTTGGGATTTTTATTAATTAAATTGATGGAGTATTGGGGCTGGTATTTTTGAACTTGTTCAAATAAGGTATTGGCCGGAAAGGTATAAATACCGGAATTCCAATAAACCGATTTGGATTTGATAAGTTTTTTAATGATAGGAATAGTTGGTTTCTCGACAAACTTAGTAACTTTTTGATAATCGTTTTTGGTTTTTATAGTTTGAACATAACCATAAGAAGGATTGGCTGAGTCTGGAGTAATGCCAAAAATGACAATAGATTTGGTAGTGGTGGCCAGCTTGGCAGCCGATTTGATGTCAGTAATAAAGGGTTTGTCTGATTTTATATAATGATCGGATGGTAAAAAGGTGATAGTAGGATTGGGTTGGATTTTGTCAATAATAAGGCTGGTAAAAAGCATAGCCATAAGGGTGTTTTTCTTAAGTGGTTCGCAGATGATGTTTTTGTCAGGGATGAGGTGGTGGAGGTGAGATTTAATTTTTGGTAAATATTTTTGATTAGTGACAATGAAGACATTGCTTGGGTTGACAATCTTTAGAGCTCTATTAACAGTTTGAGTCAGGATGGACTGTTTGCCTAAAATGCTTAAAAATTGTTTGGGGTTTGATGCTCGGGATAAAGGCCAGAGTCTGGGTCCACTACCACCACACAGAATAGCTATGAAGTGATTATTTGGTTTTTTTGATAATGACGCCATAGCTTTGTTACTTGTCTTTTAAAGTTTAGCATAAAGACTTGGTTGGAAAAATTTAGGGCATGTTGACGGCAAGCAATGGAGTCGAATTTTTTTGTTTTAAATTTCATAATCGCGTCTTGAATTTGACCGGGTGTGGCTTTATTAAAAAGAAGCCCGGTGGTATTGTGAATAACAGTTTCGGCTATACCGCCCGATTTAAGACCGATGACTGGTCGGCCACAAGCTTGGGCCTCCAATGAAGTTAGACCAAAATCTTCTATCTGAGGGCAAATAAGAGCTTGGCAGTTTTGATAAAGCTTAACTAATTTTTGATCTGAAACTTTCTCGAAAAATCTAATGTTTGGATAATGCTTGGCTAGGTCTTTTAAATAGACAAGTTGTGGACCTGTACCGACTATATATAGATTATCCTCAACATTTTTGAAGGCTTTGATGACGATATCTGTGTTTTTGTATGGAACTAAGCGATTGACTATTAGAAAATATTTGTCTTGTGATTGAATTTTAGTTGGTTTAAATTTAGTGGTGTCTATACCCGGATAAACTATAGTGGAAGCTAAATTATATTGATTTTTAATACGATTTTGGACGGTTTTACTAATAGATAGAAATTTGTCCGGTCGATTGGCGTATATAAAGTCTATCTTTTTAAGAAGTTTGATAAATGGATTTACCAATGATGGATATTTTTTTTGGTACAAATGACGATTAGTGTTGAGGCAGTAGCAAATATGAAGTGTAGAAGGAGAGGTAAGTATGGCCTTACCATTTAAGCTAGTTAATGAGATGACAATATCAAAGTTGGAAAAATTTAAACTTTCAACAGCAGTGGCCTGAAGAAAACCCAAAAGAGCTGTGTTTTTTTGAAAATATTTATTTAAAAGTGTAGTGTTAACTTGTGTGTTTGTAGGAAGCCAGTTTGTTTTTGACGGATCGTAAATAGTTGAAAATAGTTTGGCTTGAGGAAATGTTTTTAATATTTGAAGAAGAAGACGTTCTGCCCCACCCCAGCAATTTAGCCAGTCATAGAAAATGGCAATTTTAGGGTTTTTCATGAAATGGTTTTTAACAAGTATCTGTAATTTAGCCAGTCATAAAAAATTGCAATTTTAGGTGCGGTCATGGAGTACTTTTTGATAAAAATCGGCAGTTTGCTTGGCAGTATTCTGCCATGAATATTTTTTAGCTTGGATATGACCTTTTTTGATTAAGGCAGTTCTTAGTTTTGGGTTATTTTGAAGAGTTTTTATTTGGTCAATTAGTTGGTTCGCTTTGTTTGGATCAAAATAAAGGACGGAATCTTGATAAATTTCCGGTAGGCAGGAAGAAGTACTGGATATAACGGGGCAGTTTAAGCTCATAGCCTCGAGGCCGGTTAGACTAAAACCTTCCATAAATGAAGGGTGAACAAGGGCAAGGGCGTGTCGATAAATCTTTTTAAATTGTTTGTCTTTTAAATAACCTAAAAATTCAACTTGTGAAGATACTTGATATTTTTTGGCCATATCTTCGGCCCTGTGTTGAAAGATATCTCTGGCACAGATTACTTTTAGCTTAAGGTCAGGAAGGTTTTTGAGAGCCTTTAGGATGACTGGGAAGTTTTTGTGAGGATAGAGATTGCCGGTATAAATGATGTAATTTTGAGCGATGTTGGCTTTGTTAGAACCACTGATAAAATTTGGATCGACAGCCTCGTGTGTAATTATAATGTTGCTTGATTTAATATTGAATTTTTTTAGAATATATTGACGCCAAAAATTACTGGGGACGATGATGTGATTGATTTTTATAGAAAAAAAACTGACTAAAAGATAGAAAAGATATTTAAGCCAATATAGGAATTTATTTTTGGTGGTAGTGTCTTTGCCTTTGTAAAAGTGTTTGATTAAATCATGAATGGTGACAACCGAAAGACCAAAATAGAGAATTGGTTTATTAAAATGAGTGAAGTGAACCAGATCCGGGTGATGTTTTTTGATGATGATGGGGAGAAGTAACTGTTCTTTTAATGAATAGACAGGAATGTTGGTAGGAATAAGCCGGTAATGTAATCCTAAGTCTGATTTTACTTCATCGATTTGGGATTGGTTAATTATCAAAGAAAAATGATTTTTTCTAAACTGTTGGGTTTTGATCAAATGTAGAAGGAGATTTTTGGTGTAGCGGCCAATGCCGGTGTGTTTGGGTCCATATAGTCTGGCATCTATTAGTATATGTTTCATAAATATTTAGCCTTAATTAGTCTGACTAACTCTAATATATTGATACCCGTCGATACAATAAATTTAGTCAGTTTCGAGTAGTTTTGATAGTAATTTTGTTGATAAAAAATACGCATAGCTGAAGTGGAAGCTTTGGCAGACAAGATCTTGGTAGTACGACTGGCTTTGGATAAATTTTTTGTTTGAGATTTTATACCCGATGAAATACCTTGGAAGTGAGTGATAAAGCAGTCCGGATAATAATATAGTTTAAAGCCTTGTTTGTAGAGTTTAAAACAAAAATCAAGATCTTCACCGTAAAAAAAGTAAGATTCATTCCACCAAGCAATAGTGTTGCCTACGGTTCGCTTGACCATCAGAAAGGCACCAACACAAGCCTCAATGGGGTGGGTTTTAGCAAGATTAAGATGACCCAAGAAATAACCGGAAAATGATTTTGAGCGGGGAAAAAGTTTGCTTAAACCAGAAAAATAGCAGAAAGATCGCCAGGGGGTGGGAAAACCTCTGTGGCACTCGGGCTGAAGTTGATTGGTCTTGGATAAAATTATCTTACAGGTAGCAGCGTCGACTTTGGGACTGGATTTAAAAAAGACAATCATTTTATTGATAGTATCTTTGTTGACAATAGTATCTGGATTTAGAAAAAGAAGATATTTAGAATTGGGGTTGGTGTATCTGATACCGATATTATTACCGGACGAAAAACCATTATTTGTTTTATTTTTGACTATTCTTAAATTTAAATTGAAATTTTTAGTTTTAAGATTGGCTGAGCCGTCGGTCGAGTTATTGTCAACAACTATAATTTCAAAAGGATATTTTGCAGTTGAAGTTTGAAGGCTAGTTAGGCAATCTCCTAAATATTTTCCGGAATTGTAGTTTGTGATGACAATAGAAAGAATTGGTTTTTTCATTTGCTAATGATTTTTTGATAAATCTTATTAAGCTGAGATGCACTTTTGGCCCATGAATATTCTCGCTTGACCAACTTACTGGCATTGTCCCCTATTTTGGCCTGAAGTTTGGTGTTTTTGAGAAGACTAACAGTGTCTTTGGCCAAATCTTCGTAGTTGGTAACAATGGCGTGAACATTATTTTTGATTTTAATACCTTCCATGCCATATTTGGTGGTAACAATTGGCAAACGGTTGGCCATGGCTTCAAAGAATTTAGTACGACTTCCACCACCACTCTTAATGGGAGCCAGTAGGGTCCAACAACTTTGATAGTAATATTGGGGGTCATATTTTTGACCATCGTTGTCAGCTTCTTTAATGATGATGTCTTTGGACTTGTATTTTTCAAAGGCGACAGGAGCGTGTCTGCCGATAATAAAGAGTTTGGTTTGAGGCAGGCTCCTTTTGATACTTGGCCAGAAATCGTCTAATAATAATTGGGCACCTTCACTGTTTTGCATCCACTTCATGTTTGAAATTCCAAACAGAATCGATGGATATTTTGTCTTAACAATACCTTCTTTGGGAGTAAAGTACCTTTGAGTAACCCCATTAGCAACCAGCTTGATATCAGATCTACCTGTCATCTTTGACATTAGCTTTTTATCGTCTTGAGAAACAGCAGCAACAGTATGGGTGGTTTTCCAGTATCTTGTTTCCCAGTGTTTGAGTTTGGCTACATCCAGCCAAAGGAAAGGTTTTAGGAGAGCTCTTAGACCCCTAAGAGATTCGACAAAATGTTGATAGACAGCGTATTCGATAGTCTGATCAACCAAAACAATTGGAATCGGAGTTTGGGGAATATTGGGCATGAGATAGAAACATTCGGTATGAATTAGGTCGTACTTTTTGGTCTGAAGCTCTGTTTCTATGGCAGTTTTTATTTGGGGACTTAGATAGTTGGTAACTAGAAAAGGATAAGTACTGAGAGCGGTGTAAATTATTTTTGTGAAGTCCCAAGTATTACCCCGTTTGACTAAAACCACTTTCTTACAGATTTTTTTAAGCTCGAGAAGGCCGGTACGATCCCTGGTAAAACAAATTAGGGTGATATTGTTTTCTCTAGAGAGATGCTTTAGTAGATAATATGACCTGGTTTGACCACCGGCTTGAGAGTGGCAAGGCAGGTAGGGAGTGATCATTAAAATGTTTGGTTTTTTCATTTGATTTTGACTATAACAAATTCATCATCTCTGTAGACAGTAGTATAAGTATTAATAATTGAATTAGTGTAATCATCCATATTGACCGAAACTAAATATATGGGATGATCATTTTTATCTATTACCTGGTCAAGGTTATCAAGCTCTTCTGTCCAACCATAACGGTTGGTTTGATAAAGAAAGGCCGGATCTTTAAGGTACGGAGCTATAACGTAAGCGTCCGGAGGTAGTATTTGATCGGCCATTTGGCCGGCGTGAACAATGGAGTGATTGTTAATATTAAAGTAGTCTTTGACTTGATACCAACTTAGACCTAACATCATGGCAGACAGACCTAAAGCAAGGCTGAGGTTAAACAAATATTGCCAAGGTTTGTTGGCCAGTTTGACAAGATTTTCGATGCCTTTGGCAACAAATATAGAAATAAGAGGGATAAAGGGTAGTTGATAATAATCATGAGTGACATTACCGGTAGCAATAATAACAACAAAAATACTTAGTCCGACAAACCACGAATAATAAAATAGATTTTCTTTGTTAGTTTTGGGGGCAATAAGACCTAAAACAAAAAGAGCAAAGCCACCACCACCTAAAATTATGTTGTTTAACCTTTGGAAAATCAGCCATCGGAAAAAAGCCGGTCTGAAACGAATTTTGGTTGAATTATATAGCCAGATTGTTTCAAACTGACCTTCGGGATACAAATTAGTATGTTTTTTCCAAAGTATGAAAGGCACCAAAGAAAGGGCGGCAATTATTAGTATAGGGATTGGGCGAATTTTTTTAGTTTGGGCGAATTTTTGGAGAATAAGGATGGCAATAGGTAGCCCTAAAACCAGACCATAAGGTTTGGTTAAAATTGTCAGGCCTATCGATATACCCGAAAGAATGGCCAGGTAAAGTTTATCGTGTTTTAGCCAAATGGTGACAAGCCAGAGAGATAAAACTGATAGAAATACATAAAGCGGGTCCGGCATAATAACCCGGCCATAGTAGATGCTAAATGGAAGGACGGCAAAAACAAAAGCAGATAGGTAGGCAGTAAACATTGAGGAATAGTTTTTGACCAATAGATAAAGAAAAACCGTGGTTAATGAGGAGAAGAAAATTGAGACTAAACGATGGTAAACAGTGTTGACACCAAAGTATTTGTAAATTGGGTAGGTGATGATGTTGTATAGAGGGAATTCGGCGAAGAAATATCTGTTAACATTTTTATCTTTGTATGTATTGAGAGCAACCAGAGCGTCGAATTTGGGAAAAAGAGGGGTAAAGCCTTCTTTAACAAAGTTTCTGGTAATAGCGGCGGTGTCGGCTTGTCTCCAGGAGTGCCAGTCGGCAATGGCATTGTCAATTCTGTAAGTTCTCAAATAAAAGGCCAGACAGAAAATCAGACTGAGGATAAGGGTAGCAATAAACTTATTTTTCATCAGATTTTAAAGTTAAACTTTGATAATAAACAGCCATCATAATCCAAAAAAGGTAAGCAGTTTTACTGGCTTCAAAAACATCGATGAAAACAGAATTGGCCAAAAAGGTAATTAAAGCAGACAAGAAAACAAAGTTTAGTTTTTGCTTTTGTTTGAATGTTCTAATTACAAAGTATAGAGGTATGGCCATGAAAGTAATAAAGCCTAAAATGCCGGATTCACCTAAGAGTCTTAAAAAATCATTGTCGGTGGCAAGACCCAGTGAGCCTAAGCCGGTACCAATTAGTACATTTTTCTTAAAAGCGGTTATGGCTGCCGGCCATTCGACATTAAATCTAATTTGACCAGATCTGGAGACTCCGGCATCTATATCAACCTGGGGATATTGGGGTGTTTCTTGGTTTCTAAAGATGGTCGGTTTGGGGCTAGGTTTTGGCAAGTTTTGATTGGGAGTGGGTTTTACTAATAATTGAGTTGGCGTAGGTATAGTTGTTGGTAAGGGTTTGTAAGTAGGAGCTGGTTGATTAAAATTTGGATTGACGGTTTTGATAGTAGCAATTAGGCGCTGACTTAATTCGGTAGAAGTGGTCATGGAATAAATGATAATCAGGCTTGATGGGATGATCCATAGAAGCTTTTTTGTAGTTAAAAAGCAGATGACTAGCCCTCCCCAAAGAGCAAAGATGGATACTCTGGAAGCGGTTAGGGTTAGTAAGTAATAAAGAAATAACCAGACAATCATCAGACTAAATTTAGCGAGTTTGTGTTTAGTTAAAACAAATACACCTGCCAAAATTACCAAAAAGACACTTAAAAAAGCTGCCAGATCATAGTGACCGGCAAAGGTGGAGCTGATTCGAGACCAAACGGTTAAAGTTAGTAAATAACCTTTGGAGAATTCTTCATTCATGGTGGAAACGATGGGAAAAGATAAATATTTCTGACCAAAGCCATAAAAGGCTACAAAAATGGAAGCAATTGTTAAAAAAATAAATGGATAAGATAAGTCACTTTTGCGATTGACAGCTTTTATGGTTAAAAAGAAGACAGATATGTATTGAAACTTTCTAAGGGTGTGAAGCATGAGAATGTTTGTTGGTTCAGTCCTTAGAACAAGAGCAGCGTTCAAAAAAGAGATAGAAATAGCGATAAAATAAGGTAAAAATAGTTTAAAGATGTTGGTCTTAGTAAGCTTAAAATGGTCCTTTATTTGACTTAGCAGAAGAACGAATAGACTGCCAGCTATGACTACATCATCAAGTCTGACGGAAACATAGGTATTTTTTACACTAAACAAAGGGAATTTTGGGTATAAGGGGATAAAGACCAAAAGTATGGCCAAAATAGGTCTAAATAGATTAAATTTTTTTATATTTTTTGCCATAGGTTTTTGTAAGAAGAATTAGATATACTTCGGATGTATGCGTTGATTTTTAGTAAGTATCTGGCAATTTTGTAGCTTGTGCTTGACCTATGTTTTTTAAAGAAAAATAATATACCCATATATTCATTTAGTAGTTTGGCTTGATTGCCAGTGGCCGATGCCCCTCCAAGATGGATAACTTGAGGGCCGATTAGATACCAAATCTGTTTTTTAGGAAAAGCCTGCTTTATTCGATAGCACCATTCAAGTTCTTCGGCATACATGAAGTAATTTTCATCAAATCCGGTAGTTTTTTTGATAGCCATGTCTCTTATCAAGAAAAAAGCACCGGTAATCCAATCTTGTTTATGATCTTGTTTATAAAAAGGGTCACGAGTGTAAAAGCTTGGAGTGTGAGGATGGATGGCAGGAACAATTTTGTTAAAGAATGGAAGGTCGTCAAGACAAATTGACCAAGCTAGGGTATTTAAAAGATTAGGGAAAAAGCCACCGGAGGCCTGAATAGTTTTGTCTTTATTTAAAAGTTGGCCAGTACAAGCTATAGCCTCCGGGTGGCTGGATAACCAAGTTAGAGATTGAGAAATGGCTGAATGAAGAATGAGAGTATCTGAGTTTAGAAAAAGAATAAAGTTGCCGGTTGCCCTATTAATCCCCTGATTGTTGGCTTTGGCAAAACCAATATTTTTCTGATTGGCAATCAGTTGGATTGGAATATTTTTTGTTTTTGAAAAATTTTTGATGGCTGAAACGGAATCATCTGAAGAAGCATTGTCAATGATAATAATTTGAGTGGGGATAAGGTGAGTTGAGTTTAATATATCAAGATTAAACTGCAAGCCTTTATCGGCAATAAGGGACTTAAGGCAGTTGACGGTAATGTTGCTAGTGTTGTAGGAGACGATAATAATAGATAAGACCGGTTTAATCATGGTTAGTAAATACTTGTTTATAAGTTTTAAAACTAAGAACAATGACTGCTTGGATAAGGATAAGAATTAAATAACTTAGTAGCAGGCTAGATGGTGTGTAGATTTTAAGGGTGACTTTGGTGGTATATTCCTGACCATCGACAAGCATTTTGTTTTTGACACGAGTTCCCGGGGCAGTAAAGACGTCTTTTTGCCAGTTGTAGCCGTTTATAAAAAGCGATTGTTTAAATGGAATGATTATCTCTTCAAGATAATAAGTTTGAATGGTGTCTTTGATGATAACTTTGGCTTTTTCGGGGGGGTGGTTTATCTTTAAAGCTAATGGATGTTTTTTTTGGTAGTTATCGACATAAAAATTAATAACAGCCTGTCTTTCTAGGTTGTTGTAAAAAGCTGTTACGTTTTGAAGCTGAGTAGTATCACCCGGTTCGGTTGACTTAATACTGTTGTCTAAATTTGGAATTTGGGGTAGGGGATAGGCGAGATAGAAGACAATAAGAAGGTTTAAAAAAAATAAAGGAATAAATTTTTTGATGTTCATTGAAAAAGAGTTGGTCT
>CAZBXB010000015.1:12705-14685 GCA_964496075.1 uncultured Gammaproteobacteria bacterium
TTGCAAGCCGGTACGCCACCCCAGACTTGTTTGTTGCCGATATCTTTAGTAACAATTGCTCCGGCGGCTACAACAGCTCCTTTACCAATGGTGACACCTGGTAAGATAATAGCTCTGGGGCCAATAAAAACATAGTCTTCGATGGTAACGGGGCCGTATTGGTTTTCAAATTTGTCTGAGTGTATGTTGTGTTGATTGGTATAAATAAGAACATCAGAGGCAATATCAACGTGACTTCCTATAATCAAGGGAGCTCTACCGTCTAAGAAACAATTTTTACCAATAATGGTGTCTTGACCAATGGTAATACCTGATGGCTTGAAAAACTGAGCACCGGTATGGATGGTCGATGTCCAGGTAAGATTGACTCCTGAAAACAGATAAAAGAATTTTCTGACAGAGTGGATGGGTATAAAACCAATGTATTTTAAGATCATTAACCAAAATTCGATGGTTATGGTTGTGACCCTATTTAATGATTTTGGGATAATATTTTTTGGGGTAACAGGTTGGCCAATATGTTGCATGTGTTTAGTTTACCAATTTGTGCCGTGTTTTTGAAATAAACCCTTGACTAACGGTTCAATGGTTTGTTTCGCACTGTACTTCGTATTATTAATATCTTGAAATAAGCCAATAATTGTTTGGGCTGATTTGGCCCAAGAAAACTTTTTTATGGTTGGACTGTTTTTTTGTGTGGCAACTTTTGTTAAGGCTTTGACAAGACTGTTGATATTGGTCGGATCAATTAATATGCCACTATCCCCTACCACTTCAGGCAGTGAGCTGGTGTTACTGGCAATAACCGGTTTGCCGTAAGCGATAGCTTCTAGGGCCGGAATACCAAAACCTTCATATAGGCTGGGAATAACAACGGCGAAAGACTTGTAATATAGGTGCCATTTTTCTGTTTCGGTGACAAAATCGGTAAAAATGATCTTGTCTTCCATTTTCTGTTTTTGGACTGTTGAAAATATGTCATCAAACAACCAGCCTTTTTTGCCGGCGATAACTAAGTTATATTGGGGAAATTTTTTGGAAAATTGAGCGAATGATTTGATTAAAAAGGGAATGTTTTTGCTGGGTTTTAGTGTGCCTATACAAAGAAAATATGGTAAAGAAATTTTAAATTTAGATAAAGTTTTTTTGGAATTAATAATTTTTTGAGGTGGATTGGCAGCCGGAGGGGCAATAGTAATTTTAGTGGGATTAATTTTGTAAGTTTTGATAATTTCGTTTTTGGTAAATTTAGAAATGGTAATAATGTGACTGGCTTTTTTTATAGATTGTTCGGTCCAACGGGTCAGTTGATGTAAATCTTTTTTGGTAAAGAGCTCCGGATATTTAAGATAGCCTAGATCCATAATGGCGGGAATAGTAGGGCAGGGTGACAATAGAGGTGAGTAATGGCTAAGACTTAAGAAGACATCCGGCTTAGGCTTACTTAATAAAAGATTGAGAGGTAGGGCTAGTCTGGTCCAAAATTTCTTTGGTCCGATAATTTTGTATTGCCAGTTGGGGCGTTTTTTGGGTAAGTCTTTTGAGGGCTTATGTTTTAGATAGATAATATATTGATTTTTTTTATCCAGTTTTTCGATGTTGGTAAGGATATGAAAAGCATATTGACCAATACCGACTTTGTTTGTGACATTAGCCTCGTTAGCATCGATTCCGATAATCATAAAGATAAATCCTAATTTCTAAATACTAAATTCTAAACAATAATAAAATTATAAATCTTAAATTCAAAACTTATTGGGATTTGTTAATTATTTTATAAATTTTTAAGGTTTGTTGGGCAGTGGTGGCCCAGGAAAACTTTTTACTATTGGCCATGCCTTGTTTTTTAAGTAATTGATATAGTTTGTGATCTGTAAAGATCTTTTGAATAGCTGATTGTATGTCCTTAACCGATTTTGGATTGACTAAAATAGCTGAATTTTTGGCAATTTCTGACATAGCTGAATTTTGACTGGTAAT
>CAZBXB010000016.1:0-13433 GCA_964496075.1 uncultured Gammaproteobacteria bacterium
TGCGTATTGTATCAATGCTAGTTCCAACATGGCTCCGTCACCATACCAATAATAAAATTGTGATCCTGATACTTTAGCGCCTGTCTCAAAATCAAGTATTCCCAGGTCTTTACCAATCTCCAAATGGTCTTTTGCCTTAAATTCAAATTTTCTTGGCTGGCCCCATTTGCCAATCTCCACATTATCAGCTTCACCCTTACCCTCTGGCACGCCACCGTCTGGCATATTTGGTATTTGATTCATCAACCCAGCCAATTTAACTTCGGCTTCTTTTAATTCAGCCTCCAGTTCTTTCAATTCTTGTTTAATTTGCCTGGCTCTGTCCATATTTTCTCTACCCAGTTTCTTTCTTTCAGATCTCAAGCCGTCAACCTTGTATTGTGTCTCTCTTCTTTCTTTATCAACTACCAAAATCTCATCAATTGAGTTTGTATTATAACCTTTGGCTAAAATACCTTTTTTAACACTTTCTGGATTTTCTCTGATTACTTTTATATCAATCATATTTGACTATAATATAACACGATTTAAACCAAAAACCCCCCAACTATTGTCGGGGGGTTTACTTTCAAAAACTAAAAATTAGTTTCGAGGACCTCTGTCTTCCATAGGTCTGGCTTCATTGACGTGAATGGTTCTACCATCCAGTTCTTTTGTATCCCACATTGCGATAGCGGCCTTAGCTTCTTCATCTGTAGACATTTCTACGAATCCGAAACCTTTTGGTTTGCCCGAGAATCTATCGGTAATAATGGTAACAGAGACTACCGTTCCACATTGGGAAAACGCGTCTCTTAATGAATCTTCGGTGCTTGAAAATGACAAGCCGCCGATAAAAAGTTTTTTGTTCATTGGACTTTTTAAAATATAAACTGTAGCGGCTTTACCTCGAATAAACTTGAGTTATTTCCGTACGCAGGCATTATAACACGATTACACATTTCCTGTAGTAAGCCGTCTATTCTGTCTGTTTTTGACTTTTGTAAATTACCCAAGCAACCAAAACATAGCAGTTAAACAATCTTTAGAAATTCTTCGGTTGAAATGTCAACTTGTTTCAAAATAGCCCTAAGAGTACCGGTCCTAACAGGACGATTGTGAACAGGAATAACAGTTCTTCTACCATCTAGATGTTTAAAAACAACATGACTACCCCGACCTTGTCTTGATACAAAACCTAATTTCTTTAATACTTTTTCGATTTGCCTAGGCTTAATTTGAGGCAATTTGGTCATGCAAGATAATGACCGCGAGGAACACTAATTTGAGTAGTGGTCACAATATCTTGTTGTGGATTATCTGTAGGCACGGGCACTTTATCATCAACCAAGCTCCACACATAAGATTGAATAGCATCTTTTACGTTTTCTAAAGCCTGTTCAATAGTGTCACCATCATCAGCCACGCCAAGAGTAGGACAAAAGGCTGTAAAACCGAGTTTGTTCGTGCCAGTTTCATAGTCTGGAGTAACTATAATACGATAGTTTAAAGTTTTATTCAACATGTCTAATTTTACACTTACCTCTTTCCTGTTGCAAATATGACACAGTTTGATGTTCCATCCACCCCAATACCCACATAAGCCCACTTAGTATTTTTCTGATTATCATCATGATCCTTATCCGCCCCATATATCCATTCAATCAAATGAGTCCCCGACATTTTATAGCCATAACTGGCATTTTCTCCCACCGAACTAAAGCCAAGTACTTCAAATCCATTCTCATTCTCCAGAAAATCAGCCAGTCCTTTATGTCCATCCAGATTTTTTATCTGATTAAAATACACCGCCCTTGTTTTAGCGTAATCGGCCAACTTGTCATCCCGCATCAATACTGCCGCCCCATATTGTCTTCTATATTCATTTAGTGCATCAAAAATTTCTGACGGTGTGGCCATAAATTCATCCATACTCACTTTCATCGTCCAGGTATGCTCGTCCACTTGATTTGCTACCCCCCACTCGCCTGCTTCGCTCTTATTTTCCGGTATGGGACTAGTCTCGGTAATTTGCCCTGTTCTCGGCCTTATTATCGGTGTCATTGTTGGGTTAATCATTACTGTCGGCATTACAACGGGCGTTGGGCTTGCTATACTTTTGATTACTGCGTCTTGGACGTTTTTACCGCCAAACCAAGCCACTATCAAGCTAAACAAAGCCACTATAAATTCTTTAATCACTACCAATCTTACCAAACCAGCCTCCTAATGAAAAAAATTATCTACTTTTTTACCAAATACTTCATAAAAACCCTGTTTTTGCCATTTTTACGTATAGATTATCAACAGTATCCCAATTTTTTAAATACCAGCCCCATGATTTTTACCGCCAATCACCCCTCCACCCTTGACCCCATATTCGTCATGTCTATTCTCAAAAGTACAGTTTCAATCTTACTTACTCAATCAGTTTTTTATTTGCCCCTAATTGGCTTAATCTTAAAAAAATCCGGTCATATTCCCGTTGCCGACGGCCAAGGTAATTTAGCCTATCAACAAGCCAAGGATAAACTCAGTAAAGGTCACAGTATTCTTATTTTTCCCGAGGGCCATCTCAGTCAAGAAGATGGCACCATTCAACCTTTTTTCTCAGGGGCAGCCAGATTAGCCATGGAAACAAATACCCCCATAGTACCGGTTGGTATTTCTATTCAGGCCAACAAAGCCAAAACCAGGGCACTTACCATTAAACATAAAATAGAATACGCCAGGTTTTATTTAAAGGGAAAATATGCCCTCACTTTTGGTCAACCTTTTCATCTGGCAGGTGATATTACTGATAAAGAATTACTCAATGTCAACAAGCTCAATCTCAGTAAACAAATCACTCATCTTTGCAAGACAAGTTCAACTAGAATCACCAACTCTTGACCATTTTTGCGCTATACTTATTTCAAGATATTACACCACCATGTTTAATTATTTATCAAAGTTCTTAGGCAAAAATCAATCTTATAAACTTAGTCTGTCCACGTCCGCCAAAAAAGTATATCTTACCGCTAGTCTAACTTCCAAATCTTCTATTTTTTCTTCGTCAAATGGTTTCGACTTCAATCTCCAAAAAACCAAGCCAAAACCAAAACTTCTTACACCTGCTATCCAAGATAATTTTGAATACCTCCATCTCTTAGCTCCCGGTAGCGAAAGTCTATCTGCTTCAAATTTAACTATTCAAGCTCTTATTGCCAAACAGGACGGTCATTATCTTTTTTATCATCATCAAAAAAATAATCGTTTTGAAGTTAGTTTTATTGTGCTTAACGATCAGAATCAGCCTATTTGGCGTAATTTACAGCCTATTTGGGAAAGCCCTCCGGATTGGCAGAATTATCAGGTTAACTTTTTAGGTCTAATTAAGCTCAAAAACAAACTTATTTCTTATTGGCATCTTGCCGGCAGGGGATTATTTGCCATTGTTTATCCACAATACAAAATCACCAACCTTATTCAAGTCAAGCATGCCAATTTTTTAGCCAAACCTGAGAAAAATCCACTAATAGCTCCAAACCCTAAAAACGACTGGGAAGCCTTTACTACCTTTAACCCTGCCGCCATTTACGAAGCTGATAAAGTCCACCTTCTTTACAGGGCTCAAGGTTTTGATTACCGGTCTGTCTTAGGCTATGCCACCAGTCCCGATGGTGTTACTATTGATTTCAAGCAAAATTACCCCTGCTATGTTCCCACCCAGCCTTTTGAAAAAGGCAAAAAAGACAAACTTAACCCCAAATTTGTCTCTGGTGGTGGCCGCGAGGGCTGCGAAGATCCCAGGATTACCAGAATCGACGATCGTATCTATATGACTTATGTTGCTTTTGATGGCTGGCATCCACCACGTATCGCCCTGACCTCAATTGCGCTGACCGATTTCTTAGCTCATCGCTGGCTTTGGGAAAGACCTGTTCTAATTTCCCCCCCGGGGCTTGTTGACAAAAGCGCCTGTATTTTACCCGAAAAAGTGGCCGGTAAATTTGTCATTTTCCACCGTATCTTTCCAAACATTCTTATCGACTTTGTCGACAGTCTCGATTTTGCTCCTGGCCAATATCTGAAGGGTCAATACAAAATTACTCCCAGGTCTCCCTTGTGGTGGGACAGCCGAAAGATAGGTGTCGCCGCTCCGCCCTTAAAGACCAAATATGGCTGGCTTCTTATCTATCAAGCCGTTGATGATAAAGACAGCAGTCACTACAAAGTCGGTGCCATGCTTCTTAAACTAACTGATCCCACTCAAGTACTTTATCGTTCCCGTACTCCCATTATTGAACCGGACAAATGGTACGATAATCAGGGCTTTAAGGCAGGTGTCGTTTATCCTTGTGGTTCGGTTATTATCGAAGACACTCTTTTCGTTTACTATGGTGGTGCCGATTCTCATGTCTGTGTTGCCACCTCTCCACTTGATAAGTTTTTACAGGATCTAATCACTACTGGCAATAACCAGCTAGAACCGACTATAATAAAAAATACACGGTTTCAAAAAAACCTATGAGTAAAAAAATTATTTTATCCCCCGATCCAACTAATCCATGGGAGTCTCAAGCAGTCTTTAACCCATGTCCCATCAAACACAATGGTAAATATTTTATTCTTTACCGAAGTCAGTCCGAAACTAAAAACTATCAAGGTCATGATCTAAGTTTATCTACCATCAGTATTGCCCAAAGCCATGATGGTATTACTGATTTTACCAACAGAAGAACTTTGATCTGGCCCGAACAAGACTGGGAACTTTTTGGTTGCGAAGATCCCCGGATTACTAAAATTGATGACACTTTTTATATTTTTTATACTGCCGTTTCTGCTTACCCACCCGGTCCTGATAATATAAAAATAGCTCTTGCCACCACCAAAGACTTAAAAACCATCGATTCAAAACATCTCATTACCCCTTTCAATGCTAAAGCAGCCGCTCTTTTTCCCGACAAAATTAACGGCAAATATACGCTTGTTCTGACAGTTGATACTGACAAACCCCCTTCACAAATTGCTCTGGCTCAGACTTCAAATTTTACCGATTTTTTTAATTCTGAATTTTGGCATCAATGGCATCAGAATTTGTCCCAATATGTTATCAATCTTTCCCGTATCAACACTGATCAGGTTGAGATAGGTGCTCCGCCCATTTTAACTGATGAAGGCTGGCTTCTAATCTATGCTCACATCCAAATGTATCCCACTCCGGACAAACGTTTGTTCGGTATTGAAGTTGCCATTTTAGACAAACATAATCCTCAAAAAATTACCAAACGAACCGCCTATCCCATCATTAAGCCTGAACCGTCTTTTGGCAAAAAAGGTGCCGTCAACAATGTTATTTTCCCTTCTGGCGCTTTATTGGAAAAATCGGACTTATATATCTATTTTGGTACCGCTGATAATTTTTGTGCTGTTTCCAAGATGAAATACTCCTGTGTAAAGAAGAGCATAAGTGATCGTCCCGTCTTTTTTCCTCCCAAGTTAGAAAAAAGTCCTCAAAATCCCATTCTTAAACCCAACCCCGACAGTTATTGGCAGTCAAAAGCCGTTTTCAACCCCGCCGCTGTTTACGAAGATAATACTTTTTACCTGGTTTATCGGGCTTTATCACAAGATAATACCTCAACTTTGGGTTTGGCCCAAAGTCAGGATGGTACCAATTTTAAAACATTAAAAGAGCCTATTTACATTCCCAGGGCCGAATTTGAACAAAAGAAAAAGCCCGGCAATTTATCCGGTTGTGAAGATCCCCGCATTACCAAAATCGGCAACACCTTCTTTATGTTTTATACAGCCTACGATGGACTTAATCCACCTAGAGTCGCCTTTACCTCCATCAAAGTAAAAGATTTTTTAGAAAAAAATTGGCAATGGACCGAGCCCAAATTAATTTCACCTCCCGGAACTGATGACAAAAACACCTGTCTTCTCCCGGGTAAGACATGTGATCAATTTGTTATCTTTCATCGGGTTCACGGCAAAGATATTGCTATTGATTATGTTGATAATCTGGATTTTCCCAGCGATCAGTGGTTAGAAAAGGAGTCATCAATTAATCCTCGTGAGCGCTTTTGGGACAGTCAGAAAATAGGTATCGCCGCTCCTCCCATCAAAACTGACATTGGTTGGCTACTTCTTTATCATGGCGTTAGTTCCGTAGACGATCAGTATAGAGTTGGTTTTATGATTTTAGAAGAAATCGAACCCCGTCAGGTTATTCATCGGTCTCTTTTCCCCATACTTGAGCCTACCGATCCTTGGGAAATTGTTGGCGATTTTGCCAATGTTGTTTTCCCTTGCGGTGCTGTTGTTGTCGATGGTATTTTGTATGTTTACTATGGTGGCGCCGATAAAGTTGTTTGTATGGCCAAAATTAAGCTTGAAAAACTTCTCAAACAAGTTATTTCTTTTTAGTTTGACTGTCTCATTTCAAACCCATCAACGCCTTCATCCTAACCAACCCTTGTTTATTTTCATCTTTTTCAAAATAGTCTCTGGCTGGTTTTAATTTTTCAATTAGCCAAGTTGCTAGGCTATTTTTCAGATCCAATGGGAAAAGATCACCCTTAACGTAGTCGCCTACTATTTTATCCATTCTTTTATAAGTCACATTTCCACCAAATTTTTCCGGCCTTATAATTTCAAATCCAGGCTCTATTTCCTCTTCTCCCCAAAACACCAATGTCTCTACCCAATTAAGTAGGGGATTAAACTCAACTTGTTTTGGTGGCCCGTACGCCTTTTTAATTTTGTCAACAATTTCATCAGGCGAATCGTGGACAAAAATAGCCGAATTTGGCTTGGACTTGCTCATCTTCGGACTCTCTTCGTCATTTCCGTCTTTTCCCGGCCCGGTCAAACCGGCTATCAACTTATGATGAATTGCTACCGGTGCTATTACTTCACCTTTTTTGTTTTTTAAGGGATTGACTGTAATTTTTTTTGCCACCGTCCGGGCCACTACATGAGCCTTTCTCTGATCCATACCGGCATGAGCCAAGTTAACCTTCATAGTAAATATATCTGCCACTTGTAGTGGGGGATAAAACAATGTTGCCATGTCTACGTCCATACCTTGTTTCTTACCCATAATCGATACCGATCGAAGATTTCTCGACAAAGTCATATGTTTACCCACTTCCATAAACGTCTCCCAGTGGACAATGTTATTACTATATAATTCTTTTCCAAAAACAAATTTTAGATTTCCATTCTTTTCTTCCTCCTCAACATCAACCCCAAAGCACAACAGAGATGCCACCATTGCTTGTTTAAAGTAATTTTCCGAAGCCCATCTAATATCTTCCCACTTACCACCCAGTTTATTGTTTAAGTAAGTATGAAAATCGGCCAAAAATATTTGACACTTAACTCCGGCTTTTAAAAAGTCAGCTACTTTCCCCATTGACATCAAGCCCGTCCCCAGATGTACCAGTCCCGATATTTCAAAACCAATGTAGTGGATAAGCTCTGTTCCCGATTCAATTAAATCTCTTAACTCTTCTTCTACCAGCACCTCCTGGCAGTTTCTGGTAATTAGTTTTATTTTTTCATTTGTGGTCATTCTCTAGTATAACTCAAATTAGCTTCAAACCAATCAAAAAAAGAAACTAACCTAAACATGGACAAAAAGACAGGAGACAAACCTGTCTTTTTTGTGTTTGGGTTTGACAAAGCTACCAGCTTTGGCTTATATTTGCTTAGGCTACCTAAAAGTAGCTTTTATAAATTAAAAGGGAACTAGATGAAATTTTATAGTGTCCAATTAAGAAAAAGTATGGAAGTCGACGATTCTCAAGTCGAAGTTATTACAATGAAAAATGGCCGA
The DNA here is from genome assembly GCA_964496075.1 of uncultured Gammaproteobacteria bacterium. Classification (GTDB taxonomy): domain Bacteria; phylum Patescibacteriota; class Microgenomatia; order UBA12405; family UBA12405; genus UBA1372. Next base: position 7,808 of record CAZBXB010000016.1, read on the forward strand.
AAGGCAGCCAGAGCCACTGTTAGAGAGGGTGGCAAAGAAATCAAGCTTTTCAAAATCCTTTCCAAGGATGATGCTACCAGATTAGCTTAAGATTTATTGTAGATCTATTTTCCCCTCACCTTTTCGTGGGGGGAAAATTTTTTAGTATAATTGCCTATGTTAATTAGGATCAATAAGTATTTAGCGTCTATAGGGGTCAGATCTAGAAGAAAGATTGACACCCTTATTTATCAAAACAGAATTACTATCAATGGTTACCAGGCTACCCCTGGTCAAAAAATTGATCCTCAGGTCGACAGGATAGAAGTTGATAACAGCCCAATTGAGTCTGAAGTACCCCAACTCGAATATCTTCTTTTAAATAAGCCCAGAAAAGTCTTAAGTACTACCAAAGACGACAAAGGTCGAAATACGGTTTTAAAGTATGTTAATAGTCCTAATCGTCTCTACCCTATAGGCAGACTAGACAACGAATCCACCGGAGCCATTATTCTAACTAACGATGGCGATCTTACACTAAAACTAACTCATCCTAAATATCATCTTCCCAAAACTTATTTAGTCGAAACTCCCTCAAAACTTGAAGATAAGTCTATTCAAAAACTAAAACAGGGGATTGTTATTGACGGTAAAAAAACACTACCGGCCATTGTTTTAATTCAGTTAAAAAGACCAACTCAAACCATACTAAAAATTACTTTATATGAAGGTAGAAACCGCCAAATCCGAAAAATGTTTAAAAGTTTAGACTTAAAAATCACTTCACTTCACCGCCTCAGTATTGGTGATATACAGCTGGGTAATTTGAAGCCAGGCCAGACTCGAAATTTAAATATAGTTGAAATTAATAAACTTAAAAATGGCCAAACTAACTAACGTCAAAACAAAATGGGATTTTAATACCACTTTGGGTTATCAAAGTTTGTCTGATCCAAACATAAAAAAAGATCTTCAAACCGCCAAACAGGAATCTTACAAATTTATCAAAAAATGGCGTCAGGATTCATCTTATTTAACATCAGTCACATCGCTCAAAACTGCCCTTGACCAATACGAAGCTTGGGCTTCTACTTATGCCACCTCCGGTAATGTTGATTATTATTTATCCCTCAGACAATCTCTAAAACAAAACAGTCCCCGCATTTCTGCTCTACTTAATAAAATCGTCTTTTTGGCCCGCACTATCGAAAACGACATTCAGTTTTTTCTTCTTAATCTTTCAAAAATTGATCCCAAACAACAAAAACTATTCCTTAGCTCAAGCTCACTTAGGCCATACAAAAACTTTCTTAAAAACTTATTTTTAGCCGGCCGGCATACTTTAACAGACGACCAAGAAAAAATCATCAACCTTAAAAGCCAGGTATCTTATTCCAACTGGGTCAAGATGACCAGCCGGCTTCTGTCAAAGCAATCTGCCCAAGTTTATAGCGCCAAAGGTATATTAAAAAAATTACCCTTTTCCAAAATCTACAGTCTTATTGATCACCCTACCCCAAAAATCAGACAGACAGCTAGCAAAGCCTTTACAGCTATTGTTGACCAGTTTGCTGATGTAGCCGAATCCGAGCTTAACTCCGTTTTGGAAAACAAGATGATTGAAGATCAACTTAGATCTTACCAGAGGCCCGATTCTGCCCGTCACCTATCAGATGATATTGATACCCAAGTTGTTGATACTCTAATCCGGACAGTTTCAAAAAATTTCCATCTATCACAATCATATTATCGCCAAAAAGCTAAGAGCTTGGGTAAAAAGGTTCTTGACTATTCCGAAAGAAATATCCCTGTTGGTAACTTTAATCGTCGCTATCCACTTCAAAAGGCCATTCAAATTGTCAATAGAGTTTTGACCAACCTTGATCCGCAATTTTCTGCCATATTTAACACCTTTCTAAAAAATGGTCATATAGATTTTCTATCAAAAAAAGGTAAAACCGATGGTGCTTTTTGTTCAGCCGGTCTCAAAAACGCTACTTCTTTTGTCCTTCTTAACCACAACTCTAAACTCAGAGATGTCACCACCATCGCTCATGAAATGGGCCATGCTATCAACAATGAACTGACCAGACTGGCTCAGAATGCTTTAAACTTTGACACTACCCTAGCTACTGCCGAAGTTGCCAGCACCTTTTTTGAAGACTTCGTCCTAAAAGACATCAGTAATAGTCTAGATAAAGGCCAGCAAACTTCACTACTATATAGTACTCTTGACGACCAGGTCGCTACTGTTTTTAGACAAACAGCTCTTTATAACTTTGAAACAGAATTACATAGTTTATTTCGCAAAAAGGGTTATTTATCCAAAAAGACCATTGGCGATTTATTTACTAAGCACATGGCTTCATATCTTGGCCCTGCCGTATCCATGACAGGCTTTCAAAATTGGTGGGTATATTGGAGTCATATCAGGCGACCTTTTTATGTCTATTCTTATGTCTCCGGTTTATTAATATCCAAATACCTACAGTCTCAGGTCATCAAAGATCCCAAATACATTACCCAAATTAAAAAATTCTTAAGTGCTGGCACTAGTCTTTCTCCACGGCAAATTTTTTCCAAGCTAGGGCTTGATATAAGTCAAGCTAAGTTCTGGCAACAAGGCATTAATCAGTTTACCGACAAACTACATCAAATCAGAAAAAATGCGGTATAAACATACATTTGTCTATTGTTGCTTTGATGCAATTTTTGTTATTCTGAAGCCATGAAGAAACTATTAAACCTTTACGTCAAAATAAATCTTGTTCTCTTACCAATTTTCTTTTTACCCATAGTTCAAAGTAGCTTTGGTTTTGGTAAAAACTGGTTTTTACTGATTAGTTCTCTTGGTGGTCTTCTTATTTGGCTTTTGTCCCTTTACGCCGAAAAAGGAGCCAAGATAAATTTTGGCAGAAGTTTCGGTTTATTTTTCGTTCTCATCATTTGGTCAATTATTAGTTGGAGCCGTCTGCCACTGTCAGTTAAATCTTCATCTCTGTCAGACCCCTTTGGTCTAACCACCCTTGTGTCTCTTTTTATCTGGTATTTTGTTTGGCTTCAGGCTGATAAGACAGGGGATTGGAAATCAAAAGTCCAGTTCTTAAATATAGGCGCCATTATTTTGTCAGTTTCTTCCTTAGTTACTTTTTTGCTTCCTGACTCCAGTTTGCCTCTTTCCATACCTCAAACCAATCCTCTTATAGTCATTACCAAAAACTGGTCTCTGGCTGGCTCACTTATGGCCGAAGTTTCCTTCCTTTTATATTTGGTTTTTGAAAATAGCCGACTTATCTTTGGCACAAAGAAAAAATCAAATCAAAAAAATTGGCTTATATCGCTAGCTCAACTAGCTCTTATCTTCTTAGGTTTGTCTTTAGGAGTATACAAACTAATTAAGTATGGTTTTGTCATCCTTGGTTACAATACCGCCTGGTTAATAGCGGCCGATACATTCAAAAATGCTCCCATCTTTGGTGCTGGTGTTGGTAATTTTCTCCAAGCCTTCAACCTATTTAGACCCAATAGTTACAATCTGACCGCCAATTGGGGCCAAAGGTTCATTATTTCATCTTCAGGTTTCCTCCATTATTGGACCGAGTTGGGTATTGTCTTTTTAGTTTTAGTAGCTGTTTTTCTTAACAAACTGCTCAAATTTAAAAAGAGCCCATCCTATTGGACCCTAGCCCTTTTAGTCATTATTAATCTTGTCTTACCACCAAATATATTAACCATGTGGCTTCTTGCTTTAGTGTTGGTCAATAAGTTCGGGGAAACAAAATCAGTTACTGCCAAGTTTGTCGTCGGTGAACAAATGTTTAATATCGTCCCCCTTCTCATTGCTGTCATCGTAGTTACTATCGTTGGTTTTGGTGGCTTTATATCTACCAAAAAAGTTATGGCCAGAGTTTATCTAAGAAATTCTCTAATCGCTGCCAGTCAAAACGATGGTTCTTCTACCTACAATCTCCAAATCAAAGCCATTTCTGCCGATCCCAATTGGGCCGAACTGAGACGTCTTTATTCTCAAACAAATATTGGTCTGGCCCAAGCTTTATCTCAACAGGAAGATTTAACTGATGCCGACAAAGAGAAGATATCTCTTCTCATGCAACAAGCCGTCAGAGAAGCCAAAGCGGCTGTCGAACTTGATAGCGCTTCAACTATTTATTGGTCAAATTTAGCTAATATTTATAGGAATCTGGCCGGTTCTGTTGAAGGTGCCGGCGACTTTGCTGTCGAAGCTTATCAGCAAGCCGCCATTCTTGATCCGGCCGACTCCCAAGTCCGCATGGATCTAGGCGCTCTCTATTTTGCCGCCGGTCAGTTTGAAAATGCTGACAGAACCTTTGAAGAAGCCGTTGTCAGAAAAAGAGATTATGCCAACGCCTGGTACAATTGGGCCCACACCGCCAAACAACTCGATCGTTTAGCCGATGCTGTCCAAAGATTAAGTCAAGCCGTCGCCCTTGTCCCGGTTGACTCAGGTGATTATGAAAAAGCTAATGAAGAACTTTTAGCCTGGAAAAAAGAGCTAGATGAGGCTGTTGCCAAACTTCAACAGCAACAACAACAACAAAAACCAGCTGAAACTTTAACACAACCACAACCGCTTCCCACGGTTAGTCAGGAAGAAATCGTCAATATTCCGGCTGAAGATCTAGAGCCCCCCGAAGCTCCACCGGTTGAACCAACCGAAACGCCTGGGCCTACAGCTGAGCCAGAGCCAACAACATCTGAAGAAACCATTCCTGTTGATGGAGAAGCTGGTCCCTAAACTAATTTATTATCCACCACTTAAACTCGATATCTTCGCCAATAGCCAAATCTAAGCCCACCTTAAAAGAAGTGTCACTTTTAGATGTCACTCTCAACACCTGATTCTTACCGCCACGAATAGCAACCACATATACTTGATTTGATTCAGACAGATTACTGTTTTCTATTTCTACTTCCACTTGCCCACTTGCTAGCTTGGCTGTTCCTGACATTGAATTTGACTCTGTCATACCGGACACTTCCATCTCCTCTCTGTCTTCATATGCCGCAATGACCACTCCACTGTCTCTGCTTGCCTTAATCACCGGACCATCTCTTTCCGGATCCCCTGTTGGTGATGGTACTATTCCTATTTTAGTTTCAACAGATAAATCAGGATTTTCCGCCAATATCTTTTCCAAGGCAATTTTTTCTTTTTCTAATATTTCTTTCTGATTGTTATCACTTACCAACCATATCAATTGCTTATATGTCTCAAGTGCTCCGGCTACCTGACCGCTTTGGCTCTGAATTTTGGCCAGATCATAAAAATTTTGAGCTTTAGTTGGCTCGATTCTTATGGCTTCAGTCAAATAACGGATAGTATTGTTGGCGTCTCCAACCCTGGCATACATCGACGCCAAACTTCTATTAACTTCAACTGAGTCATTATTTAGTTGGTACGATTTCGACAAATCGGATATGGCTTGTTTCAAAAAACTACTATCTTGCTCCGTCAATTGCTCGCTCTGACCAATAAGTGACTGATAGATCTTTCCTCTTTGTTGCCAACTTCTAAAGTCATCCGGGAAATTAGCCACCGCCTGACTGGCCTCATCAATTGATTTATTTAAAAAATCAACCACTTCTTGGTTACTTCCGCCGGAAC
>CAZBXB010000017.1:0-13323 GCA_964496075.1 uncultured Gammaproteobacteria bacterium
AATCTCTTTTATCTCGTCAGCTAGTCGAGATATTACCCTCTTTTTTTCAATATAAGGCCTGCTTTTATCGGTAATTAAAGAACCACCTAATTTAATAAAGGCTATTCTTCTGGTCATTGTGTTAGTGAAGTAATGTGTTCTAAATTATACCAAGATGGTGAATTCTAATCTGAGTCTGTGAGTTCATTTTGGAACTTGCTCCTGTGCTAAAATTAAGCTAGTGAAACTCGATTTTAAGCAGGTGTTAGAAAAAAATAAAGCGTTAGTTTGGCCGGAAATAAAAGGATATTTGGATAGATTTTGGGATTTTCCAGATTTTTGTGCTATACCGAAAAAATACGATGGGATGAAAAAATTGCACGCGAAGATAATGAATGATTATCCGGAAAGAAAAGGAAAGTATTTTAGGCCAAGCTTGGTGTTGTTAACTGCTGGGGCTATGGGATATTCGATTAAAAAGGCCATTAAAACGGCCGCAGCTATGCAAATGTCTGAGGACTGGATACTTGCCCATGATGACATTGAAGATGATTCACTTGAGAGACGGGGAAAACCGACATTACACAAAATCTATGGAAAAGAACTGGCCATTAATGCCGGAGACGGATTACACGTTTTGATGTGGCAAGCCTTAAGGGATAATCTGGATATTGTCGGAGAGAAACTGGGAAAAGAAATAATTGATGAATTTGTAACTATGTTGTCGCGAACTGTTTTTGGACAAACGGTTGAAATTAAGTGGACTCAAGAAAACAAACAAAACATGACAGATGAGGATGTATTGTTGATTTTGGAGTCAAAAACGGCTTACTATACCATTGCCGGGCCAATGAGATTGGGGGCGATTTTGGCAAGTGCAAGTACCAAACAATTGCAGTTGATTTATGAATTTGCCAAACCTTTAGGATATTGTTTTCAAATCAGAGATGATTTGTTGGATTTGACTTCAGACTTTGAGGGTTTAAAAAAACAAACCGGTAACGATATTTATGAGGGCAAAAGGACAATTATGCTGATTCATTTGTTGAGAAGTGCTAACAAGGAAGATAAGAAAAAATTAACAAAAATACTTGGGAAAAGCCGTCAAAATAAGACTGAAAAAGAAGTATTATGGACGATTGAGATGATGAAAAAGTATGGCAGTTTGGAGTATGGAGAGAAAATGGCGGCGAAATTTGCTAAGCAAGCCAGACGGTTATTTAATAAAAATTTAGGATTTTTAGTAAAACAGCCGGCAAGAGATCAATTATTGGCCGGAATTGAGTTTGTTTTAAACAGAGGTCATTAGTGACAGTTTGAGAAAAGTTTATTTCCCAATTTGACTCCGGAGCAAATTAAGGCATCCATTGAGTAATTTATTAAATTGATCTTCGTTTATGATAGAAAGATTGAGTTTTTTGGCTTTAGCGAGTTTGGAAGATTTAGCTTTGGGATTGCTGGTGATTAAATATGATGTCTTTTTAGTAAGAGTGGGAGAAAAAGTGCCACCATTGTCTTCTATTAGTTTTTCATAGTGGGATCTGGGCTGACTTAAGGAGCCGGTGATAACAAAACTAAGATTGGCTAATTTTTGGATGGTTGACTTGGTTTTAATACTAACTTGGTCCAAAAGTTGGCTAATATCCTGCTTTCTGATAGCAATACCGTCAACAATTTTTTGGGCCAAGGTAATCTGAAAGCCGGCTAAATCTTCTAAGTCCCCTACTCTGATAGCTAGTATCTTATTGCTGGTATTGTAACCGGCCTTTATAATTTGTTTAAGCCTGGCAGAAGATAACTCAGGAATACTGACGGATGCAAAAAGCTGGATTAAAGTTAAATTTTTCTTTTGGTTGATTTGAGACATAATGTTTTGGGCTGACTTATCTCCTAGTCCATCGATAGGAGCAATATCGGATACTTTTAGCTTAAAGAAATCAGCTGGTTTGGTGACCAGTCCCCTTTTGTAAAGCTTTTTGATAGTTTTTTTGGAAATGCCCAAAATATCAAGTTTGCGGCAAAAAAGATTGAGGCGACCGATAACTTGAGGTAAACAGTTTTGATAATTGGGACATAGGAGGTATTTATCGTACTCCTCTAGGGTTGTGTGGCAAGAGGGGCATTTGGTGGGAATAGGATCGTGGCCAGAGCTGACTTTGGTGACGACTTTTTCGATATAAGGAATAACGTCGCCTCGGCGACTGATTTGGACAATATCGCCTATGTTGACATTTTTTTGTTTTAATAGTTGATGATTGGCCAAAGAGGCTTTGTTGATAGTAGCGCCGGACAAAATTACCGGCTCGACTGTGGCTACAGGGGTAATAAAACCTAAAGGTCCGACTTGCCAGTTAATGTCTTTGATAACGGTTTGGTTGGTATCGGCCGGAAATTTGTAAGCAACTTGGCCTTTGGGACGATTAGCCTGAACACCGAGTTGGTGTTGGATACCTAGTTGATTAATTTTAATAACCAAACCGTCGATTTCGTAGGCATAGTTTTGTCTTTTTTTGGTTAGAAATAGCTGATAAATATCTTCAATTTGCTGGTAGTTTTGGCAAAGACGGGTTTTGACGGTTTTAAAGCCTAACTTTTTGAGTTGATCAATTTTTTGGGCTTCGGTGTCAAAATGTAGAGTTTTGGAAAAAATATCGACAGCGTAAAGAGAGCAAAAATCGGCATATAGGCTATCTAGCCTTTGAGAAATACCGGAGGCAGCATTGCGAGGATTGGTATAGACTTCATCGGAAATTTTGTTTAATTTGGCAAAATCTGTCAGGGTAACTAAAATTTCACATCTAACTGTTATGTCGTCTTTAGTGGCTATGTTTCTGACCAAGTTTTTCATATAAACGGTGTTTTGGGTGATAAGATCACCGATAAAACCATCTCCTCTGGTGACGGCTGAAACCAACTTACCGCTTTGGTAGTTTAAGGCCAATGATAGGCCATCACATTTTGGTTGGACCATGAAGTTAATATTATTGGCAAGTTTTTTAAGATCCAAATAATGTTTAAGGTCGGTAAAGCTACTGACCTTGTTTAGGGAGCCAAGAGGGAAAGTGTGTTTTTGTTTGGTCCAGCCGGTATCGAAGTTGGGATTACCGACTTTACTAAAAAGCCGGTGGTGAGGGTTTCTTTTCTTGAGAAGATCTTCAAGGGTGTCGTAAGTGTGATCGTCCATAATGGGCTTGGCTGTAGTGTAATACGCCTTTTTGGCGTTAATTAAGAGACTGCCCAGTTTGGCGTCGGTGATAGTTTGTAAATCTAGGTCTGCAAGAGTGATCATAGGTAATTATAAATCAAATCGTTGCTTTGTTTCGCCTTGTACTTCGTGTTATTGGTATCTCGAGATAAGTGTTTAGTCTGACAGAGCATAGTAGGCGCCTTTGGTGGAACCATGCTTTTTGACAACCTTTTTGGCAATTAGTTTTTTGAGATCCCGCCAAATAGTGTCATCACTGACCATGGGTAAAATTTCTTTAGCGTCGGGCATGGTCAAACCACCAAAGCGTTGCATAAACTCAATCAGCTTAATTTGACGCTCAGATAGATGGATTTGTTTACCACCAAGCTTTTGCTTAAGGCGTAAATCACGACTCAGATTTTTGACTTTTTGCTTAACTCGGGATAACTCGATGGCCAGAGACTCGGTATAGTAGGTGATCCAATCTGTTAAGTCGCGCTTAAAGATCTGGGATGATTTTTCGTGAGTAGTTTGGATTGTGTTGTAATAATCTTCAGTGTTTTTATCAAAATGTTCTTCCAGAGAAAACAATCTTTTAATGTCATAGCCTTGGACGTAAAGGGGAATAAGAGAATAGGCTCGACTAACACGACCATTGCCTTCGATAAAAGGATGGATAGCCACCATAATATATTGAGTAATGGCAGCGGTGATGGCTGGATGAATGTCAAGAGTGTCGGCATGATTTAGCCAAGCAATGAAGTCGGCAATAAGATAGGGAACTTCAATTGCCGGTGGTGGACGATGAGCAATTTCGCCGGTTTTGGTGTTTTTTAAGACAACTTGTTGATGGCGATATTTGCCACAATCCCCGGCCGGAATGATCTTAAAAGTAGTCAAGGCGTGGGTTTTCTTTAAGACAGTTTCACTATAATGGAAGGCGCGTTTGACGGGAGTGGGATTTTTGTTATCAAATTTTTCCTCCGGCAGGGGCATATTGGCGTCATATAGGGACCAGAGCTCTTCGAGGTAATTGACAACGTTTCGATAATTGATGACTTCCTGAATATCGCGATCAGTGGCAGTGATCTTTTCGCCTTCGACCAGCTTAGCAACTTCTTGATAAGAAAGGTCATTGCCTTCTATGCGGGTACCATAATGAACGGTCCTGATAACAGCGTCTTGGCGGAATTGTTTTTCGTAGGCAGGTATAAGGGGGGCATCTTCAATAATAGCTTTGGCGGCTTCGATTAAGCTGATGTTTTTGATGATACTATTATTAATTGTGAAGATGGGTGAAAACATAGACTTTTCACATTATATCACCATGTCCACATTTTGTTGAGGGGAAAATGCGGAGTAACAATTAAATCCTAAATTCTAAGCTCTAAATCCTAAACAATTTCAAATGATCAAAAATTAAAAAAATACAATGGGTTTTTATAATAATTAAAATAAAGATAGAAAGAAGAAATCGAGGGCGGAAGTGGGGTTAACATTTGAATTTATCATGCTCAGACTTTTTTGAAGAAGTTTAATTTTGTGTTTTGTATCCAGGCTAGGTTTTTTAATAAGTTGTTTTTGGAAGAAGACTATTTGATTTTTGATAGTGTCAAGACAAGCACCTTTATCCCGGCTGAGTTGACTAGATAGATTGAGATTATCCCCTACTTTGCCACTAATGGTGATTTGGTTGGGTGGGTCGGTTTGGTTTTGAAGTAATCTAATGATCTGACAGCGAGATTTAATGGTGTCGGAAAGACTAGCTAAATTATCAACCAAAAGAATGAAGGTGTTGGCGGGTGGCGGTTCCTCTAATATCTTTAGGAGGCTGTTTTGGGCTTCAATAGTTAAATTTTGAGCCTGATGGATGATGATAGCCCGAGCGTTGGCTTTGATGGGGCGATTAAGCGTAACAGTCTTAAGACGACGAATCTGGTCTATACCCCAACCGGTAAGGTGGTTAATAGTGATTATGTCAGGATGAGTTGATGAGATAGGTAGATTGAGACTAGTAAGTATAGAGTCGAGGCTAGATTGGGCCAGTAAATCGTCTGTGGTAGAGATAATAATTGATGGTAAATAATTCATAAGGCTGTTTTTTTGTTACTATTAATTATATGCCAAAACTGTCTGCCCCAGGCGTTTATAAAAATTTGACGGATGTCTTAGTTGAGAACGGCCTTTTGGATGAGACAAAAGCTAAAGAAATTAATCTGAAGAGGCTTAAAACCGGTCAGACAGAAGAAAAAATTATTAGATCTTTGAGGATAATTAAAGAAGAAGACTTGGTTAAAGCTAAGGCGAAATTTTTGAGAGTTGACTTTGTAAATCTGGATGAAACTGCTTTTTCACCGGAAGCCTTGTCTTTTGTACCTAGAAGTGTGGCTGAAAAATATCACCTGGTGCCTTTTTATTTCGATAAGAAAAATAGTACTTTGAGTGTGGCCATGGCTAATCCTTTAGATTTGGAAACGGTTGAGTTTATTGAGAAAAAAAGCGGACTAAAAGTAAAAGCGGTCATGGCCCTTTTAAAGCAGATAGATTTTTTTGTGTCGGAAAAATATGAAAGAGAACAAGGAATTACATCAGAGGTTACTCAGGCTTTAAAGGAGAGAAGTAAGACAGAAGAAGAGGTGACTTTAAGCAAAAGGAAAAAGGTGTCGGCCGAAGCACCGGTAGCCAAGATTGTAAATACTATTTTGGAGTTTGCCGTTAAAAGTAGGTCGTCAGATATTCATATCGAACCACAAGAAGAAAACGTCAGGATAAGGTATAGAGTTGATGGAATTTTGCAGGAAAAGTACCTGCTACCCAGAAATGTACATGAGGCAGTAGTAAGCAGAATTAAGATATTGTCTAACCTTAAGATTGATGAAAAAAGAGTGCCACAAGATGGCAGATTTATGTTTGTATACGATGATAAGGAGGTTGACCTAAGAGTATCAACTATGCCAACTACTTATGGTGAAAAAGTGGTCATGAGACTTTTACGAAAAGCGGCTAAAGTACCAACTTTGCCTGACTTGGGTTTGCGAGGCAGAGCTTTGAAGAATCTAAATGAATCAGTTAAAAGACCTCACGGAATCATTATTGTCTGCGGACCAACCGGCTCGGGAAAAACGACTACTCTGTACTCTGCACTGACGGTGATATCGGTGCCTGGTGTAAATGTGTCAACTATTGAAGACCCGGTTGAATATCAAATTGATGGTATAAACCAAGTGCAAGTTAACAGGCAGGCTGGTTTGACCTTCCCAACAGCCTTAAGGTCTTTTTTAAGACAAGACCCCGATATTTTAATGGTAGGAGAAATTAGAGACACGGAAACGGCCGAATTGGCAATAAATGCGGCCTTAACGGGACACTTGGTGTTTTCAACATTACATACCAACAATGCCACTGGAGCGCCACCAAGACTACTTGATATGGGAGTGGAACCGTTTTTGCTTGTATCGTCTTTAACTTGTGTGGTGGCCCAAAGAGTAGTCCGAAGAATATGTAAAGATTGTGCTAAATATGTGCCCATTGGTGAGGAGAGAGAAGCTGAATTTAAAGAAATATTGGGACCAATATATGGGGCTGTTGTTGATAAATGGAAGAAGGAGGGTAAGGAGATTACTTTGCCACAAGTAGTTGGCTGTGATAAGTGTAATAAAACCGGCTACTTGGGTAGAATTGGAATTTTTGAGGTCATGCCTATTTCTGAGAAACTTGGCAGAATGATAGTCGAAAAAGCATCATCGGCTAAGTTGCAAGTCCAGGCCATGGAAGAAGGTATGTTGACGATGAAGCAAGATGGCTATGTCAAGGTCTTGGAGGGAGTGACGACCATTGAGGAGGTATTGAGAGTGGCGGAGTATTAATTAAATTTACAATTTACAATTTTCAATTTACAATGAGTATATGGATGAAAAAATAAGAAAGATAATAGAAACAGCAGTAGCTAATAAGGCTTCTGATATTCACTTGTCAGTAGGCATGACACCGAGAATTAGAGTTGATGGTGATTTGGTAAAGCTGACCGGTTTTGAAGATGTGGAAGATAGTCAGATGGAGGTGATGATCTATTCTCTTTTGGACGAAGATATTAAAAAAAGATTTTTGGTAGATAAAGAGGTAGATTTTTCACTTCAAATAGGAGAAAACAGATTTAGGATTAATGCTTATTTCAAAAAGGGTGTACCGGCTTTAGCTTTAAGAATAATTCCGATAAAAATACCGGAACTGGAGAGTCTGAATTTACCTGATTTATTGCGCAATTTCATTGGTTTACAACAGGGTTTTATATTGGTAACTGGTCCAACCGGACAAGGTAAGTCAACTACAGTGGCGGCTATGTTAAATGAGATTAATAAAGCCAGAGATGTGCATATAGTGACAGTTGAAGATCCAATAGAATATGTACTTAAAAGTGACAGGGCCATAGTGTCTCAGAGGGAAGTAGGAGGTGATACTAATACTTTTGCCAGGGCGTTACGGTCTTGCTTGAGACAGGATCCGGATGTGGTGTATGTGGGAGAAATGAGGGATCTGGAAACCATATCAACGGCGCTAACAGTGGCAGAAACAGGACATTTGGTCTTCTCGACTCTACATACAAATTCGGCAGCCCAAACAATTGACAGAATTATTGATGTCTTTCCTGAAGAAGATAAGGCTCAGGTTAGATTGCAATTGGCTAGTGTCATAACGGCAATAATTTCGCAAAGATTATTACCTTCGGTGGACGGAGGCAGGATACCGGCGGTTGAGATATTGGTAGCCAACAATGCTGTTAAAAACTCAATTCGCGAGTCTAAGACTCATATGATTGACAACATAATCCAGACTAATTCAGATATGGGTATGATGACTTTGGAAATGTCTTTGGCAAAACTGGTAAGTTTGGGAAAAATTGATAAAGCGACAGCTTTAAATTATGCACTTAGACCTTCAGAGTTGGAGGCAAGATTGAGGAAACAGATATGATATCGAATTTTCAATTTTCAATTTTCAATTTTCGAAAATGAAAAAATATAATTATCGGGTCAAAGATTGGAACGGTAAGGCTAGTAAGGGGGTGGTTGAAGCCAATAGCGTAGCTGAAGCGGTTGAGTCAATCAGGGCTAGTGGCTTTGTGCCATTGAGGGTCTATGAATACCAAAAAGGGATTTTTTCAAAAATGCAATCGACAATATTTTCTGGCGTTTCAAAAAAACAGATTAGTAACTTTACCAGACAGTTGGCCACTATGATGACGGCTGGTTTACCAATGACAGACTCATTATCGCTTTTAAAAGAGCAATCAGAGAAACAAACAGGGCTTGGAGAAATATTGGAGGACGTGTTGGCTAAAATTAGGGCAGGCAGTTCGTTGGCAGATGCTTTGAAAAAGTATGAGAAAAATTTTGGTAAAGCTTATATAGCATCGGTGGCAGCTGGTGAGGAGGGAGGGGTATTGGAAAACATTTTGACTAAGATGGCGGACAATATGGAAGTAGAAAATGAATTTAAAGGTAAAGTTAAGGGAGCTATGATTTATCCGGCTATAGTGGTCATTGGTATGGTAATAGTGTCAATTATTATGATGATGTTTGTGATTCCAAAATTAGCAATTTTGTATGATGATTTTGGAGCGGAAATGCCAATAATCACTCGGATATTGATGACAATATCTGACATAACGGTTAAGTTGTGGTTTTTATTGCCACTGATACCGTTTGGATTGATAGTAGCGTTTACTGTTGGTAAGACAAGTGCTGCTTTTAGATTAAAAAGAGACAGTCTTATGTTAAAAATACCGCTTTGGGGTGATCTACTTAAAAAGACGACAATTGCCAATAGCGGTAGAACTTTATCAATGCTGTTGACAGCCGGAATTGCTTTTAACGATGCGCTAACAATTGTGTCTGATGTGGCCGGTAATGAAGCATATAGGGTGGCTTATCTTAAAATTCGAGACAGGGTGGAGAAAGGCTTTTCAATATCCGATTCTTTTGCGGAACATCAAGATATATTTTTCCCAATAGTACATCAAATGGTAACTACCGGTGAGGAGACAGGCAAGCTTGATGAAGTATTGATGAAGGTAGCTAACTACTTTGCAACTGAATCTGAACAGGGGGTAAAAGCATTGACGTCGGCCATTGAACCATTGATTATTATTGTTTTGGGAATTGGAGTGGGTTTTTTGGTGGTGGCCATAATAATGCCTATCTATGACTTGACTTCTCAATTTTAATGGCCAATAATGATGTTATACAATATTATTATTTTAAGATTTTGAAAATGAATAAAAGAAAAATAAATGCTTTTACCTTGGTAGAACTTTTAATAGTTATTGCGCTTATTGGAATTTTGGCAGTAGCCGTATTGGCAACCATCAACCCAATTGAGCAGGCCAATAAGGCAAGAGATGCTAAGTTTAAAAACGACGCGGCTGAAGTATTGGGAGCTTATGAGAGGTATTACATAGGTCAAGAAGATTATCCTTGGAACCTTTCTGGAGTAGGAGCGACGGTGCCTTTTGGCACAGAAATGGCGATAGGTAGCACTGATCCTTTATTTGGTGTAAAGGGCGTTGGTAGTTCAGGTGGAGTTTTGATCGTTACCTCTGAATTGAAGTCGGCCTTCATGGGTAAGGAGCCCTTTTCGAACGACCTGGATAGTGTAGATATACTTTATACATATCATAATGGAGGTGACTCAACTTATGTTTGTTTTGTGCCAAAAGCCAATGCTAATAGAACCGGTAATGTAGGAGCTAATTTAAAATGTTTGACTTTGGCAAGTGGATCTGGGGCTGATATAGCTGATTTGAACGAAGGTGATTGTGCGGAAGTGGCAGACTGGAACGTAGCTGCAAATTTATTGCCTGATATTACACGGGCTAACTTGTTGTGTGTACCAGAAGGAGATGTGGAGAACATAGCTGCTCCTTAAGTTGACTGTATGGATTGTAGCCCCCCGACTAAGTCGGGGGGTTTTTGGTTCAAGACGGGTTTGATAAATCAAACCCCTACAAATAATATAGAATAATAAATGGATATCGTAGTTAGTTTATTTTTGTTTTTGACAGGGTTGACGATTGGTAGTTTTATCAATGCTCAGGTATATAGATTGGCGGTAAGATATAAACTTATTAAAAATTTTCAATTTTCAAAATCCAATTTTCAAAAAAAAAGATCTTTTTGTGATGGCTGTGGCAAGCAATTAGCTTGGTGGGAGAATATACCGGTAGTCAGTTGGTTATTTTTGGGAGGTAAAAGTAAATGTTGTCACGAAAAATTATCTATCCTCTACCCTATTGTGGAGCTAGCGACAGGAATACTTTTTTTGGAAACTCTAAATCCTAAACTCGAAATACTAAACAATTTCCAAATTCAAAATTTCAATTTCCAAAATATAATATTGTTGGTGGTGGTATTGGCGATAATTGGGTTTTTGATGTTTAGTTTGGTGTTTGATTTAAGGTATATGATATTACCGGACTTTTCGACTATAGTACTAGTGGGATTGGCGCTAGTTTATAACTGGCTTGGAGCTAGTATAAATATTAATAATATTGTAATGGCGGTAGGTTTGTTTATGTTTTTCGGCTTTCTACACTTGGTAACAAAGGGCAAAGGTATGGGTTTTGGTGATGTTAAGTTGGTATTTTTTATTGGTTTATTTTTGGGTTGGCCCGGGTCGATTGTGGCCATGTATTTGGCCTTTATAATTGGCGCAATAGTGGCTATAGGATTGATGATGTTTGGTGGATATGGTAAAAAGAGCCTGCTTCCCTTTGGTCCGTTTTTAATATTAGGAACAGTGATGGCCTGGTGGTGGACAGATACTATTTGGAAGATTTGGTTAAGTGTCTTATACTGAAATAATGCACGAGAAAAATAAAGGAGTGACTTTAGTAGAATTGCTTTTAGTAATGGCTATCATAGTCGTTTTGGCGACGATGATGACTGGGGCTATTAATCCAATAGCTTTGGTAGGTAGAGCCAATGATTCAAAAAGAAAAAAAGATTTGGGTAGAATTAGAGTATCTTTTGAAGATTATTATAACGATAAGGGTTGTTATCCAAACCAGAATAAAATTGCTGAGTTGTCAGATAGCGATAACTGTAGCTCTGGTATGTTTTCGCCTTGGTTGAACTCTTGGCCGTGCGATCCTGAAACTAAACAACCGTATTATGTCTATACTGAAGATTCGGATTGTCCTGATTGGTTTAAGGTGATTACAAATTTGGGAAACGAGAATGACACGGACATTCCTGAGGGTTGGTATGATAATGATGAATATTATAGGATTGCTCAAGGGGCGTTGACGGTTAATGATGCCAATTATGGAACATCTAGTACCAATGTTAACTGGTACGACTATGATTTAGGCGAGTGTGACGATGAATGTAGAGTACACGATGTAATTAATGAAGGGTCTTGCGGTGCGCCGCCATATGGCGGTTGTGTGGCCGGTGATGGTAGGTGGTGTTATATTGATAGCGAGTGTGCATCTGGTTGTAGAGTTGAAAGTTGTCCTTAGTGATAATTAAGGTTATTATTTAAGTAGATGAAGAAGACGGGTTTTACTTTAATAGAGCTTTTGGTGGTGATTACTATTATTTCCATATTGACGATTATTGCCGTATCTCAATTTAATACAGCTAAAATAAAAGCCAGAGATACTCAGAGGAAAGCTGATTTGGATTCGGTGTCAAAAGCGGTTAATATGTACTATGCAGATTATGGTGAGTTTCCTGTGCAAGCTATGGTAGGCTGGGGTGGTGAATTTAAAGATGTTGATTATTATTATATGAAGGTAGTACCAGAAGAAAATAGGGCTGATTTTGATCAGTATTGCTATTTACCAAACGATGATTTTTCTTCTTATGTAATTTTTGGCAATATGGAGGGAGTGGGTATGACTACAGGTGATTTTTCAATTACAGGTGGAGCATGTGGTATTAATAATGATGAATATAACTTTAGTTTGGTGGCACCAAATGAAAGCGTTACAAGTTTTTGTTTATCGCATGCAAACTGCAACTAAAAACAAAGGATTTAGTTTAATAGAGCTATTGGTAGTTATGTTTATTATTGGTATTTTGACTAGTGTGCTTTTGCCAAACTTGATGAGTGCCAGGCAAAAAGCTAAAGATGCTCAAAAAATCAGTGATGTTAATGCCATAAAAGACGCTTTAAGACTTTATTATAATGATACTCAGGTTTATCCGGCAAGCAAGGCGGCTGCGTTAGCTGTGTTACCAACTTATATGCCGGCAGCAGTAGATGTGGGATTTACCTATTATAGCCCGAGTCCAGGGTTTGATTCATTTAAGATAACTTTTGGCCTAGAGTCAAAAGCAGGTGACGAAGACGAGAGTTCACAGCAAAAATGTGGTATATCACCAACCGTTGATGGAGTGTTTGCGGTGTGTGCCAATTAATATTAAAAAAGTGTAGAATAAAATATGAAACAAAAAAGAGGCTTTACACTATTTGAACTGTTAGTTAGTATTTCGATTATTGGTATTTTAATTGCAATTTCATCAGTATCTTTTTCAGCAGCCCAAAAAAAAGCTAGAGATGCCAGAAGATTGGAAGATATGAGTTCTGTGTCTAAGGCGGCAGAATCTTATTATTCACTGTCTAATTATGTTTATCCTCCTTCTGGAGTAGCCGGTGGCTCTTGGACAGTTGGTACTGAAACTTTGTTGGTGTTTCCTAGTGATCCAAAAAGTAGTGTTAGTCCTTATGGTTATATTTATCGGATTAATGTACCAGTTACTGGTGGTTATTGTGCTTGTGCTTATATGGAAAATGCGGCAAATGCGAATTCTACTAATAGTTCATGTAATTTTGTTGCTGGTGTTAAGACTCATTATTGTGTTAGAAATCAACAATGAATAAAAAAAACAAGATTGTGAAAAGAGGATTTACATTAATTGAGTCTTTAGTGGTGGTGACAATGATGATGGTGGTAATAGCTATAGCTACAGTTAGTTATTCGTCAGCCAGTAAAAAAAATAGAGACAATAGGAGGATGGCTGATTTGGAAAGAATCAGAACAGCTCTAGAATTGTTTAGACAGGAAGATTTGGGAGGTAGTTATCCAGCCAACTACTCTGCTTTGGTAACTGGTAAGTATATAGACGTTTGGCCGGTGGGTCCCAAAGGAGCTG
>CAZBXB010000018.1:0-12568 GCA_964496075.1 uncultured Gammaproteobacteria bacterium
TTGGTTGAGGAACAGTAAAAATTAGTCAAAGATATGAAGGCGGTAAATAGCATCGTCATTATGTAAATCCAGGATTTCGGAAAATTCCTGATGACTTAGGTCACTATTTGGTTTGGTAATGGTTAAAGTACCACAATGTACCCCTCTGATTTTTGTTTTTTGACTACTGTGAACATAGGAAATTTGGTTTTTATTGACCTCAACCACAAGGAGAATGTGAGTTTTGTGGTTGGTCACGATTAGATCACCTGTTTTAATATCGGAGTAATTTTTGATGATATGGGAGTTTTGAGGATGAGAAAACATATATGCATTGACTCGTCTGGGGCCGGTCTTGCCATCTGTGCCGACTACAAGATTTTGAATAGATTTACCGGTAAGTTGTTTATAATAAAAATCAAGCAAGTGATAGACCAGTCCAGAGCAATCAATACCGATATGATGTCGCTTTTGGAGTCGGTAGGTATCTTGGGGTGATAGATTACTTGAATTAAGGCCTTCGGATTTAGCTGCTAATTGTGTGACTATGTTAATTTGCTTATAGTTGGCTTTACCGACAAGAGGGGCATTTGGAATACTAGTTTTATTGGTGAAATAGGGTATGCCTAAGTAATGTTTTATTTCCTGCTTAAGTTTATCTAATTTAGTCCTAGCCATAATCCGAAAATTGCTAATATGATGCCAGCTAACCAAGCTCTGGATACTATTTTTGGCTCTTCCCAGCCAATTTTTTGCAGAGTCAGATGAATGGGAGCGGCCGGTAGGATTTTTTTACCAAAATATTTTTTACTTATAATTTGGAAAGCCGAACTTAGGCCTTCGGCAATAAAAACACCACCTACTATTAAAAGGGGTAAGACTTTACCAAGAATAAGAGCAATGACAGCTAGAGTGGCACCAAAGGAAAGAGCGCCAACATCGCCTAGCCAAATTCTGGCCGGATAGACATTAAAATAAAGGAAGGCAATCAGAGCGCCAATCCAAAGAGATAGAAATATTGAAACCGGAGTATCCAGACTACTGCCAGCTAAGACCGAGAAGGCAAATAAAGCAATGATGAGAAGACCGGACGATAAACCATCTAATCCATCAGTAATATTGAAAAAATTGGCAAAAGAAACAATAAAAAAGATTGAAATCGGCAAAAATAAGATACCAAGGTTGATGGGACCTAAAAAAGGAATGTAGATAAAGTTTATTTGAAGCTTGATATAGATTAGAAGTGAAATAATGGTGGCCAAAAATAACTGGAGAAGAAGCTTGTGTTTCATTCTAAGACCAAAGAAACCAGTTTTTCTAATGTCAAAGAATTTTAGAATATCATCATAAAGACCAAGAAGACCGAAGCTTAAGAAAGTAAAAAAGATAATTTGAGTTTCTGAAGCAAGATTGTAGTTTTGACTGACATAGATTCTGGAGATCTTAAGAATCGGCAGGATTAATAAAAACATCAAGCTGACGGATAAGATGATAAGAATACCTCCGCCGACCGGAGTACCACTTTTTTGTGAGTGGAATTTATCAAAAACAGGGGTTCTTTTGTTTTGAAAATCGAGAGTTTTTTGTTTTTTTCTTTGGAACTTTAGCTGATAGAGAATGTTAATAAATGGGACAACTAAAACACTGGTGATTAAAAAGGAAAATAAAACTAAACCTAGGTATAGATGGATCATGTTTTTATAAATTTAATGTCGGCACCTAGAGATTGGAGACGTTCATCTAGATTTTCATAACCTCTTTTAACAAATTCTACCCCAGAGATTTCTGAAGCACCATTAGCGGTGATAGCTGCCAAGGTGGCGGTGGCACCAGCTCTTAAATCATCAACATTGATGTTGGTAGGTTTCAGTTTTGATGGTCCGTAAATCTTGACACCATGGTAAAGATCAGGGCTATCGTTTTCAATATTAAATTGATAAAAAGTATCTGGATTATCGACTTGGGGGTTAAAGAAACTAGTTTTAACACCCATAAGGTTTAGGATTTTTATGTGTTGAAAGCGGGAGGGAAAGACTGTTTCGACCAGATGACTACAGCCAATGGCCTGACTTAGAACGAGGCTAAAAATCGGCTGCCAGTCAGTCATAAAGCCTGGCTCTGGTCCGGTAGTAATATCGATGGCTTTAAGCTGCTCGACCCATTTGATTAAGATTTCGTCCTTACCAATAGTAGTTTGAGCGCCCATGCGATTGATGGTTTCTATAAAAGTAGTAATAGTGCTCGGTAAGACTCTTTGAATACTAACCTCTCCTTTGGTAGCCAAGGCAGCACAAGCAAAAGTAACAGCCTCGTTTCGATCACTGATAACCTGATGGTTGGTACCAGTTAATTTAGCTACTCCATTGATTAAGATAGTTGATGGTTGATCAACTTGCCTTGTAATCTTGGCCCCCATTGAATTTAGCATAAGAATCAAATCATCGATTTCAGGCTCTAGGGCGGCGTTTTCAAGCTTGGTAAGACCCGGAGCTAAACTAGCCAACATGACTAAAACCTCTGTAACAGTATGGGATGGTTTTGGAAAAGTGTAGTTGGTTGGCTTAATACCGTCCGTACTTAGGTTAATCTTATTATTGTCAATTTTGACCTTGACATTCATGAGTTCAAGAGCGGTTAGGAGTCTGTCAAGTGGTCTGATGCCAATTTTGTCGCCCCCGGGAAAAGGAAAGGTAACTTGGCCGGTCCTTAAAAGCAAGGGAGATAGAAACATAAAACAGGTTCGAGATTTATTGCCTGTCCCCTGTGGTATGGTGCTAGTTTTAAGTTTTGGAGTATGGATTTTGAGGCCGTGTTGACCGTATTGTTCAATTTGGGCTCCAAGACTAGTGGCTATGCTTTGGGTCATTTTGACATCAGAGATTTGAGGAATATTGGTGATAGTTGACGAACGGTCCGATAAAAGCGAAGCAATGATTTCTTTAAAACTGGCGTTTTTGGCTCCTCTTACAGAAACTTCTCCGGAAAGTGGTTTGCCTCCGTTAATGATGTATTTTGACATAGGGCTTAGATATATTAAACAATGTTATTGATCTTTTTTAAAGTAGTTGATTATAGATTTAAGGGTAATTTGGCCCGTAAGACCACCTGAACTCATGTGAATTAAAATATCATTTGGCTTAAGACTTTTGGTGTAGAAATGGAATATGTCGGGCCATAAAGGTATGTATGTAGCTTTATGGCCTAGTTCGCTTTTAAAGTCAGTAGCTGTACTTCTATCGTTTTTGCTAATTTCTTTTTTATAGGGAATTTTTGAAATAACAACTTGAAGGCAATTAATAAAGGCCCGTTTTAGACCTTTTATAGATGACTTTTGGAGTAAAAAAGAAGCGTGAGGTTCAAAAAGAAGTTTGATGGGTCTGTTTGGATATTGATTTTTGACTGCCAAAATTGATGATTTGATGCGGGGAATTGATTGGGCAAAGTCGTCGATAAAAATGATGTCTTTTAAATTGGCAATAAGCTGAAGTCGGCCAGCCACACCTTTGAAGTTTTTGATAGTAGCTTGAATTTGGGAATCATTGAGGCCGAGATATTTTGAAAGAGTATAAGCGGCCCGGATGTTTTGGCGATTGTGGGCTCCGATTAGTTTTGTTTGAAAAGTAAGCGTGGAATCGTAGGGATAAGTTTTGGTTTGGCAATATTTGACCAAATTTTTCAGATCTTTATCTTGATGGTTGTAGATCAGAAGTCCATCTTTGGGAATCTTTTGGATGAGAGCTTTGTAAGCAGCAAGATTGGCTTTATATGTAGGATAACTGTCGACGTGCTCCCAAGCAACACTGGTGATAATGACATATTTGGCTGGGTAATAGAGAAATTTGGCCTGTCTATCAAGGCCGTTAATTGATTCGTCTGCCTCAATAACCGACCAAGAAGAAGACGTGATTTTGGCCGAGGCAATATTATTTAAACTAGGGCCACCAATAAGATAGCTGGGATCAAGCTTGGAGCTAATTAGGATTTGAGACAGGAGTGAAGTGATGGTTGTTTTGCCAAAAGAACCGGCAACCAAAACAGAGTTTGATTTGGCGATATTTTGGGCAATATATTTGGTAGCAGAAATGGTGGGAATAGCCATCTTTTTGGCCAGTTTATATTCCTGTCTGGTGTTACTAAATTTTTTAAAGCTAGAGCCAACGATGACAAGATCAATTTTGGAGTTGATGGTCGTTTGGTTAATTGGTATATGGTTTTTCTTAAGAAGGGTACTAAAAGGAGGAAATATTTTTGGTTGATCTGAGCCAGTTAGTCGATGGCCATGGTTTTTGAGCTCGATTGCTAGTGGAGCGGTCATTTTACCGGCGATGGCGATAATGTGGATATTCATAGTTGTTTGTATTCCTGATAAGTTAACCAGGTTTGTTTTTGATAATTATAGACCTGAAATCCGGGCATGTTGCGCTTGTAATAACCAATGTTTTTTGGTGGATCAAAACGGCCAAGATAACAGTAATCGAGGTTTTGGGCCTGACTATCTGTGATAGTTTTAAGAACCATGGCATTGACCAGATTAGTTTTTTGATAGTCGGGATTATAAAAGACATAGGCAATATGGCTTATGTTGGGGGAAAAATAACAGATGGAGTAGCCAATGATGTGGTTTTGGTGGGACCAAGTATAAAAAGTATTAAAAATGTGGTTGGTAAAGACTGTTTTTATGGAGGCAGTAGGAAACTGCCAGCCTAAACCATTTGCCCAAAGATGACATTGTTTTTGGACTTGGTGATCAAAATTAAAATCAGACTTTGGTAGTTTAGTGCAGGCGTAGTCAGCTGTTTTGGCTAAAACCCTTTTATTTTCTGAGCTAAGAACAAGATTGTTTAAAGTAGATCGACAACTTGACTCAGAATAAAAAAATCCTACTTGATTTCTTTGGGGTAGTAGGCCGGAGTCGTAGGCATTTTTGATGTTTTGCGGATTGGAATCAATTTTAATATTGTAATTAATCATTTTTTTAATTTAAAAGCTGATCTAAAGGCTTGGGCTTCTGACCAAGGATAATCTGTTTTACCGTGAAGGATACTGGTTTCGTGGCCTTTGCCACAAGCGACAACTGTGTCGCCCGCTTTGGCGATTTTGATAGCCAGATTAAAAGCATCTTGTCTGTTGGCGACGTCAAAATAATTAAATTTGTGTGTGGAAATTTTTTTGAGTTGATTGGGCATTAGCTGTTGACTGTTTTTGGCGGGAATGCCGGCAATAATTTGTTTATTTATATCAACAACATTTTCGTCTCTAGTATCGTCAGCAGTAATAAGAGCGATGTTACTGTATTGGTAAACAGCTTTGCCCATCATGGGTCTTTTACCCTGATCCCGGCCACCAGTGGCACCAAAGATGACAATTAGTCTGTTTTTGGTATTTTTTTTAAGGCTGCTTAATGTTTCTTCCAGGGCTTTTGGGGTATGGGCATAGTCAATAATGGTCCTGACGCCTAAATTGTTTTCAATTTCTTCTCTTCTACCTTTTATAACCGGGAAATCTACAATGGTTTGTTGAAAAAGACTGTGTTTGATTTTTAGCTTTTTACAAGCAATGTAGGCAGCCAAGATATTATAAATTTGATACTTATAAACACTATTAGTAGAAAATTTAAGCTTGTTAACAGTAAAAGACAAAGTGGCGGGAGTGATGTGGATATTTTTGGCTTGGAATTGGGATGGCTTATCGATGCTATAGGTAGCTTTAGAGTTGTTTAAGTTGGTGGTGTAGGCATAAGAGTTGTCGTCTTTATTGATAATGGCGTATTTGGACCTTTCGAGAAGCTCGATCTTTGTTTTTGTGTAGCGGTCCATTGAATCAAAATCATCTATATGTTCACGACTAGTATTAGTAATGATACCTATGTCAAAAACGATGTTGCCAAATCTGTGTTGATCAATAGCATGAGCGGTAACTTCAGCCACCAGGTAGCGACTACCAGAGCTGACCATTTGTCTAATAAGCTTGAAAGTTTTAAATTTATCGGGGCTGGTGGTGTGAAGACCGGTATCTATGGTTTGGTCACTAATTTTAGCTTCGATGGTACTAATTAGAGATACTTTATGGCCGGCATTTTTGAGAGCATGGTATATAAGTGTAGCGGTGGTGGTTTTACCATCAGTACCGGTAACTCCGATAATGGTAATTTTTTTATCGGGAAAGAAAGATGTCAGTCTGGCAATTAGACTCAGAGGACGATGCCAAAATCGGTTTTTTATCTGTTGGAAAATTATTTTTTTGGGAAGCATGCGTATGTTTATGATTATAACATTTTGAGGAAAAACTCCATCCTGTTGGCAATTTTAAACCAGATAGGAGCGGCAGTAGAAATTCCCCATGGGGAGGACTGAGGAAAGCGGACAAGAATCATCATGGTATATTTTGGACTTTGGCAAGGACTAAAGGCTACAAAAGAGCCAATAGTGTCCTGACCATAGGCACCTTGACTAGCGACTTGAGCGGTACCACTTTTGCCGCAGACATCAAGATTATTAGTATTTAATTTGGAAAGATTACTATTATTAATGTTGTAACTCAAGATAGATTTAATCTCTTTAATAGTTGAGTCTGAAAAAACTTTGGTCGAGCTGATTTTGGTTAGTTTTTGATCTGTGTTGGTGGTTAGTTGGTCGACAAGGCGAGGAGTGAGTAGATTACCGTCTGAAGCAAGAGAGTTAAAAGCCATTATCATTTGGATTGGAGTAATAGCAAAGCCTTGACCAAAAGCAACAGTGGCCTTCTCGATTTTTGACCAATAGTTTTTGTCAAAGTTTGGCTTGGCTTCTCCTTGAAGATCAATACCAGTTTTTCTATTGAGACCAAGTAGATATGAGTATTTTAAGAAAGTGTCCAGTTCAATTTGGTCCATGACATAAGTCATACCAATGTTGTCTGAATTTTTAATAATGTCGATCAAACTTGTATCCGGATGATTTTCAAAATCCCAATTGGTAATTTCGTAACCATCAATAAATCTGTTTTGGTTGCAATTTGGACAGGTAAAGTCGGCACCAATTGATTGGCTATCAAGGCCGATACTGACGACTAAGGGTTTAAAGATTGAACCGGGTTCGTAAGTGGAGGCGATAGCAGGATTGGTCAATTTAGTAGTGGCGGATGGACTGGCGTGTTTGGTGGTCATGGCCAAAATGGCTCCAGTATGTGATTCGACAATGATACCGGTAATGGATTCGGCTTGAGTTTGAATCAGGCCTGTGGTCAGCTCTTGGTCAAGAATAAATTGAAAGTCCCGATCTAAAAATGTAATAAGATTGGTACCGTCGATTTTTGGGCTTTTCCAATTGAGAGAGGTAAAAATCATTTGATTTAAGGCATCTCTGGTTTGCCAAAGATAGCCGGGCTTTCCTTCAATTTGCTGATTGTA
Source organism: uncultured Gammaproteobacteria bacterium (assembly GCA_964496075.1). Lineage (GTDB taxonomy): Bacteria > Patescibacteriota > Microgenomatia > UBA12405 > UBA12405 > UBA1372. Next base: position 7,367 of record CAZBXB010000018.1, read on the forward strand.
GTAACCTTCCAGGCCACCGTAGCCAGTATTAAAGCCATTTTTGTTTTTGGCTAAAACTCCTAAAACATCACTAAACAATTCATTTTCAGGATAAATTCTCTGTTCGATAGGATCAAAATTAAGACCATCTACATCTAAAAGTATTGCTAACTGGTCTTTGTTTATGTGTGTTTTTAGACTGATCCATTTCTGATTTGGATTTTGAAAAAAAGAGTTGAGTAAATCTGTGTCTGTTTGGTCAATGTCAGTTATGGTTTGATTAATTTGGTTAACAAGTTGGTCTTGGTCGGTGATGTTTGGTTTATAGATAGAGATCTGATATTTAGTAATACTACTTGTAATAGGAAAATTGTCTTGCGAATAGATAGTGCCTCTGGCTGGGTTGTTTTTTTTAAGTTGGTAACTTTGACTAAAACTTTGTCTTTTGAGTTGATTGCCGCTAACTATTTGAAGTTGAAAGAGCTTGGCCGTGGCTAAAACTAAAAAGATAATGACTATGTAGTTAAATAGTTTTAGTTTGTTTTTGAAAGTCATTGACGTGTATCTATGCTTTTGACAATGGGAAAATATGGTAGTTTTTTAACTTGCTCTTGGAGATAAGTTTTGGAAGTGAGTTGATAATATTGAGATTTTAGTAGTTGGTTGGTTGATGTAATTTGGTTTAAAGTTTGGCTATTAGTTTGATAAGTTTGGCTAAGACTAACTAAATTAACAGTCACAAAAAAGGAAACAATGACTTGGATTAGTAAAACAATGATAGTGGAGATTAAGTATGATTTCATACGACAGAAAAGCTTCTTAATAAGGCTGATCGACTAAGTGGGTTTAGCTTTATTTCGTCAAAACTTGGTTTGGTTTTGGTAGGATTTTGAATAGTCCCTTTTTGAAGCTGAGTTTTTATAAAATTTTTAACAAGACGGTCTTCGGTTGAGTGAAAGGTGATGATAGCTATGTGGCCATTGTTTTTAACAATACTTAGGCTATCGATTAGGGCTTGGGACAAGTTTTTCAATTCGTCATTGACGGTAATTTTTAAAGCCAGAAAAACTTTGGTGGCCGGGTGAAGTCTGCTTTGGTAATGGTGTGATTGGTATACATCCTTTATTAATTTGGCCAGTTTGTCGGCAGTATTAAGGGGATTCTGTTTTCTGGTGTTAACTATGGTGTTGGCGATAGCTTGACTATACTTTTCCTGGCCGAGTTTTGAAAAAAGATCAAAGAGCTGGGTTTGACTATAAGTGTTAATAATCTGACTGGCGGTTAAAGTTTGAGTATGGGGGTTAATCCGCATGTCCAGAGAAACTTGGTCGTCAAATGAGAATCCCCTATCTTGTGAAATTTGCTGTCCTTGACTTAGGCCTAAATCAAACAAGATACCGTCAACAGGTTTTTTAATATATTTTTGGAAAATAGTGGCAATGTTTTTGAAATTGTCATTAATGCCGGTAAAATTGGTATTAAGTTTGTTTTCTCTAATTCTGGTGATTGCTAATTTCAGATTGGCAGGGTCAAATTCAATACCAAAGACGGTAGCACCCCGGCTTAGGAGTTCGATAGTGTGGCCGGCGTTACCCAAAGTGGCGTCGATGTAGATCTTGGTCGGGTCTGGTGTGAGGTGGTCAATTACTTGATTTAATAAAACAGGAGTGTGATAGCTATTCATTGAAATATTCAGTGGCAATTTTGGTTTCATCTTGACTACTAAAGCCAGGAGAAATTGATAGAACCTTGCCTTTACCGGTACCACTGGAGAAAACAGAATAGTTATTATTATAGTTCTTTAGAAGAAGGAAAAACTCGTTTTGAGATGGGCTGGCTTCTAAGATAAAATCACCTAAAGTCAGGCCATCTTTTTTGACCTGAGGGGTGTTTGAGAGCACAAAGTCAGTGTCATAGAGAGCAATTTGATTGTTTTTGGTGGTAAAGGCAATATGTAAGCTACCTCCGTTAATACCTTCATCATATTTATATTTACAGCCGTTAGTACAACTGGCAGTACCTAAGAGGAGGTCTTTTTCAATGGTGTCGGAATCGACGTCGACCATACCACTAAGACCTTTTTCGATGTCTAAGCCTTCGTCTTGAGCATTGTAAATCAGTTCGTATTCAATAGATCTGATTTCATCAGTAATACTATCGATGATTAGCTTTAGTTCGTGTCCGTCAGCTCTAGGAATTAAGGAGATGTGAGGTCTTTTACTAAGTTCGATTTCGACAAGTTTAGGTGTAGGTGTTGGTTCGACCTGGCTTTGGTCATCTTTTTTACCACGGAAGATAAAAATAAGAAAAATAAGTATAGATAGACCGAGAGCAATTAGTCCAAATTTGATGATATTTTTATTTGGCATGATTTTATTATGGCAGAAATTATAAATTTGACAATTTATCAGCTAGCCAGGAGTTAATTTCGTCTGTTTTGATACGTATTTGCTTAGTTGTGTCTCTATCTCTAATTGTGACAGTGTCATCGTCTAAAGTTTGATAGTCAACCACCAAACACCAGGGAGTACCGATTTCGTCTTGTCTCCTATACTTTTTACCAATATTGCTACTATCATCCCAATCGGTAGAATAGTTGACGCTAAGGGAGTCATAAATGGCCTTGGCTTTGTCAATAAGTTTGGGTTTGTTACTGGCCAACGGGAAGATGGCAATTTTGTAAGCTGCTATCTTGGGACTGATTTTTAAGACGGTTCTTTCTTTGCCATCATCTAGCTTTTCTTCGTGATAGGCATCAAGAATTAGGAAAAAGAAAGTTCGATCAACTCCACCTGAGGTTTCGGCTATCCAGGGAATATATTTTTCGTGAGTAACCGGATCTTGATAAGAAAGGTCTTGGCCACTAAATTTGGAATGTTGACTTAAATCATAATCGCCCCTCCAGTGGATACCTTCCATTTCTGACCAGCCCCAAGGGGCATTGTATTCAATATCGAAGGCTTTCTTGGCATAGAAAGCAAGCTCATCCGGTTGATGTTGTCTAAACCTAAGGTCATCCTTGTTGGTGAATAGTGATTTGTACCAATCCATTCTGGTCTGTTTCCAGTATTCATACCATTTATCCATTTCGTCCGGATGAACAAAATATTGAATATCCCATTGTTCGAATTCTCTGGAACGGTATAAAAAGTTTTTGGGATTGACTTCATTTCTAAAAGCTTTACCAATTTGGGCTATACCAAAAGGAACTTTAACTCTGGTTGAATCAACAATGTTTTTGAAATCAAGATAAATGTTCTGACAAGCCTCACCTCGAAGATAAGTTTTGGTTTTCTCCCCTTCTACGACTCCAACTTCCGTTTCAAAAAGGATATTGAATTTTTTTGGAGCAGTGAACTCTCCCCCGCAGTCGGGACATTTATCTTTTGATTCTATTAGATCCAGTCGGAATCTTTTATGGCAAGATTTGCATTCAACCATTTCGTCGGCAAAGTTTTTGACATGGCCTGATGCATGCCAGACTTGGGGATGGGTAATAATAGTTCCATCGATACCAACCACATCCATTCTCTTAATGACATTATCTGACCACCACAGATTTTTAAGATTATATTTCATGAGTGAACCAATTGGGCCAAAATCAAAAAATCCTTGAATACCGCCGTATATTTCTGAATTTTGAAAAACTATACCTCTTCTTTTACAAAGAGAGACGATGCTGGCTACTTTATCTTCCATGATTTGAGTTTATCAAAAATTTATGTAAATTTGATGGTTGAGGATACAAAGTATCGGGCGTAAATGAAAAGTATATTTTAAAATGACCAATTTATTAATGAACAAATTTTTTCTTTTATTACATCTCGTACATCTGTCTTATCTAGTGTCATTTTGTAAGGATCGTTGATATCCCAAAAAGTTATTTTTTTAGATTTAAGTAATAAATTCGGACATAGCTCTTTTTTACACATGACTATAATTTTTTCACTTTTATCTATAATTTTTTGATTAATAGTTTTTACTTTTGCTTGAGAGATATCAATACCTAACTCAATCATGGTGTCAACAACTTTTTGAGCAGGATTACCGTATTTTGCCGGGGTATCTTTTTGTATTCCAGCACTCCAAGAATCGTTTGAATTTGTGAAATGGTTATAAAAAGCTTCCGCCATCTGACTCATTCCAACGTTACCCATACAAACAAACAAAATTTTTTTCATCTTATTTCAATCGTTTATTTTAAAAAATATTATACTGAACGTTTCAGTATGTGTGAAGTTGACAAATGCTTTTCACTAGTCAATATTAACAAATCTTAACTATATTATTGACCTCTTCGACTAAGATCCTCTGCAACTTTTTGCATAAGGACTAAGCCAACTCTTTCTCTTAAACTTAACGCACAGGAATCTAATGGAACTTGGGGTGCATCAAAACCTGTTTTATTTTTATTTTCAGTCATTTGTTATAGTTTTGTATAGTTGATTATAGCAAATTTAGGTGAACTTGATGGCTGACAGGGAGGCGGACAGGTAGGGGTGAATTTTTTGAGGTGAATTGTTGACGTGTATTTTTTATAGTGAGGTTTCAATCCTCTATTTCGGGATAAATGTGGAACTCGACGTGAGTGAAGTAGTTATTATTTGGGCTTAAATAGCAAAAGTTAATCCCAGCATAAGAATAAGCAATGACCTTACTGGCCTCCTGCCAATTCAGCTAATTTTGAAGTCGGCTTGTACTGTACATACTTACCTGAACGTTCCTTGTCTAAAAACCCATCTCTTTCAAGCTGGTAAATGTCTCTTATGGAAGTAGCACGGCTTACTCCATTTATAGTCGAATGCGAAACGATGGTAGTGTAGCTGTCAGGATCGGATAGTAGATAATGAATTAAATGCTTCTGTCTATCGTTTAGTTTGACTTGGTCTTTTAATAACTTATCAATTCTTTTATTCTCAATAACTTGTTCGTCGACATAATTATCGAAAGCTTCAATTGCTTGCAATATCTTCCTCATGTGGTAATCATAAAAGTAAGTAAAGTCTAAGTCATCTTGTTCGCTATACATATATGCTTTCGCGTATTGTACGGGGGATTTTTTAATGATTGTCGAAATTGGTAGGTAAATGAAAGACCAATAATTTTTTCTTAGTAAATACCAATAAAACAAGGCCCTTGCTAGTCTTCCGTTACCGTCAGTAAATGGATGTAGATAAGCTAGCCAAAAATGGATTATTATTGCTTTTATAACTATTTCATCAA
>CAZBXB010000019.1:0-4411 GCA_964496075.1 uncultured Gammaproteobacteria bacterium
TGGAAGGTGCGGATGGATCACCTCCTTTGAGGATTAACCCTTCTGGCACTAACAATTTTGATTTCATTTGGGAAAAACCCAAGAAAATTAATACCTTCGATCATTCGGGGGTATTTTTTTTGATAAAATACATACACTAATGATAAAATCCAAACAAAAAAAACCATCAGTTTTTCTAACCAAACTTCCTATAGATAAAAAGAAGCTCCCTGTTCATATCGCCATCATTATGGACGGCAACCGTCGTTGGGCTCAAAACAAAGGTCTTGCCACAGTTCAAGGTCACGAAGCCGGAGCTAGAAATTTAGAAAATATAGTTAAATATTGCCGTCAAATAGGGATTAAGCATATTACTGTCTATGCTCTTTCTACTGAAAACTGGAAAAAAAGATCAGTTCAGGAAGTTAGGGGTATTTTCAATATCTTAATTCAAGCGGCTAAAACCAAAACCGAGGAATACAAAAAAACAGGTATTAAGTTTTTCGTTTTAGGCAATTTTCAAGCCTTTCCTTATAAAGTCAAATTAGCTATCAAAAAAATGCTCAACATTGTTCTTGATAAGGAGCGGGTTAAGTTTAATGTTGCTCTCAACTATGGTGGTCGAGATGAAATCGTCAATGCCATCAAAAACATCATCAAAGATGGTGTCCCTGCTAGTAAAGTCAATGAAGACTTGGTTGGTAAATATCTGTACACCAAAGGTCAACCAGATCCGGATCTGATCATTAGACCAGGTGGTGAATTTAGATTAAGCAATTTTTTAATTTGGCAAATGTCTTATGCTGAACTTTACTTCACTGATATTCTTTGGCCAGACTTCACACCCAAAAAACTTGAAAAAGCCATCTATTGGTATCAACAAAGAAACAGGCGAAAAGGTAAGTAATTTTTACAATATCTTAACTCCCAAAATCGTTTCCATTACCTGAGTAATTATATAGCTCAAAAACACTATAAAAAAGCCAATCAAAGCCGCTTTTATCATGCCATAACCTCTCTCAATTTTAGCCGGATCCCCACCAGCCAGCATCAAACTTATTCCACCCATAATTAATACAACTAACATGGATAGTCCAGCTACTACATATATATACTTTAAAAGTTCAGTAATTAATCCACCCAGGTCCTTAAATTTTCCAGCCACAGGATTTTGTTCTAAAATATCATGGGTCACTCCCTGTGCCAATATTTTTTTTACCATTTTAAAAACCTGGAATTTTTAATATATCTATTGCAATTAGTCTTAATATAAATAATGAAAACACCGCTACTACCAAACCAGTAATTGCTGAAGTAATAGTTTCCTTTGCCCCTTTAACTTTATCTGGTTGACCACCTGAAGTAGCCAGAGATATAAATCCATACACCATTAGTAAAAAGGCAATTCCTCCCGCCACTCCAAACAAACTTGGTAAAAGCCATTTCACAAAACTATCAATTCTGACAGGTACACATCCAAGAGCTGTGTTAATCCAAGGGTCACTTGTTGCTGGTCCATGTCCTTCTTGTACACAAAACTCGTCAGTATTTGCCAATATCATCCTTGTACTCGTCAAAAACAACACTCCTGTCATTACTAATCCGTTTATTATTTTTTTCCAGCTGTTCACGCCTTTAGTATACCAAATGCTACAATGAAATTGTCATGTTAAAACACTTTCTTTCAAAAAAATATCTGTTCTTTATCACCATTATAATTGTTTCTTTGTTTATCTTTCCTCAGACCTCTTTTTCTAAGACCATCGATGAAGAAATTTCTGAAATCAGTCAAAAAATTGCTGACCTCGAAAAGGCCATTGCTCCACTTAAACAAGAAACTGGATCCTTATCCCAAAAAATTAAAAACGCCAAATCTAGCATTTACCAAATTGGCCTTCAGATAGAAGATATAGGTGATCAGTTGATCGAAGCCGAATCCGATTTAGAAGTTCAACAAACTCTCCTCAATCAGCGTATCAAAAGGCTTTATAAAAACAATAAAAAATTTAATCCGCTTTTAATCTTTTTAAGTAGTTCTCAAAATTCAAGTCTTCTTCGTCAGTTTTCCTGGTTTCAGTCGGTTATTAATCAGGATATGAAATTGATTACTAATCTAAGTTCTCAAATTATCACCCTTCAAACTAATAAAACCAATCTAGCTACTCAAAAAGATCATTTGGCTAGTTTAAAAAAAGATCTAGAAAATCGTTTTGGCTTTCTATCTGCCGAAATCAAAAAAGCCGAAGATTACAAAGCCGAACTTTCTCAGAAACAACAAGAGTTGATTGCCGCCAAAACCGCCATGTTTAATACTTCAGTTGGTGACGTTTCCACTTCTCAGGACCCTGCCTCGAGAGCTGATTACAATCCTGGTTTTTCTCCTGCCTTTGCTCTTTTTTCTTTTGGCGCTCCTCATCGAAAAGGTATGAGTCAATACGGCGCTTTCGGTCGTTCCAAAGCCGGCCAAAACTTTTCTGATATTCTTAAAGCTTATTATGGTGATATTCGCATTGAAACTACCGACATGCCTGGCTCCATTAACACTTCTCTTGGAAGCCTTCCTTTTGAAGATCAATATTTAGTCGGTATTGCTGAAATGCCCGCTAGTTGGGGAGATGAAGGTGGTATGGAAGCCCTCAAAGCCCAAGCTATAGCAGCTCGTACCTATGCTCTTTCCTATGTTGGTTGGCGCTTATCCAACAAATCTGCTTCTGGTTCAATTTGCACCACCGAATCTTGTCAAGTCTACTCCAATACTCGTTTCTCAAACCCTGGTCTTTGGAAATCCGCCGTTGAAGCAACCAGAGGTCAAGTTATCGTAAGTAACACGACTAATGACATTTTTTCCACCATGTATGCTTCTACAGCTGGTGGCGCTGTTTATAGTTATTCTTCGATTGGTCATTCCACTCCTCAAATTTGGGACACTACCTGTTCTTCTCAATCTTGTTGGCCGGGCGACGCTTGGGAGAAGCAAGCCGGCTCGGCTTGGTATTACAAAGGTTGGTACAAGACTCGTTCAAATCAATCTTGTGGTCGTTCTCATCCATGGTTAACCCAGACCGAATTTGTTGATATTATCAATGCAGTCCTTTATTACTCAAAAACTAACGATTCATCACATCTTTCCCAGATAGATTCTGGAGGATGTTTTGGTGGAAACGATCCTTCAGCCTGGTCAAGAGAAGAGCTGGCGCGTCAGGTCGGAAGTCACGGTGGTCCTGTCTCTGGAGTCAATTCTATTCAAGTCAATTATTCCACAGGTGGCTACACTCAAGAGGTCAGACTTGAGACAGATAAGGGTAGTTTCACTTTTTCAGCCGACAATTTTAAAACTATCTTTAATCTTCGCGCCCCCGGTGCCATCGTTATCAAGTCCGGTCTATTTAATGTAGAAAAAAAATAGTGATTCTTTTTTATGCTTTTTCAAATCGCTGGTCCACCAATGTTTCTGCTCAAACCCTGCTACATCTTCAGAAATTAAGAAATTCTCCTCAATTTAATTTTCAAAAAATTTACGGCCATCCCAAATCTTTTTTTCAGGCTCATATTTTAAATAAGCAATATGACTGTATTATCGGTCTGGGTGACTTCTTTGGTGATCTCCAAAAAATCAGACTCGAAACTAAGGCTAAGAATCTTTATGGCAACCGACCAATCTCTACCAATGCCCCTTTTCTTCTTCCTATAAACACTCCATCTTTGTCACATTTTGACAATAATCATTTTACCCTTGCTCAAAACATGGGAAGTTACAATTGCAATTGGATTGCCTATCAAACTCAGTTTTTTTTGAATTCAAGAAATCTGGATACTTTTCATCTCTTCTTCCATTTACCCAAAAGACAATCAGCCCAATTTCTAGCCAGTACTATTGCCAATTTCTTACTTTCAAACCAAATGTTAAAATAAGTCATGGTCAGAACCACCGATTTAGATACTATTGCCCCAGACGATCTTAATATTATACCCGAAAAAGAAGTTAAAACTATTCCTGCCAAACCCAAATCAAAACCAGTCAAAAAAACCCAAAAAGCTTCAATCTCTAGCACGCAGTCTTATCGTCAAACTGTCTATAAACTTCTCAAAAATAGAACCAAAACACCCCTTTCCTCGTTCCTCGCCCGACCCAAAGTTTTTAATTTTGGTCAAAGAGACCAAGACGAAGAAATTATTTTAGTCTTAAGAAGACATTGGTTTAGCAATCTTGGTTGGATCTTAATTACTATCGCTATGATTTTTGCCCCACTTCTTCTTAAATTTGTACCTCTGCTCGAATCATTTCCTCCAACCTATCGCCTTATTTCCGTTATTTACTGGTATTTGGTTACCTTTATTTTTACCTTCGAAAATTTTTTATCATGGTACTTTAACGTTTTTATCATCACTGAGGAAAGGGTATTAGATATTGATTTCAATAATCTTTTAGTCA
>CAZBXB010000019.1:4421-12149 GCA_964496075.1 uncultured Gammaproteobacteria bacterium
CAAAGAAATATCAGATGCAAAGATTAGTATGATCCAAGACGTTACCTATAGTGTCATTGGTGTTGCCCAAACTTTATTTAATTTTGGTACCATCCTTATTCAGACCGCCGCCGAAATTCCCGAGATACGAGTTGATCAGGCACCAAGTCCTGAGTTAGTCGCTAAAATATTACAGCAAATGCGCCTCGAAGAGGAGCAAGAAGCTTTGGAGGGTAGAGTTAAATGATAGATTTTAACTCAGTTCTTCAAAACATCATTCGAATTTTTTTTGACATTAGTGCCCTTTTGTATTTAGTTTTCGCCATCGTTGTTGTCAAGCAAGTCACTACCATGTCAAAAAATGTCTCCGATAAGTTTAACGCCGTTCTTATCGCTTTTTCTTACATTCATCTTGTTTTCGCCATCGTTTTACTCTTGCTTACCGTCGTTCTAACTATATAGCTTTAAACTTTGGTCGTTATAATTTAGACTAAGACAATGCACTATACCTGCCGTTTTTTTTCATCAACCAATACTGATCAACTTTTTTCTCACTATTGGGAAAACGAACCAGATGATCCTGCCATTTTCTCTCAAAGAGGTCACCTTTTTGGTCTTGTTACTATTAATAATCCAGAAGCGAAAAACATCACCAATACTGGCAATCAAATCATTTCTCAGATAAATCAAACTTACTTCACTCCAAGTGATCAAGATTTCAAAACTCAGCTTAAAACCACTCTGGATAGTATTAATGATCTCTGGCAAGATCAAAAACCCACCATACTTCTTATTGCCCTCAATCAAGGTCAATTGGCAGCTTCTGCCATTGGCCAATTTAGTCTCTATCTAAAAAGACAAACTAGTTTTAGCAATATTTTGGATGCATCTCCCGATAAAACCAGCTTTATTACTGGTCCTGTTTTAGATCAAGACCTTCTTTTTTTAACCACTCCGGATTTTGTTAAAAAATTGCCCAAGATCGAGACTTTACTATCCCTTACTGATCTAAATTCACAGGAAGATTATATTAAAGATACCATCGATCAATTTCCCACCTGCTCCTTACTTGTCAAAGTCAATCAAGATGAACCCAAGCCAGTAACTATTCCGGACCCTGTCCAGCCGGATCCTATCCAACCTAGCCAAGTTTTTTCTCAAGAACCTCCAAAAAAATCCAAACTTAGCTTTTTTTACAAGCTATTATCCAAAAAACCAATCACTATCTCTCCAAAAGATCTCAAAACTGATCAAAAAAGTAAAAAAGTTAACCTAATTCTTATTTCCATCTCTTTCATTGCCCTGTCAGTCAGTATTTTTGTCGGTTATCAAAAAAAGCAATTTAACGACAGACAAAAACTTTTCAATCAATTACAGACTCAAACTCAGGATAATCTGGATAACATCAACAAAGTAAAGCAATTAAGTCTGGAAGATGCCCTGACTTTGGCCCAACAAACCAAAGATCTTATCGACCAAATGTCAGTTTTGGATATTGATACGGACAAAGTCAACTCCTATCAATCTCAAATAGACTCTATTCTCTCTCAAACCGGCTCAAGTCAAAATACTGCTTTAGATCAACTTCAAGATACATCCTTAATTACCGATAATCCTTCTTATTCTAAGATGATTTTTGCCCAAGGAAATCTTTATCTTTTAGACACTGACAAACAAAGAATAGATTCAGTTTTAGTTGACACCAAGGCTAGTAAATCAATCAGTCAGGACAATCAAATTAGTCAAGCTATCAAACTGGTCTCTCTTTCAGACAATCTCTACGCACTGGAGAAAGACGCCCTTTATTTAGTCAAAAAATCAAACTGGACTAAAGCTCTCGATCTTACCGATTTAAATATAATTTCAGTTGAATCTTGGGGTTCATCAATTTATTTACTGTCTTCGTCAACCATATATAAGTCGACCTTACAAGGCCAAACTTTTTCCGAGCCAGTTGCCTGGTTGGATCCGGACCAAACCTTGCCTAAAAATGTCACCTCTCTTTCTATTGACGGCAAAATATGGGTCTTATCCAAACAAGCCAAAATTATTCCATATTTGCGTGGTGTCCAAGACAATTTTAATCCAAACCAGCCTCCTCAAACTGATCTGGCTTCCAATTTAATTGTTGCCACTGATCTAGACATTGTTGCCTTTTTGCCAAATCCAAACAGTCTAGCAGTTTACAATAAAGCCGGAGATATAATTTCAAAATATAATTTTGACGATCAAGAAATTTTGGCTATTGCCCTGGACGAATCAACTCAAATTATCTACGCCTTATCCACCGATCAGAATATATATAAACTAGCTCTCTAAGGTAAAATAAGCCATGAAACACTTCAATCTCGATTCCCGAGATTATCACTTTAGCCAAATATTTGAAGCAGGCTTGGTTCTTACAGGAGCCGACGTCAAGTCCTTACGTACCTTAACCACACCTCTTAAAGGTAGCCATGTCGATATTATTGGCAATAGACCCTATCTAGTTAATTTTAATATTCCTCGTTATAAATTTAGCCAAACCACTCAAGATACTACCGACCAACGACCACTTCTTCTAAACAAATCAGAGATCAAAAAGATCATTTCTTACCGTCACCAAAAGTATATGTTAATTCCCATCAAAATCTATTCAAAAGCTCATTGGTTCAAGCTCGAGTTCGGAGTTGGTCGCAAGCTCAAAAAATTCGAAAAACGTCAACAAATCAAAGATAGAGATCTTAAGAGGGCAGGTATAAAATAATCATTTTCTTTGCCTTTATAGGCACTTTTTGCTACAATATAGCTACTGGAGATGTATAGATTCGACGGACAACGCACTTTTAAAGACCGCAAGCCGACTTCGATTGGTAGTCGTTAAATACAATCAAACAAACATGCCAAAGTTAAACCTTATGGCGTTGACTTAGTTTCAGATTTTTCTGGGTATCTAAAAAACCTAGTTGGCAATAGCCAACCAGTCAATTTAGCTTATTGCTAAGTTAACCATTCTTTACTTCTGACCTAGCGGGGGATAAAGAGTGTAATTTTACTAGGATGCTGCCAAAAGTCCTCGATAACCTTTGGCCCAAGAGCGGGTAAGACCGCAACCATCGACTCTCTAAATAACTTTATTTGTTTCGGGTTTGGAGAATAAGTTGAAACAACTTAAGCTTGTAGACGTTTTTAATTTCGTTTTTCGGACCTCGGCTCACTACCGGGCATCTCCTCAATGTCATTTCTCTTAGATCTTATTTTCCCCCCGATATGCCTAAGTTGTGGCAGGTTGGGGGATTATATTTGTCCTTATTGTCAAAGGAAACTGGCCCCCGGCCGAATTGACTTCTATAAGAATAATTACATCGAAGCCCACCTGCCTATTTTTACCAACACACCTCAAATCAAACTCCCTATTTATCAGTTCAAATACAAATTTACTACCCATATTAGTCACACTCTAGTTAGATTATCTACTCGTTATCTTACTAAAAACTTTCCCAAAATCATCGACTATTGGCGCCAATTTGACTTTACTATCACTCCCATTCCTCTTCATCACCAAAAGCTTAATTGGCGGGGATTCAATCAATCGGCCCTAATTGCTCAGGCTCTGGCCACCGATCTGCATCTAGACTACATCCCCGACCTTCTTCTCAGGCCAAAGCCAACACCCAGCCAAGCTCAAACCAAAACTAAATCCCATCGCCTCAAATCACAAACTCACAGCTTTAGTCTCAATCCTACCTACAAAACTATCCCTTCAAATCTAATTATTTTCGATGATATTTTTACTACTGGGGCTACCAGTCTATCCGCTGCCAAAACTTTCGGAAAAAATAAGCAAATCTGGATTCTAACCTTAATCTAACCCTTCAAATTACCCGACAACACTCTCCCTTTTCTTATCTCTTCAACTGTTTTCAACCCTTCAGACTCATCGCCCCCATTGCTGGTATATTCCACTCCCTCACCTCTGACGGGTGTCAGTGAGCTTAAATAAAAATTGTCTACATGTAGTCCGTGAGGTGCCAATGACTCTTGCAAAGATTCTCTTAAAGCCGCCTCGATCTCACTTCTTTCTACTGACAAAGCTTTATCAAGTTCGTGGTGTGTCAGTACTTCTCTAATTTTGCTTCTTGTCACCGGTCTGACCACTTTAGATACAAAGTTTTCACCAATATTTTGCCATATTTCAGGCAATCTCTCTGTATCAAGCTTAATCAATACCGTCGCCTCAACTGCTACAAACTTATTATCAGCCGTCACCGCATTAATTACTTCATCTCCCATAATTTCCTTATTGTCCTTAAGTACCACATCTCGAGTTATGGTGTACTCAATCAGTTGAGCATTAAATAGTTTAACTCTATGTATTATTGGAAACTTTAAATGCATACCCGGATACCAGACATTCTTCAAAACACCCCTAAAAATCGAGTAAATACAGCCAACATGCCCAGGTGGTACTGTCACCAAAAAACCACCAACTACTTCATCAACAAACAAAGATACTAGTAGATTATCTATAGATGCCATATAGCAATTTTACTACACCACAAAGCCTTCCGCTAGCTCTAATAATTCTTTTTCTGGATCTTTGGAGCAAACAATATCACTTGCCACCAATATTCCTTTAGCTCCCATTTTCAGGCTAACTTCCACATCTTGTCTGGATTTTATGCCAGCCCCCACCAAAAGGGGTATTTTGCCACACGCTCCTACCGCTCTTTTAATAGTTTCAGCCTGTTCGCTTGCCACCGATTTTGTTTTACTGCCGATTAAGTGTTTTGGTTCATAAGCAACATAGTCAGTTTTGGCTCGTTTAGCCCAAGTTTCAATTTGACCAATCGACTTGACACACAATACCGTTTCAAAGTCCTCTTCCTTTTTAGCTAGTGTTGTCAGTACTAATCCTTTCGTTTTGTTTTTTTCACTATGATTTATAAGTGAGCCCTTTATTCCTAAAGCCATTGCTTGTTTGCTAGATGCAAAGCCGGTGTGTTTACCTTGCATATATTGATCAAAATCTTGCAAAAACACCTCTACTCCGGCCTCCTTTTTAACTCTGACAGCGTCAATTGCACCGCAGGCTACAATTATTCTTACTCCGGTTTTATCGGCCACTTTTTTACAGATCTGGCCCAACTTAATCGCCCCATCTCCAAAACTTTCCTCATAAATTTTTAAATTTACAATTATCATTTTGTGATTTTATAAACTTCTACTACCCGAGATATCCCCGATGTTAAATTTGTCCTAACTTCTTCATCAATACTAGTTGCGTTAAGTGCTGCCTCAAAATAATCAGACAACTCCTCGTTTAGACCATCATCCCAAGTTCTCGAACTTGGCCAACCGGACACAGAAGTATCGGCATTTTCCACAAAAGTTACTAACTTTTTATTATCCGCCAGTTTACTGGCCATACTTTTCCTTGGATATATCTCACCAAAGTCGCGAGTTAAGCTAGCTGTTGTAAAAAAATCAGCCAAATTTTGTTCTGATGCCATAAACTCCAAAAACTTCCAGGCTGCCTCCTTTTTGCTACTCTGCTTCCATACTCCTTCCACCCAATAACTGCCCCAAGAAATATTGGTCAGTTGACCTTCGGTCAAACCATCCTCAACTTTTTGTGGATCGGCATCAGCAATTGTTGCCAACTGAGGTAATTTAGCTGTCCCATAGTTTAGATTTGGATTTAGCTGATTTATTTCATGCATTCGCCAAGACGGTCCAAAATAAAATACCAATTTTCCTGCCGCAAATACTTGGGTTGAGTTAGGTAATTTCTCATTCCACACATCCCATTTCTGTTTCTGGCCAAAAAACCTATAAAAATCCAAAATTCCCTTGATCTTGGTCCAATTAGCTTCATCCATCTTTGTCAAATCAACCCCATTTTGTTTAATCATCAATCCGATTATATCTTGCCAATGATCAACATTTGAAGTTGCCCCCATTGCCACCCCGGCCACATTAATATTACCACTCTCGTCTCTAACCGTTAGCTCTGTTGCCGTGTTTGATAGGCCCCACCATGTTTTTGGTATATTTTTATTGGCAGCGTCCAATAACTCCTTGTTGTAGTACAGTACCAAGCCATCATACATCAAAGGAATTCCCACATAACTACCACCTTGCTTTAGATCACTACTATACACCTTAAAAAAATCCTCATCCATTTTCAGATTTCTTGAGCTTATTGCCGGTACGGCTTCTAGCCTATCAGCCATCATTGGTAGCCAGCTACTGTGAAATCTAAATATATCAGGTGTATCGACCCCACCCTTTTCCAGTTTAGCCTCAAGCCTGGTCCGGTAATTCTCCTTATTTTGCATCTGATAATTGACCTTAATATTTGGATTTTCTTCTTCAAACTTGGCAATTAGGCCGTTTAGTACCGAATCACCTTCCCACAGACCCCAATAATTCAATATCACTTCTTTTTTGAGGCCAGCCCCACCACCACTTACTAGTTTAAAGATCCCAAAACCGATTAATGCCACCAATATAAAACCCCCTACAACCCCAAACCAACTTAACTTCCCCCCCAAAGGCAAACCCTTTTTTACTTTTTTTTCTACAGGCAAGTCAACTCTTTCCTTCATTTCACTAGTCAATATCTCTTCTTTATCCTCAGTTACAGTATTTTCTTCTATATTAACTTGTCTTGGTGGTAGGGGAGATATAATATCATCCATATACATTTATCATATCAATTTTCTTTTCATCCTTTTACACTTGTGTATTTGTCGACTAAAATAGACTTATGAAACTATACATACACACCGATGGTGGCTCTAGAGGTAATCCGGGTCATTCCGGTTGTGGCGTGGCTGTTTATGATCACCGACATATCCTTATTGATCAACAATCTCACTATCTTGGTGTCAAGACTAATAATGAAGCTGAGTACATTGGATTAAATTACGCTCTCGACTGGCTATCTCAAAACCATGATGGCAAGTCAATTGAGCAAGTTTATATCTACATGGATTCCCAGCTCATTGTTCGCCAAATGCAGGGCTTGTATAAAGTTAAATCCGCCAATTTACAGCCTCTTTTTGCTAAAGCTAGAAATATAATCGATCAATTACCTTTCCCCCTCACTTTCGTCCATATCCTTAGAGATAAAAACAAACTCGCCGACCAGTTAGCTAATTTAGCAATGGATAAAGGTGGCAATTAAAAAAATTCGCCTTAAACTTTGGCCTTTTGTTTTTTCTCTGTTCCTATTCCTGCCTATCCTATCTATTATTACATTTAGCTTTATGACCCCACCCAATACCTTTATTTTATCCAAAGACTTTTCCCTGCTTACTAGATCTCAAGCCGAAGATACCCTTAATTCTATTTCTCTGCCGGACATTATTGATATTAAACATGATGATCTAATCGATTACAGCATCAATATTGCTTCTGTCTCGGCTCAAATCGACACCCGTTCTACTGTCGACCAGCTTTTTATCTCCTCTCTTAAAGACAAGATATTTTTTACAAAACCAAATTATTATTTCCTCAAAATAACCGTAGATAGTCAACAACTGGCTAATATTATTTCTCAACTTCAACAAAAAATCGATCAACCTTTTATTCCTTCAGAAATCATCGTTTCTGATATGGGCAAGATCAGTGTTAATCAAGGTAATTTAGGCCAAAGTTTGGATACAGACAAACTCAAGCAAGATATTCTTTTCCAACTCTCAAATCTTGACGATACCCCCATCACCGTCTCTTTAGAGACCATTGGTTTTTTACCGGGTTCCG
>CAZBXB010000020.1:0-9431 GCA_964496075.1 uncultured Gammaproteobacteria bacterium
AAGATTGGTTCAATTCGCAAAGTTTAAATCAATCGTAATATTACTTTCTTCCAACTCGCCTCAATCTTTACATCCATAACAAATTATATCAAAATTTAAACAGACAAAATTCATTTTATTCTTCTCTACTATCTATTCCAAACCGTCAATAAGTAATATAATTAAAAGTTTCATAGATTTTTGTCGTATTTCATGCCAAAAGCCAACACCAATTCACATACTATCATCGAAGTTAAAAAACTAACTAAAAAATTTAAAAATTTAGTTGCTGTCGATAATATTTCCTTTAAAGTCAAACAAGGTGAAGTTTTTGCTTTTCTGGGCCCAAACGGAGCCGGTAAAACCACTACCATCCGAATGCTTACCACTCTTTTACACCCAACCAAAGGTGAAATTAGCATCAATGGTTTTGATACTAAGACCAATCAAGACAATGTCAGAAAATCTTTTGGTATTGTTTTTCAGGATTTTAGTCTGGACGAAGAGCTAACTGCTTACGAAAACATGCAATTTCACGCTGTTTTATATAAGATTCCGGCCCCGCTTAGAAAAAAAAGAATTAGAAGGCTTTTAAGGCTTGTCGGTTTATGGGATAGAAAAAATGATTTTGTAAAAATATTTTCAGGAGGCATGAGGCGTAGATTGGAAATCGCCAGAGGCTTACTTCATCATCCTAAAATTATTTTTCTGGATGAACCCACTCTTGGTCTCGATGCTCAAACCAGAAATAAAATCTGGCGACAAATTTATAAATTAAACCATAAATACCAGACAACCATCTTTTTTACTACTCACTATTTGGAAGAAGCTGAAAAAATGGCCAGCCGTGTTGCTATTATTGACAAAGGTAAAATTGTTGCTTCAGGCACTGTCGGGGAACTTAAAGACAAAACCAACACCAATTCCCGTGAAGATGCTTACCTTAAAGTCACCGGCAAAGACATTCGGGATGAAGACATTAGTAATTTAGACAAAATGAGGATTAGAAAAAATAGGAGGCATAAATAATATGTTTTCTGTAATTTACATCATGTGGTTGCGTCAAATAAAAAGATATTGGCGCTCCAAATCTCGTATTATTGGCTCAATTGGTCAACCTCTTTTATTTTTAGTTGCCATGGGCTTTGGCCTTGGACCCGTCTATCAAAAAGCTGGTGGCGGTAATTATATAAATTTTTTAGCTCCCGGAGTTATTAGCCAAGCCATTATGTTTATGGCTGTTTTTAATGGTGTTGAGCTTATTTGGGACAAGCAATTTGGTTTCTTAAAAGAAACTTTAGTGGCTCCGGTATCCAGATTAGAAATTGTTTTAGGTCGTGTCCTTGGTGGTGCTACCATCTCCACTCTTCAGGGTGTTCTTGTTTATTGTTTGACACTTTTAGTTGGTTTCAGACCACAAAACATCTTACTTTTAATCCCAACTCTTGGCATAATGTTTCTTATCGGTCTTTTTTACACTGCCCTTGGTACGGCCATCGCCTCATTTATGAAGGATTTTCACGGCTTTCAACTAATTATGAATTTCTTAGTTATGCCTTCCTATTTTCTCTCAGGCGCTCTCTTTCCCCTTGAAACTGCCCCCCAGGCTTTAAAGTCAATATCTTCCATCAACCCCTTGACTTACGGCGTTGATGGTCTGCGTCAACTTCTATCAGGAATAGCTCACTTTAATATATCCCATGACATTTTAGTTTTATTCATCCTTTCCATTATAACTTTATCAATTACCAGTTATCTTTTTTCCAAAATCGAAGCTTAATCAATAAAAATCGGACAAAGCATTTCTGTAATCATATCGACAATTGTAGATTTTATATATTTATATACAAGTCGCAACTAAAACCAAGCCTATTATCAGAACAATTAGTCAGCCTCGCCTGTCGGGATTTTTTCTTTGCGCAATTTTTAGCTGGCTCCGCCAGCTTTAGTTTCTAAATAAGAAATAAGGGAGCCAAGTTGTTTTTTTGCTGAAAACCTGCGATTAATTGTTTTAAGACCATTCTTAATAAATTTTTTTCTTAAATCTTGATTCAATAATAACTCTTCAATTTTTTGATTCAAAATACTCGAATTGTTGGGGGGAATGAGGAAACCATTGTCGTCATTTTTAATAATTTCAGATACTCCTCCAACGTTAGTGCCAATAACCGGAGTGCCACAAGCCATTGCTTCTAGATAAACTTGCCCAAAAGTTTCATTTTCAGAAGCTAAAACAAACACATCCGCTCCGGCATAAGCCTTGGCAATTTTATCCAATGAAAAACTTTTTACCAACACTCTGTCAGCCACATTATAAAGTTGAGCATAATCTCTAAGTTTTTGAAGCGATGTTTGAAATTCATCCTTAAAATGCTTCGGAGGGGTAGCCGTAGCAAAAAGAAGATACAAATCAGGATAATGTACATAAAGTTTTGAAAAAGCTTCAAGAAGAGTGATGATCCCTTTTTCTTTTAAAATACTTTTTTTACCATCAGTAATCCTGGAAGCATGAAAAATAATTTTTTTATCATCAGAAAGCTTTAATTGTCTCTTCAACCATTTTTTACTAAGACGGGCATTAAAAATTTTTTTGTCAACACCAAGATAATTATTTTTGAGTTTGCTAATATCTGTTTTTTTTGCAAAAAGATCGCCAGCAAGACTTTTACTTACTGTTAAAATTTTGGCCCAAGGAAGACAATTGATAAGCAGTCGAGGCACCTTTTTTGTAGGATAAGAATGAACTCTAAGAATGAGTGGTATTTTGTGATTCAGACAAGCTAAATGTAGAGAAAGACAGGTACGTGGTGGCAATCCATCTCCTGCTTGAACAATGCAAAAGTCAATATGCGTTTTCTGACCTAATCGATCTAAAAAATCAAAAAGCTGATCACTATTTTTATCAATTTGTTTTTGAGTCAGAATCTTTTTACCAAAAATCCTTTTTGGCTTGAATAGTAAGAAGTTTTTTCGGTAAATTGTAATGTTTTGCTTGGTTTCTTCTTCTGGTTTCTGACTCTTCGGTAATAAAAAAATGAAATTGTGGTTCGTTCTACTTGGACAATAGTTGAGGAGATTAAATATATACCTTTCAATACCCCCGACACTGATTTCAGGAGAATTCGTACTAATAAATAGAATATTCATTTTGGGCTATTTTAGGACTAAAACATATCCAGTATAACACGTACTCACATATCAACCTCCCCATCTTTGGTCGTGAGGCCGACCGCGACCCACGCTACTATGAAAAATCATTATCTTCCTTACTTGTTGCCTCGCATGGATTCGAACCACGATTAATCGGTTCAGGGCCGATTGGCCTACCATTAGCCGACGAGGCAATAAAACTTCTTTCTACCGTTGAATTTTAACTTATTTATCACCCTTTCTCTACACACCACTACTATTCATACCTTAGTGCATCTATTGGATTTAATTCAGCAGCCTTTTTAGCAGGGTAAAAACCAAATACAATTCCCACCCCGGCCGATACTCCCACTGCCAAAAGTATAGATTTTAGACTAACTATAAAAGGAATACTCATTGCATTTGATGCAAAATAGGTTAACACTCCTCCCACAATCACTCCAATCATTCCTCCTACCATTGTCAACACTATCGACTCAATCAAAAACTGAGCCAAGATATCATTTCTTTTTGCTCCTATTGCCTTAAGAAGACCGATATCTCTCGTCCTCTCTGTCACTGTTACCAACATTATATTCATGATTCCTATACCTCCTACCAGAAGAGATATAGCAGCAATCCCTCCCAATACTGTTGTTAGTGTCCCCGTCATTGTACTTACTGTGTCTATCATGTCCTGTGGACTTCTTAAATTAAAGTCAGCATTATCAGGATTACTAATTTCGTGTCTTTCCAGAAGTAGGCTCTCAATCAGACTAGTTGTTATTTCTGTCAAATCGGTATCAATAATTCTTACTACAATACTATTTAAATAGTTGTGCCCAAACAACAATTTCTCAGCCGTACTTATCGGCACAATCACATCACTACTGTCTTTTATCACCCCCACGATTCTAAAAGTTTTTCCGTCAATTCGGACACTTTCTCCAAGTACGACAGCATCTTCCCCAAACAAATCTTCTACTGTTTCACTTCCCAAAAGTACATTCCTCGACATTGAATTTATTGAACTTTCACTTAAGTTTCCACCTTCACTAAATTCAAAAGATTGTATTTGGGCATAACTTTCCTCAACTCCAGAAATGTTTGAGTTTGTCGAGTTTTCTTCGTACACGATTGTTTTATTTCCACTAACTACACCAGAGACAGCTTCAATATTATCAATTTCAAAGATTGCTTCCGCGTCATCTTCTGTCAAAGTATCAAAAGTACCTCCACCTCCACCAGGCCCTTTTCTAGCTTGACCAGGGGAGACAGTTATCACATTTGTCCCAAAAGCCGATATTTGATCCACTATCGACTGTGTCGACCCTTCTCCCAAAGATATTATCGTAATCACTGATCCGATTCCAATTATTATCCCCAACATTGTCAGCATTGTTCTAACTACATTAGATCTTAGTTGTTCCAAAGCTAGTATTATTAGTTCTTTTATATCAATCATTTTTTATAAAGCTGGCAGTTTTAAGCTTATAATCAGCATTTTCCACTAGACCATCTGTGATCCTTATTACTCTTTTAGCGAACGAAGCGATGTCATCTTCATGTGTTATCAAAATAATCGTACTACCTTTCTTGTTTAACTCTACAAAAAAGTTCATTACATTGTGGGCTGTTTTAGTATCCAAATTCCCCGTTGGTTCATCAGCCATCAATATAGAAGGTTTCATCGTCAAAGCTCTTGCAATCGCCACTCTTTGTATTTGACCGCCCGATATATGGTTTGACAGATTATTAGCCTTATTAAAAAGCCCCACTGCCCTCAAAACCTCTACGGCTCTTTTTCTTCTCTTTTCTTGCGTGTATCCGGCATAAAGCATTGGCCTCTCTACATTTTTTAGTACAGTCGTTCTGGGCAGTAAGTTAAAAGATTGAAATATAAATCCAATCTCTTTGTTTCTAATTTCGGCCAACTCATCTTGGTTGTATCCAGATATGTCTTTATTGTTTAAAAAATATTTACCGGCGGTAGGGGAGTCAAGTGCCCCCATTATATTCATAATTGTTGATTTTCCCGATCCTGAATGTCCAATAATCGCCACAAACTCACCTTTTTTTATCTCAATATCAATTCCTTTTAGAGCTTCACACTTAACCGGTCCGGTCACATAAGTTTTTCTTATTCCTTCGAATTTTATTATACTGTCTCTCTTTTTCATTTTAGCGTCTCATTCCTGGCATTGTCATAAATCCACTATTAGTGTCACTGCTGGTAGAGCTTGCTTGTCCTACCACTATTTCCTCTCCTTCAGACAACCCTGACACTAATTCGGTTCTCGCGTCTCCTTCTATTCCAATTTTTACCGGTTTATAAAGAAGCTCTCCTGTCTTGACGTCTATAATTTGTATGGCTTTTGATCCTTGATAAGTTTTTATGGCTGAGTTTGTTATTGTTAAAACATCTTCAACTTTTTGTGTTTCTATATCAATTTGTACTGTCATTCCGGCCCTGACGCTTTCATCGATTTTTCCTACATTTACATAAACATTATAAGTTATGATTCCCGAAGTGTCTGTTCCAATTTCATCAATCCTATCAACTATTCCTTCAATTTCCAGCTCACTAATTGCGTCAACACTTACCACAGCCCTCTGACCAGTTTTTAATTCTGATACATCATTTTCAGACACCGCCAATTTTACCCAAGTATCTCCACTATTTTTTATCATCAAAGATACATCGTTTGTGGCTATCTCTTGGCCAGTATTTATAGAAAGATTTGCGATTACTCCCTCAATCGGAGCCTTAACAGTTCCGCTTGTCACTGCCTGATAAGAGAGCCATGCCTTGTTTAAGCTACTTTGAGCCTGAGCGATTACTTGCTGTTGATTTTTATAATTTGCCTCTGCCGCCAACCATTCCTTTTCGGGTATATGATATTCGGGTAGATTCCTGTTCTCTGTATGGCTATCATCATATTCATCTTTTTCTGCATTTTCCACAAATTCATCCCATTCTCCAAACATTTTTGCCTGAAGCGTATATAGACTAGTATTAGCACTTTCAAGACTAGTTTTAGCGCTCATATAAGTAGAATATGCGTTAGCTTTATCGATATCACTTGCACTACTTTTTACCTTATACAATTTTTGACCAGACTTAACACTATCTCCATTTTTTACATATACTTCTTCTACCATGCCATTTATAGTCGAATTTACATCAACTTTTCCACTCGTTGTAATTTCACCTGTTTCTGATACCAAACTAACCACTCCTCCTTTACTAACTTTCTCCGTTTTGTAACTCACACTTTCCTCTTTCTTGCCAGTCATTTTATTAATTCCATATATCGCACCCACCAAAACTATTGCCAATACTATTTTCTTTTTTTTACTTAATTTTTTAAATTTTCCTAATATTTTTTTTATCATCTCATCATCCTCCCCATTCTCATTACATCCATTCCACCCTCAGGCTTACTTCCTTCTCCGTCCATTCTTCTCTCTCCCATATTGTCCATCCTTTCTTTTATTTCTTCCTCAGTCAAACCTTCTTCTTTCCAGGATTCGATCATTAGCTCTCTTTGTCTTTGCATCACATATTTTTTATCAGCTGTTACTTTCTGAGCTTTTATTATTTTTGCTCCCATTCCTAATGCCAATACAAAAAGTCCTATCAGCACCCATTTTATCCAAGCCTTTTTAACTTTTTTTGTTTTTATTTTCTCTGTTTTTTCATTTTTCATAAAACAATAATACTTTTTAATCTTGAGAATTAATTGAGAATTAACAAACACCCCCCGCTTATGCGGGGGGTGTTTGTAGTTTGCAAAATTATATTTACCTACCAAGGCGACCACCTGCAGGCCCACCTCTACCCATTTTTCCACCCATTCCTAGGTTTAAAAATTTAAGGTCAATACCATTTTCTTCTGCCCAAGCTTCCATTTCAGATCTTTTTTCTTCCATGGATTGTCTTCTTTCTTCACGACCAAGATTAGAGTCTTTCTCAGATTCTCTTTCCTGTCTCATTTCAGAGCACTTTTCCAAAATTAGATTCTTCTGTACTTCGCTGATTTCACCATTTTTGACAGCATCATCTAATCTTTCTTCTTGTTTTTCCTGTTGATATTGTTGTTGTCCGGCTCGATGTTCATCAAACACAGACTCAACTTCACTTTGTTCAACTCCAAATTTACTACTTAGCATTTCAATTAGATTAGTTCTACCATTTACAGCGTTTTCTGCCGATACTGGCAAAGCAACTAAGCTGGCACCTGCTACCAACAAAGCTAAGACAATAATTATATTTGTTTTTTTATTCATATTTTTCACCACCTTTCTTTTGTTTAACTTTTAATAAATGTAGTTTAAGTGGTTAAACTAAGAAATCATTGAGAATTTTTTTCTAAACTAACTTTCAGCCCTAGGTAATTTCACTTCAAACTTACTTCCCTCATTTTTTTTACTACTTACTTTTATACTACCCCTATGTTCATCAACAATCTTTTTAGCAATGGCTAGTCCCAAACCAAAACCATCATCTCCATTTTTTGTTCGAGACACATCGGCTTGATAAAACCTATCAAAAATCTTTTTAAGGTTCTCACTCTCTATCCCCATCCCATTATCTTCTATTTTTATTACAACATCTTTACCTTTTGACACACCTTCTATCCATACTTTTCCGCCTTTTTTATTGTATTTAATCGCATTGTCAATCAGTATTATTAGCAGTTCTCTAAACGAGTTTTGATCAGCTCTGATTACTATGTTTTTATCAATCTTCCTTTTTAATATTCTTACATCTTTTTTATTTGCCACCACTCTCATCTTTCTGATCACCTCATCCACTATTTTTCCCACCTCAATTCTTTCAAAATTCATTTTCTTACCGTTTTGTCTAGCCAAACGTAGCAATCTTAAAATTAATTTTTCCAATCTATTAACATCCTCAAGATTATCTTTTATTAGTTTTTTTGTTTTCGTATCATTTTTTTTGTCCATTAGACTTACTTCCAAACTTGTTTTAAGTGCCGTCACCGGTGTTTTTAGCTCATGTGCTGCATCTTCTACAAACCTTTTTTGTTCTTCCAAAGCTTTTTCAATAGGTTCTAATGTTTTTCCTGATAAAAGATAACCAGCTCCACCAAAAAATAAAATTATATATCCATTTATTAAAAATATCTGTCTTCTTATATTTTTCTTAATCAAATCAAGATCTTCTCCTGTGATTCTGGCAAAAGGGGAGTCTTGTCTCATTTCAGGAGGCATTCTTCCTTGCCAAACTCTTTCTTGTCTTGTTTCAATTCTCCTATATTCTTCTTCTATTAGCCCTGATATTTTTAGATAAAAACCAAAACTAAGCGTACTACTTATAAAAAGTATTATGGCAAGGTACCACAGTGTTAATTTTATTCTAGCTTCAGAAAACATTATTCTATTTTATATCCAAAACCCCTAACTGTTTTAATTAAACCGCTCTCCTTTGGAAAGGCACTATCTATCTTATTTCTAAGGTATCCAATATAAACCTGAGCCGTGTTGGTCAAAACCTCACTTTCGAAACTCCACACTTTATCAGTTAATTCTTCTTTAGAAAATATTTGTCCCTTATTTTTCATCAAAAATTCCAATAGTCCATATTCTTTTTTAGATAAATTTATAGTTTTCCCAGCCCTTTTTACCTCAAAACTGCTTGTATCTAAAACCAGATTATCCACCCTAAGTTTCATTTTCATTTTATTTTCTTTTCTTCTTGCCAAAGCCTTAATTCTAGCCAGAAGCTCTTCAAAATTAAAAGGTTTGCCCAAATAATCATCAGCTCCGCTCTCAAGTCCTTCCACTCTCGCTTCAACCTCATTTCTAGCTGTCAACATTAATATAGGGGTGTTTTTACCAGATCTTCTTAGTTTTCTACAAATTTCCAACCCATTCATTCCAGGCAACATTAAGTCAAGTACGATCACATCATATTCTTCACTCTCTGCCAAATCAAAACCATCAAGCCCATCATAGCTGACATCAACTGCCATTGATTTTATTTCGAGCCCCTTTTTTATGTTATTAGCAATTCTCTTTTCGTCTTCAACCACCAGTATTTTCATATTAACTATCTTCAATTATAATCTTGAGAATTTCTTGAGAAGGGTTAGATTATACCCGTATTTAGTTAATTTTTCCACTTTCTGTTGCTGTCTCAGCCAGCATTTCCTCCATATAACTTTGGACACTCATCCATACGCCTTGGCCATCAATTGAAGTTAATATGAACTGGCCTTGGTCGCTTCTTGATTGCATCAACACATTTTTCTCAGTCAGCGCCCTTGATACTATTTCATAATCCAAAAACTCACCAG
>CAZBXB010000020.1:9441-11937 GCA_964496075.1 uncultured Gammaproteobacteria bacterium
TCTTTCATCTGTCCCAAATCTACGTCTGTTTGTACATGCCAGCTTAATTGGTTTAAAAGTGGTATTACTTTTGGTAAAAACCCAATCGACAGCACTTTATCTTTGACTGCTTCAATTACCAGTCTTTGTCTATCCGACCTGCCAAAATCTCCTCCATATACATCCGAGTGTCTTGATCTGGCAAATTTTAGGGCTGTCTCTCCGTCCATTTCCACCATACCTCGATCAAACACCAGTTCTTCATATCGACAAGTAAATTCCTCTTCCAGCTTTACTCCGGACAAACTTGCCTCTATTGCCACTATTTCTTCCGGACTTTTTTCACAAGTGTCATCTTCTTTTCCCTCAATCGGATACCACGGGTCAGAAAAAGCCATTGGTACATACACTTTTATCCCACCTAAGCTGTTTATCGCGCCCAAAAAGCCCGAGAAGTCCATTGCAAAGAAATAGTCTATGTCAACCCCCATTACATCCGACACCACACTTTTTACAAGCTCACCTCCACCAGCCGGTCCTGTAAATTCTACTGCTTTATTGGGATATCTTTTATCATCTTTTCCCAGTACATAAGCCGCATTTACCTTATACCAATGTTCTTCCGAATCGTTTTGAGATAGAGGTAATTTTACCCACAAATCTCTTGGTATTGAAGTTAATACCACTCTTTCCTTTTTAGGCTGTACAGTCGCCAATATCATCGAGTCTGTCAATCCTGCCCCATCATGCTCTCCTCCGGCATAACCTAAAAGAAGTACGCTAAAATCACGATCAGGATCAGGTGTTGGCGTGGCCGTAGGGGGCACTATGCTAGTAGGTTGAATTGGCCTATTTGGTACCACCACCACTCGTTTGTAACTTTTCCAGACACTTATTCCTCCAACTATTATTATCGCCCCCAGCACCCCCGCACCCATAGCTGGTAATATTTTTCTGAGCCAAAGCTGTTTATCTTTAAACATTTTGTACACCCAAGAGGACTTGAACCTCTATCACTCCCTTCGGAGGGGAGTATTCTATCCATTAAACTATGGATGCAATATCTATGGCCATTTTATCAAAAATGGTAAACTTAACCATGTTGACTTGGTTTAAGAAAAATTGGGCATTAAGCATTTTGATTTTAATTGGTCTTATTTATCTAAAAAACACTTTTTCTCCTAGCAGCTTGATGGCACCCGAAGCCTATACCGATCTTTCCGCTAACTTGGGTTCAGCCATTCCCGGTCGTCAAGCCGCCCCCAGCACATCCTCAGACAGAATTGTAATAACCGATACTTCCCTTTCTCTCCATGTCAAAGACGTCTCTCAAACTATTAAGAATATTGACCAACAAACCAAAGATCTTGGTGGTTTTCTGGTTAGCTCTCACCTAAGCAAACCCGAGTTAGCTGCCTCCGGTAATATTATTGTCAGAGTACCTACCGACAAACTCACTTCTGCCATGGAAGCTTTCAAGTTGATGGCTATCAAAGTTGTCTCAGAGTCTATCACTGGTAGGGATGTCACCGATCAATATGAGGATTTAGAGGCCAGACTAGCTATTCTAAACAAAACCAAAGCCAAATTTGAAACTATCATGGATCAAGCTGTTTCGGTTACTGATCTTCTCAATGTCCAAAGAGAACTTGTTAACCTTCAGTCGCAAATAGACAGCGTCAAAGGCAGTCAAGATTATTTACAAAAATCAGCCGATTTATCTAAAATCACTATCTATCTTTCCACTGATGATCTAAGTCTTCCTTATGCTCCTACCAACGCTTGGAGACCATTAGTAATAGTTAAAACCGCCGTCAGGTCACTTCTTACCACCCTAAGAAGTCTTGCTAGTCTTGTTATTTGGTCGGTCATCTATTCACCTTTGGTTGTCCTGGCAATATTCGCCTACAAACGATTTAAAAGACGTCAACACTAGTCTTAATTCAACCACAAAATAGCCAAATTAAGGAGACTGGCAAAACTTACCCAAGCTAAATAGGGCACCAATAACCAACTAGCTCTCTTATCTACTTTTCTCCACAATACTATTAGCCAAACTATCATTCCCCATATAGCCAAAATAATTATCAAAGCTAAAAATAACTGTTTTAAACCAAAAAACACCGGCGACCAAATTGCATTTAGAAGTAAATGCACAAAAAACACTTTGACTCCCTTTTTTGCTAGCTTATTATCCTTAGACTTTTTCCAAATCAAATATACTCCAATCCCCATTAAGCTATAAAGAATTGTCCAGACAGGCCCGAACAGCCAACTTGGCGGATTAAACCAAGGTTTATTTAAGGTCACATACCAGCCAGCCACACTATTGACTGTAATTCCAGCCCCAACTATGCCAGCCAGCTGACATATTAATATAAATCCAATTGCTCTAAAATAATCTTTCTTGCCTTATTATAACTCACTGTTTTTTTTTGCTTCTATTCCAAATTTTGAGACTATTTTAGTAAAAATAGTGTAAAATACAGCAGATTATCATTTTTCACTATTATGGAA
>CAZBXB010000021.1:0-11339 GCA_964496075.1 uncultured Gammaproteobacteria bacterium
CCGTGATTTTTATTACTAAAAGGCAAATCAGCCCTATAGTTACCAGCCGAAAACCATCCCCAAAAAAGTCCCGCCTCAGACTCATTCCCTTTGTCAGAATATATTGCCACCGAAGTCGCTTCATCAATTCTGTCTTCATCAACCACCCAACCACTCAGATGATTGCAATCTATCACATCCAGAAACCCGCTTGGACTCTTTGCCTCAATTCTACCTATAAAAACAAAAAACGACATCAAACTGATTAAAAACAAAAATACTTTACGCATTCTTACTAATTTAACCATCTTTACTTACTAATCACTACCCCCATCCTTAGATCTTTATCTAGTTTTTCGTCAAATAGTAGTTTGCTGTTCACTACCGTTGCTGCCGGTTCCACTTGCACCGCTTGCCATTCTGGTGGATATGATACCAAAGACACCATTGCTGTCTCTCCATAGCCGGATTGCTTTTGCATATAAGACAAATACGAAAAGGTCGAGGCTGTATTTAGGTCAATCTGAGACGAATATCTAATTTCTACCGTTCTTTTTCTTGTCACCGGCACCGTTACCAAGAAGGCCAGCTCTTTTTTGTCACCTACACTGCTTGCCAGCAAGTCCTCACCTGTTAACACTTTTCTGTCTGTCACATCGTCGCTATCATAAATGCTTACTTCAGATATATTGGTATCATCTGGCAAATAGACTCTCGTATAGTTTTTATAATCCCCTCCCGG
Source organism: uncultured Gammaproteobacteria bacterium (assembly GCA_964496075.1). GTDB lineage: Bacteria > Patescibacteriota > Microgenomatia > UBA12405 > UBA12405 > UBA1372. The sequence continues at coordinate 722 of CAZBXB010000021.1, forward strand.
CCAAGCTGCTGTCCTAGCCAGATTTTCGTAATTAATTTTTACTACTCGGCTAATCGCCCTATCACTTATATCAACTGTTCTCTCAATATCTCTTCTCAAAAAATAATTAGACTTATTTACACCTAAATTAGCCTCAACTATATACAAATAGTCTGCTATGCAATTTTCCATTCCACAGCCACCCGAATATATCGACCCATCCCAACCCAAATCAGCTAAATTAGAAGCTGTTTTTTTATCGTGCACATATATTTGCATTTCGTTTTTATCCAAGCTTTCCAACATAGCTCTCACCACTCCCATTTGCCCCATGCCCTTTTGATTCTTTATTTCTTCCATTAGCTGACTCGATAACTTTCCCAAAAATGTACTCTTTTGTCTCGATCCGGCAAAAAATGCTTTTTCAGAATAAAACTCGGCTTGATCAAACAAGTTATCACTATTTATCTTTTCATCAAAATCAGGCACCCAAACTTCACCTAGTTGATCCAGAAGCGCTTTTGCCACTGACAAGTTAATTGTAATTATTCCATCTATTTTTCTGTCGGTTTCCTTATCAAAAAACCATTCAAGGTCTTTGGCAGCCTTGGTAAAGTCAGCTTCCCAATTAGCGTCTCTCAAATACCAAGATGGCTCCCCCAAAACTTCCTTAATCGGAGCTGGTGGCTCCACATGCCCCTTAAGCTGGCCATCAATATCATACACGTCCCCCACATCCATTCCCAAAAATCGGCCATCTTCAAAGCTTAATACCCCAAAACTTCCAATAAATCCACCACTCGGTCTTAGTTCCATTTCATTTTGCATTAATACCAAAAAGTCTCTTCTGCCTCCATCCGTTGCCGCTATATACAAAAAGCTATCTAAGCTATCACTAATCTTGGAGACCAATCCTCTCCAGTCAGATACTTCCTTTGATTTTGCCAATACAAAAGATCTCAGCCTGTTTGGTAAAAAGCTCCAATCTCCACTCGTCCTAGCTTCCAGTAGTCCCAGTTTATTTTCCAAAGTTATCAAAGTGCTCTTTAGTTCCATACTTGCGTTCTTCCAATTAATATTCTCTTCACCAAAAACCGCCCCACTGTATTTATTGGCACTTTCAAAAAAAGTCACCAATTCTTTTTCCAAATCCATAACTGTTTTTAGTACCCTTAGTACTTCACCCCATCCCTTATAAGAAAACAGTCTTCCTTCCAAACTTACCAGTCTTAATTTATTTTCCAATCCATCAATTCGACCAATGTTTTTATCCACCAATTCCATGCTTTCAGCCACTCTACCCTCTTCCACCAAGGTTTTTACTTTATCAGCCACCCTGGCTACTCTCCACAAGCTCCCAAAAAAGCTAATCAAAAGTACTGTATAGATTGTCACCAGCATCACCAAAGGCAATACCACCAACTTCCAGTTAATCTTTTTTAAGCTCTTTTTCTTTTTCTTTTCATCCTTCTTTACTTCAATCTTTTCTATCTGTTTATACGCCGGCTTAATATCAAACTGGCTTAAATCAATTTTATCCTCCTCGCCCGACGTAGCTTTAGCGTAGGCGGGTTCAATCTTCTTTTCTTTATTCTGTTTACCCTGAGTTTTATCGAAGGGAGCTTTATCGAAAGATTCATCAACCTTTAATTTTTTAATCGGCTTCCATTCATATTTCTCATATTTATCCGACTCTTTTCTATTGTCAATTTTAGGCACTTCATCTTTACCCGTCGTAGCTTTAGCGTAGTCGGGCTCCACTTCTACTCGCACAGCCGGTATCCTTCTTTTTTTATTTTCTACTTTTTTCTTCTTTCCTCTTGAGATCAAATCAATCTCTGAAAAGAAATACTGCAAAGTCTGACTTACTCCAACTTCAAACCCACCTCCGCCATCCCAGCTAATCTTTTCCCATTCAATCTCCACCTTATTATCACTAATTTTTACTTCTTCCATATTCTTGACCACCGCTCCTTTCTTGGTCATTTTTGCCTTATTTACCAATGTTCTGCAGATAACATCAATCCCTATCTTTTTTCCAAAAACTATGACTCTTTCTCCTGATAAGCCAGGCACAAAACAACATTTCTTGGCCAACTCCACAAAATCGTCTACAAATATACATCTTAGACTTCCATTCTCTTTGGGAATTTCCAAATTCTTGTTCATTACCGCTGACTTCATTACTCTGGCCACCCAATTCTCATCCATATCCATACCCGGTCCATAAACATTATAGCCACACAATATTCGCCAATCTACACTTTTTTTAGCTAGTTTCTCCATCACCTCATCGGCCATATTGTCTTTTTCTATTACTACCAACCTTGATTCGTCTACTTCAGCTCTAGTCCACACCCCTTCGTTAGCTTCAAAGTCAAATACATAGTCAGCTCTAAAGTCTATTTTTTCTAACCGGTTTTTTACCAAAAATTTCTTCTCTGGATATCCTATCCAATCTTTACTTTCTCCCAACACTGCCACAAATACTTCGTCTTTTAAAAACAACTCCACTAGCCTTTTAGCCACAAAGTTGTTGCCAGATACTAGTATCACCGGTAATCCATCTTTCATATCTATATTCTAATTCATTTATTTCAAGACATCACCAAAACCAACATATGCGGTTAAATATCGGTGATTATGCGGTAATATTTTATTCTTCACCATCCCTACACCACCTCAAATCCTACCCACATCGTATCATAAATTTAGGTTGGGACGTGAAAAACTGTCATAACGAAACTATTTCATTTTTGTACTTATAAATAGAAGACTCAAAGCTAATTCAAGATTTGAGAATTTCGCGTCAAACCAAACTCCAAACTCAAAATTTGTATGGACATCGTATTCCGGCCATGTTTATATCTCCAGAAAATGTAAGGATTATGAACTTAAAAGATATCATTTAAGGCGTGCCTGCCCGCCTCTGGAGGGATCACTGCAAAATTTGATTTGAAACAGTTTTCTCTAAATTTTTATTAAATCACCAAGTACAATCCGGTCATCAAAGCTTCTGTTGCCACCGTCACCCAGGCCGCTCCATATACCGAGAATTTAGGCACAAAGTACAAGTTTGCCGTTAAATTAAAAACCAATCCAATTAAACCCAGCCACAGTATCTTTTTTTCCTTATTTTTTGCTATCAAATCAAAACCCTTTACATGGTTAATAAAAGAAAAAATCAAAGCCACACATAATATTCTTAACACTTTAGCCGACACCATATATTCAAACTCAACTCCCGCCAAAATCTTCATAATTGTTGGAGCTAACAAAAATACGATAGGAGACATAACCAATACCATACTCATGGCCACCATCATCACCTTTTTATAAACCTTACCCCTGTCTTTTGACATGTTAGGCAGTGCGCTACTTACCAAAAAATAGGCCGGCATTACCAAGTTTCCATATACTCTATAAGCCAAGCCATACCAACCAACCTCAATCACTCCAAAATACCTCTCTATTACCAAACTATCAATTGCCTTGTCATATACCGTAAAAATCAACAGATACAACCCCATTGGTAAACTTTTTCTAAACAAATCCTTCATTAAAACTTTGTCAATTTTCCCAATCTTAAACCAGCTTTTATCTTCCAAGCTGATATAAGCCCATACCAAACTTAATACTCTGGCCAGTAAGTATGCCTCAAACACCCACATCACGCTTATATTTTTTCCAAAACTTATCAAACTAACCAAAAAGAGTAAGGGAAACAACACATCTATAACACTCTTTTTATCCATTCTCTCTTTACTTTGAAATAGCACTTCAAAGTTGATTGCCACATAAGTAAACATACTCATCGCTAAAGCCAACATGGCTTCTTGTTGATAGTTAGCAAATGCCGGATACCATCTCACTAATCCCAACCCTGCTATCATCGCCATCACCAGCAACCCCAATCTCAAAACTATCAAGTTGAAGAATATTTTTTTAGGATTCTTGTCCACTGACATCTCTCTTACTCCAATTATTTTTGTTCCCAAGTCAGCCAAAGCATCAATCAAAAGGAAGCTTGAGCTAAGCAAAGTAAACACACCGTAGTTAAAATCTCCAAGCCGTCTAATTAATATCGACGTCGTCACCAAGCCAATCCCCACCATAAAAATTTTCGCCACACTTTGGTATAAAGTGTTTTTAATGATCTTTAGCATGTCTTAATTCTAGCAATTGTTATATAAACTGTTGTATTAAGTTTATAAATAAATTTTAAGCGCGCAATCATCTGCGATCTTGCGAAAGCAAGACAAAGGCGTGAGCACTGCAAAATTTGATTTATAAACTTGATTTCAGACTCATTGCCATTATCACACCAACTAAAGCCAAATTCTGAGGCAAACTTAGCCAATAGTGATCAAACATACCTGTCATTACTATTACTACCCATATCCAGCCAAACTTTCTCCATTCAATTTTTTTATTTAAAAACATCCATAGCCAGCCAAAGCCAACTATTCCCATTTCAGCCAATACCAGTAAAAACACATTATGCACCGGCTGAATTATCCAAAAATTAAATAGATAATCGGGAAGTCTTACTAAAAAATTACCCAACCCAACCCCAAAAATAGGGAATTGGCCAATCATTTTCAGGGCCGATTTATTTAAATTCAATCTTAATAAAGCACTTTCACTACTCCAACCTCCCAACCAATTAATTTTGTTCTCAAACAATAACCCACCAACCATTAACATTAGACCAACCAATACCATCTTTAAACCCAACTTTGATTTAATCCTAAATATGACCGTTAACAGTCCCACTGCCCACACCAATCTACTACCGGTCAATATTATGCCGGCTATAGCCAACCAGTTTACTATCCACATTTTATTTTTGCTGATGTTTTTGTTTCCTATCTTATTCCACATTAGCACTGCCACCAACAAGAACCCTGCCAAGCTATTTGGATGTGAAAATGTGCCATAAGCTCTTACAAAGTTATCACCAAACCAACTTATCCTGGCAATCCCAATTGTCATATAGTCAAACCTTCTCTCTCCCAACCAATAAAATATTCCTCCCAAACTACCTCCATTTACCACTTGTCCCACAGCCAATACAACTTCGACTATCATCCACCAACTAATTATTTTTGGTAACACCTTTATTACGGCCTTTTTATTATCTGCCAAATATTCCACCCACCACCACAACTGCCACCATCTAAACCACTTATAAAGACATACCTGCCATCTATCCGCTATCAAAGTATTAATAATTATTAATACTACTAATCCAATAAATTTTTCGTGATTTTTGTGAAAATTGAAAATTGAAAATTGAAAATTACTTAAATATGCCCCCAACCACAACAAGTCAGTTAAATACAAAATAGAGGACAAATAGTCCACTTTTATTCCATACACAAAACTCCATTCAGGCCACCAATGTTTCCCTAGTTGGCTTATCAAAAAAACTAAATATAAGATAATCCACATCCGCCCTATTCTACCAAACCCAACAATTTGTTTTGGAAATTAAAAAATTTATTATTTTGTATTTGTTTAGAATTTCGGATTTCGATATTCGAATTTATTAAACCATAGGTTTAATTACAACATGTCTATCTTCACCTTCACCCTCAGATTCAGTTTCTACTCCTTCAATTTCAGCTACGGCCATATGACATAATCTTCTTTCGTATGAACTCATTGGAGATAATATCGCTTTTTCTCCAGTCTCTTTCACTCTAGTTGCCGCATTTTTAGCAATATCTGTCAACCTTTTTTCTTGTTCGGATCTATATTCATTTACATCCAAAAGCACTCTCACCCAATAACCCAACTTATTTTTGACCGCCAAACTTAAAATCTGTTGAATTGAAGCCAAGCTCTTACCCCTATAGCCAATCAAAGAAGCCGGCTCTGATACTGTCACACCCACCAACACTTGATCAGTCTCATCTTCAGTCTCCAAGTCTTCCACAAATACGTCATCTACTTCTCTATTAATATCCTCAAATAGTTCAACTGCTGTCTCTAAAATTGCCTTATTTCTCTTTTTATTATCAATCTTTTTCTTATCTGCCATGTGGCTATTTTATCACAATAGAATCAGCCTTATTTCTTATCTAGCTTACTCACTCCTACTTGCTGTACCACCGTCATGGCTGAATTTATGAACCAATACAAAAGTATTCCTACGTTAAATCTCCAGCCTATAAACACTGTCATCAATGGCATCATATACATCGACTGACTCCTCATCGCCGACGTCATATCGTCCTCTTTATCTTTTGTCTTTTTGGCTACTACCTTATCAGTTTCCGCCGTTGGCATCATCAATTTTGCTCCCAAAAACTGAAGTCCGGCCGAGCCTAAAAGTAAAAATATTGGCAATATCATTGTTCCAACTACTCCCGAGCTAAAAGCGGCCGATGGTATAGTTGCCAAATCAGACCCCAAAAAGGATGTGTTAACCGAAAAGTCAGGTGCCACTTGTAAAAAATTAAACAGGTACGTATTCAGTTTACCTACATCTATCGCTCCCGTCGAAAATGACACCAATTTTTGAAATGAATTATAAAAAAGAATCAAGACCGCAATTTGCAAAATTTGCGGTAAACAGCCGGACATTGGATTAACTCCGGCACTTGTATACAGTTTCATTTGTTCTTTGGATAACACTTGCTTATCGTCGCCATACTTCTTCTTTAGTTCAGCTAATTTTGGAGCCAATTTCCTCATTACCTTTGCTGATTTTATCGAAGGTATAAGTAAGGGCAGTAATGCAAACTTTACAATCAAAGTCATCACTACAATCGCCCAACCCAAACTATTAAAGCCCAAAGTTAGAGCCATTATGGCTGATACAAATATTTTTATTAAAATCATTTGCTATTCTACCAAAAAAAATCACCTAAAACGAAAAATTTTATACATTGTCAATTCCACCTTTAAATAGGGGATTACATCTGACTACTCTTTTTAATCCTTTCCACAAGCCTCTTCCTACTCCATATTTTTCCACTGCTCTATATGTATATTCTGAGCAACTTGGTACGAACCTGCAATTATGCCCCCTCGACACATGTTTCTTATACCAAACCAATATTTTTAAAACTATATTCTTCATTTTTGTAAATTGGATTTTGAAAATTGAAAATTAAATGATTCCCACCATTTTCATCATATTTTCCATTTCATTTTTCACTTCATCTTGTTTTACGGTCAGCATCTTTCTTTTAACTAAAAACACCACCCATACTTTCTTTTTAATTCCTTTTAAATTAAATCTGACCGCTTCAGCCATAAGCCTTCTTATCCTATTTCTATCCACCGCTCTTTTAGAAATCTTTTTTGATATCAAAAATCCAAATTTAGTTTCTTCCACATTTTCGCTCATTACCAACATTCCAAATAAGGGAGATTGATAAAGTCGGCCTTTTTCTTTTACCGAAACAAAATCCGCCCGTTTTTTCAATATATTATCTTTAGACAACATAATCTATTATAAACAAAAAATCACCCTCTCTCATCAAGCTTTCAATTTCTTTATTACAGTCAGTCTATTTCTACCCTTAGCTCGCCTAGCTTTCAATATTTTTCTACCGGCCGCACTAGCCATCCTTTTCATAAAGCCGTGCTTTCTAACTCTTTTTTTCTTTTTTGGTTGATATGTTCTCTTTGGCATGCAGATATTTTATCACAAACAAACCAAAAATAAGGCTTAAATATATTTTAAGCGCGCAATCATCTGAGGTGTTATACCGAAGGCGTGAGCACTGCAAAATTTGATTTAAGACATGTTTTAAAACTACTTCTTGCTCCTTGTGGAAAACTCATATATTATGAATGTGGATAACCCAAACCACCCCCTTTGGAAGCATTTGCATATTCTGCCTATCCTAAGTTACTAAATTTAGTAACCAGTTACTCTTTACTATTTACTAATTACTAACCCGTGAATCTCGAACAAATTTGGAAAAACACGCAAGAAGAATTGAAAATCATCTTGGCTCCGGCCGTCTTCCAAACCTTTGTTTATCCGGCCCAATTAACCAGCCTCCAAAACAAGACTGCCACCATCGCTTGTCCCAGTAATTATCTTGTCGACATGAATACTAAAAGGTATTATCACCTTTTCAAATCAGCCCTCGACAATCAAAGCAAACAAGACAATAAGCTTGAGTTCATCAATCAACAGCCAATTTTAACTCCAGCTCAATCCAAACCAGCTCCTTTGTTTGAAACCAACACTATTAAAACTAGCCCTCATAGTCTTTCATCTCAAAAAGCCGATCTTCATCCCAGATATACCTTTGACACTCTTATAGTCGGCAATAGCAACAACTTTGCTTTTGCTGCCGCCCAAGGTATAGTCAAAAACCCCGGCCTGTCATACAATCCTTTCTTCCTTTGGGGCGGAGTAGGTTTGGGCAAAACCCATCTTATGCAAGCCATTGGCCATGAATTACTTAAGGACAATCCTAACTTAAAAGTCCGCTATTTCCCAGCCGAAACCTTCGGCAACGAGCTAATTTCCTCTCTCAAAAGCAAGGACATGACTAAGTTCAAAAGCAAATATCGCAATCTCGACTGCATTCTAGTTGATGATATCCAATTTATTGCCGGTAAAGAATATATTCAGGAAGAATTCTTTCACACTTTTAATTCACTTCATCTGTCAGGCAAACAAATCATTTTAACTTCCGACCGAAAACCATCAGAAATTGATCGCCTTGAAGACAGACTGGTTTCTCGCTTCACAGGAGGCTTAACTGTCGATATTCAACTTCCTGATTATGAAATGAGAACCGCCATCATCAAACAAAAAGCTTCCGAAATCAATCTTAATCTTACTCCTCAAGCCATTGACCATCTTGCTAAAAATATTCAATCAAACATTAGAGATATTGAAGGTAAACTACGCGAAATCAGTATCTTGTCCCAATCCAATCAAATCAGTCAAGTTGATACTGCTTTTTTACTTCAATTCCTTTCTATGCCACAAACTGCCTCTGATTCCAAAAATGACATTTCACCCAGACACATAGTTTCTACTTGTGCCAAATATTACAAAATCAAGACAGGTGACTTATGTGGAAAAAGTCGAAAACAAGACCTTGTTCATGCCCGTCATGTCACGGCTTTCCTCTTAGTTGATTTTTTAAATTTACCACTAGAAAGGGCAGGGGAGATACTCGGTGGTCGTGATCACACCAGTATTATGCATGCCCGGGACAAAATCCACACTCTCTTTTCCACTAATCCTCAATTTCAAAAAGAGCTAAACCAGATAAAATCCGAATTCTAAATACCTCATTTTTCTTTTCCACAAATTTCAGTTTTTATCCACATTTTTATCCACAATTAGACTTCACTTTCCAACCAAATAAAAACCAAAACTCAGCCATCTCTTATAAGACTTACTACTCAACCAATAACTATCTTTCAGCCATTTTTTACTTTTCTACCAGACTAACACTAAATTACCCCACTACTTATCATCTATTTCTTACTTACTCTCTTTCCCACACTCCCTAATACTAAAGATACTATTTATATATTAAATTCTTTTGTTATTAATTACGTGTATAACTCAATCTTTGCAAAATCACCTCAATTTTATATTTCTCAAGCTTTAATAACTTTCCAAACTTGGTAAACTAATTTGATGAAACTTTCTCTCTTACAAGAAAATTTAAATTTAGCCTTAACTCATCTTTCCCGCTTTATATCTACCAAAAACCAACTTCCCATCCTCTCAAATATTCTCTTTCAAACCGACGATGGTCGCCTCAAACTATCAGCCACCAATCTTGAACTAGCTCTAAACTATTGGATCGGCGCCAAAATCGAAACAGAAGGTTCTATTGCTGTTCCCAGTAAAGAAATGGTTGAGTTTGTTTCTTATCTTCCCACCGGCAAAATTGACCTATCTTTATCCAAAAATAATCTTTTAGAACTAGCTTCTCCTAAAGCTCAATCAACCTTTGCTACCAGCCCCACTGATGACTTTCCCGACACCTCTTCAAAAAACAAAAAATATAGCTTCACTCTCGAAAGCGATCTTCTCTTAAAAACTATCGATCAAATTTCTTATGCTGCCGCCACTGATGATTCCAGACCGGTCTTAACCGCCACTCTCTGGCAAATTAAACCGGACTCTTATTCCTGTGTTACTACTGACGGCTTTAGACTGTCTCTAAAACAAAACAAACTTGTTAATCCAGTCAATATTGATGGTCAGGATTCAGTTACTTTTCTAATACCCACCAGGGGACTAATCGAGTTATCCAGACTCGCCAAAAATAGCAAAACTATAGAGGTAGGTCTAACATCAGATGAAAGACAGTTAGTCTTCGTCCTAGACGATCTAGATATACTCTGTCGCCTCATTGAAGGGGATTATCCCGACTACAATAAAATCATTCCTCAAGGACACAAAATCAGATTATCTGCTGACAAACTTGAATTTGCTCAAGCCCTGCGTATCGCTTCAGTTTTTGCCAGAGAATCAGCCAATGTTGTTAAATTTTCAATTTCTAAAGACAAACTTGAATTAACAGCCAATGCCCCTCAAATAGGCCAAAATAAAACATTTTTGGATGTCAATACGGAAGGGGAGGATGTTAATCTTCAAATCGCTTTTAACTATAAATTTGTCTCCGATTTTGTCAGC
>CAZBXB010000022.1:0-3527 GCA_964496075.1 uncultured Gammaproteobacteria bacterium
GAATCCTCAGAGACTATACGCTAGACTCCAAAGATGGAGATGATATAGTCCGAACTCTGGTGAGAATCAGAGAGTGTAATATTTATATTACAAATAACAGATAGTCTAAGGTAGCGAAGTCCTTTGTCGTGTAAGTTACGACCCGTATGAAAGGCTCAACGACCGTGAAACTGTCTTAACCATTTACCCAGTGAAATTGAAAGAGCGGTGAAGATGCCGTTTAATTACTGTAGGACAAAAAGACCCCATGAAGCTTTACTGGATCTTTACATTGATAAAAAAATAATGATTGTCGAGAATAGGAGGGAGCGCTTGCGCGTTAGTGGAATACCTCTCTTTATTATTTTTGAGTCTAACCTTATCTGACGAATATCAGATGGGGACAGTGTATGGTTGCCAGTTTGCCTGGGGCAGGCGCCTGCTAAAAAGTAACGCGGGCACACAAAGGTTGACTTAGTCCGGCAAGAAATCGGACTGTAAGTGTAAAAGCAAAAGTCAGCTTGACTGCGAGACAAACTAGTCGAGGTCCAATATTTAGTTGGACTCCTTAAATTTATTTAAGGACAGGGTCGAAAGACGGTTTTAGTGATCCTCGTGACTCATTTGGTATGAGCACGGGCTTAATGGATAAAAGCTACTCTGGGGATAACAGGCTAGTCGCATCCGATAGCTCATATTGACGATGCGGTTCGGCACCTTAGCCAATCAAGGCTTAATAATCGGGGTGGGCGGAAGTAATTCCGTTAGTCTGTTTTAATTTATATCTAGCTCATAACGGTGGACACCTTAATTGATTTTTGGGTAATCTTCGGGTTATCCTTAATTGATGGTCAACATCGTGGGAAGTCTAACAAAAGAACAAAAATCCATTCTTATTGGCTGTCTCTTAGGAGACGGAACAATGAGAAAAAAAGTCAATGCTTATTTCGAAGTAAATCATGCTTATAAGCAAAAAGAATTAGTGGATTGGATGTTTACTAAGTTTGAAAATTTAGTATTAACTCCACCAAAATGGAGAAAGGGAAACGGAAATAGAGAAGCGTATCGCTTTTTTACAAGAAGTTTACCTGTACTTACTCCATTTTATGATTATTTTTACAAAGAAGGAAAAAAAATTATTCCTTTTAATTTAAAAATGAATCCTCTAACTTTAGCAATATGGTTTATGGACGATGGCTCAAAAAGTCGTTCGTCTGTATACTTTAATACGCAACAGTTTACAAGAAAAGAGCAAGTTCGATTGATCAATTATTTAAAAGATCAGTTTGGACTAGAATCAACTTTAAATCGAGATAAAAAATATTTTAGGATTCGAATAAGAACTGAAAGTACGAAAAAGTTGGTGAAAATGATATATAAATATGTTTTACCTAGTTTTAGGTATAAACTTCCTTTTGTTATGACCCCGTAACGACTTGTTTCTAACATGTTAACAATTGATGTTAGGACGGAGTTATCTAAACTTTTAGGTTTGATAGCTAATACGCTAGCTCCTACTCTTAAAATTGGATATTTTTAAGAAAGAGGATGAAGGGATAGTCTAAAACTGCAAGAAATTGTAGAAGTAATGCGATGTCGACTTGGCGCATCCTGGCCCTGAAGAAGGGGCCAAGGGTTGGTCTGTTCGCCCATTAAAGCGCTGCGTTAGTTGGGTTCAGAGCGTCGCGAGACAGCTGACTTTGGTCTAGACCACCAAAGTGACAATGAACTGTCTCACCTATTCGATGCTTAATAATGAACGAAAAATTTTTGTCTTTTTGTCCACGCAAGAATGATAGACTTGCAAAAAATAATAGGATATAAATCTGGCTATATGCTGGAAACTCTTGTTAATAGTAATCTACTAGTATATACTTTATGTATTAGTGAAAATGGTTATTAATTTCGCTTAAGGCGGAGCAAGACAATCAGCAGGAAAGGCTAGTTTAATGTTAACTATAAGTGATGATTATTTAATTGGTTTCGTTGAAGGTGAAGGGATGTTTTATGTTGGTATAGTACCAAGTCAGCTGGTTAAAAGCGGTTGGCAGGTAATATACATGTTTAAAGTATCTCAGAACCCGAGAGGTAAGGTAGTCCTTGACTACTTTAAGAAAAGATTAGGTTGTGGTTATTTAAAACCTAATAATAAAAGAAATCCGAAAGATAAATCATTGGCTTTTGTAGTTAGAAATATAGATGATTTAAAAAACAAAGTATTACCGTTTTTTGAAGATAAGCTACTAATCAAAAAGAAAGATTTTGAAGCTTTTAGAAAGGTGTTGTACCTTGTAATGGAAGGTAAACATCTTAAGAAAGAAAGTTTTAAAGAAATTGTTGATTTAGCTTATAGTATGAATACCGGTAAAAGAAAGTTAAGTAAAGAATATATTTTAAATCATTTTTTAAACTAGAATCCCCACAGACCATACGCCAGAGTTAATTTTCAATTTTCAATTTACAATTTTCAAAAAATTTGAGCTTTGTTTGTTGAAAGGCGGATGTTAATAAGATATGGGCGGATCCCCATAGTGATATGGGGCATTTAGCAGAACAAGAAATGCTAAATTTATAAAACATATTTGTCGGTCTCTATCCACAGTAATCGTTTGATTCTTGAGGGGATTCATCTACAGTACGAGAGGACCTAGATGAGGAAATCTCTGGTGTGCCAGTTGTTCTGTCAAGAGCACTGCTGGGTAGCCACATTTCTATAGGATAACTGCTGAAAGCATCTCAAGCAGGAAACCGACCCCAAGATTAGGAATCGATGCTTCGCCCTTATAGGGCACAATAAGTAAAAAGTAAAAAGAAATTGAGAGTTTAGATGGTTTTCTTAATTAGGAATCATCGTCTTTGTCTTTCAATGGACAAAGAAATAAAATTCAAACTTGATGTTTGATGGTTTTCTTAATTAGGAATCTTATTTTGTGCTTTGTAAGGGCGGAGCGAGAAATCGCCGGGAGACTACCGGTTAATGCTTTGCATGTGTAAGCCCCGTAAGGGGTTAAGCTAAGCAAAGAATATGATTAATGAATATTTTTGTGAAAGAAGGTAACTAAACTTAATTACTAAGCGATTGATTCTTTGATTCCGGTCATTGGAGCGAGGTGGAACCACCTTTTCCCATTCCGAACAGAGAAGTGAAACGCCTAAGCGCTGACAATAGGTATAGGGCAACTTATACTGAAGATAGGTCGTGGCCGGTATCAAGGGATTAATTGAAGTTATAAATTTATTTGGGGTAGGTTTCGTATAGACGAAGCCATTTAATCCTCTTGATCCCGAATATTTCGGGATCTTTTTTTTAAACAAATCGCCAGGAGGCGATATATATGGCAAACAATAATATAAAAATAATAAAGACAGGTAAGGAGAATAAAGAAAAAAAGGAAATAAAAAAGAAGAATAGGATTGAGAAAAAAGCAAAGGAAGCAAAAATAAAGGCGGAGGCTAGTTTTATTGTCGGCTTACCGGGGGAGACAGTAGATACGATACAAGATAGCATTAAACTATGGAAGGAGATAAAACCCGATTGGTGTAGCTTT
>CAZBXB010000022.1:3537-9069 GCA_964496075.1 uncultured Gammaproteobacteria bacterium
TGAGAAAAAAGCAAAGGAGGCAAAAATAAAGGTAAAAATAGCAAAGAAAGACATGACAATGGAGGATTTGCTGGCGTCTGTATCAGAAGACAACTATAGTGTGGGAAGAGGGGACAAAGTAAAAGGAAAGATTACAGCCATAAAGAATAAGGCAATTTATGTGGATATTGGGGCAAAAAGTGATGCAGTGGTTGACGGTAGTGAATTTGACTATATTAAAGACTATGTATCGGATCTAAAAGTAGGTGATGAGATTGAAGTGATAGTCAGAGTGGCTGAAAGTGATAAAGGTCAGATATTGGTGTCAATGAAAGAGGCGGCAGTTGAGTATGGATGGAAATACTTTGAGGATAAGATTGATACTGATGAAGTAGTGACAGTATTTGCAAAAGAGCTAAATAGGGGCGGATCGGTAGTGATTGCGCCATTTGGCTTCTTTGGTTTTATACCAGGATCTCAAATTGGAGACAAATATAGCGGAGACCCTGACAAGATGACTGGAAAGAAAATTAAAGTCAAGGTTTTGGAAGTTGACCAAACAAAAAATAGATTGGTATTTTCCGAAAGATTGGTGTCTGAGCCTGGTGTGGTTAATCTTGAAGAAGATACAGCTAAGAATCTTAAGATTGACAGTGTGTTTGATGCTAAGGTGATGAGAGTAGAGCCTTTTGGCTTGTTTGTTCATGTTGAGGTTGAAGTTGCTAAAAATAAGAAGGTAAGTTTGGAGGGTTTGGCTCACATTTCTGAGATATCTTGGGAAAAGGTGGAAAGATTGGAGAATATGTATAGAACAGGGGACAGGATAAAGGTTATGTTAATTAATAAAGAAGATGGCAGATTGCAATTTTCAGTTAAAAGATTGAGTCAAGATCCATGGGTAAAGATTGAAAAGAAGTATCCTAAGGATGAGGAATTTGAGGGAGAGGTAGTCAAGATTGCCAGTTATGGTGCTTTGGTACGGTTGGAAGCCGGAATTGAAGGCCTGGTACATATATCTAAATTAACCGGTGGGGTAGAACTTAGTCAGACAGACAAAGTAAAAGTCTACGTCGAGTCAATTGATGTAGCTAAGAGAAAAGTGTCTTTAGGGCTAGTGTCATCCGGAAAAACAGTTATATACAAGTAAGAAATTTTATCAAATTTCTTGTTTCGCCTTGCACTTTGTATTATTGGTATCGATTGTTGGTTTACTGAAATATGTATGTGACCTGTACAAGATGTTGACAATATAGATCAATACAAGTAAAATACGAGCAGATAGAGCCACATATAGTATGTGAGATGTTGGTTTTCGAACTGACTATCTTCGACCATACCAATAGTGGTTCTTCTGTTTTTTACTCAGAAAGGTACTTGTATGGAACTCCATAATAACGTACTGTGTATTTCGGATGTTTAGCCTCAGCTTTAGCTTTTGTAAAATTTTTCCAATAATCTTCTCCTAGGCTTGGAAGGTTAATTTTTTTCTTTACATACTCTCTAAATTCATTTTTACGGTTGCCCCTTTTACCCTTAGTTGGATAAAGTTCATTTAAAATAGCTCCAAGAAGTAAATCGCAAATTTGTATGGTGTGTGTTTCTTCAGCTTTGGAACTAATATATCCTATATGGTTGAATATGGCATCATCACCATTTGCTAATTTGTATCTAATTATTTCATCGAATCTATCTCCGTTAGCTCTGGTTATCTCGTCCATCATTAAACTAGCATTTCTAACACCAGGAATAGTGTTTCTAATTAATAGATATGTCGATTTTGTGTACAACATAGCTTCTTTCAATTTTAAAGGTACTCCTTTTTGTCTGCCAACTTTTTTTAATTCCTCCTCATTATATGGGACTACACATGCTCTAAAATACGACTCTTGACATCTTGAGAAGAGATCAATAGCTTTTTTGGCCACCCTTAGTTTTTTGGGAGTATCTATTTTGGAGTATTTTATTTCTTTTAATACACCATTATTATCCCAAAATTCTTCTTTTTGCTTAACTTTTCTAAACGCGCAATGAAGCCAGGCTCTTTCCCTCTTTGATGGTAAAAATAA
This sequence comes from uncultured Gammaproteobacteria bacterium, assembly GCA_964496075.1. Lineage (GTDB taxonomy): Bacteria > Patescibacteriota > Microgenomatia > UBA12405 > UBA12405 > UBA1372. The sequence goes on from CAZBXB010000022.1 coordinate 5,583, forward strand.
TGCACCTAATAAAAGTTTTTCTTTACACGCATATGATTCATCAAAATAAACAATCACATGTCAATTATACTTCTTTTTAAAACATCGTTTAGAGCTTTGTATGAGGCAGAGCCCTGAGGTCTTTACGTAAGACTATTTACGCTTCATGTAGTTATGTTACATGTAAGTTACACGAAAGTTACACATAGTACCGATTATGGTAACAGTATATAAAATTGTGAAACCAGATCTTACTTCAATACACTACTTACCTACAAGTGAGTTGAAGAAAAAAACAAGTAAGTAAGTTTTTGTTGGACAAGTAGGATAAAAATATGATGACATTACTAGAAGCGATTTAAACAAAGATTTTAGGTTGGGTGGACAAGTTATAATAGACAAATGCCTAAGAAAAATGAAGAAGTGTTTGTTTGTAGTAATTGCGGGACTGAATATGGTAAATGGCAGGGAAGGTGTGACGGATGTGGAGAATGGAATAGTTTGAAACAATTTAAGGTATCAAGGTCTACTTCGGCTCTGAGTCGAAAAATAGTGTCTGGAAAAATAGAAGTGGTGAATTTGGCCAAGATTGAGAAGATTGGCGATAGTGAAATGATATATAGCTCCCAAATAGCCGAACTAGACAGAGTCTTGGGTAAAGGAATTGTACGGGGATCGGTCATACTTTTTGCAGGAGAACCGGGCATTGGTAAGAGTACACTTTTAACACAATCTGTTGGTAAGATAGGCGGGTTATATGTGGCTGGGGAAGAGTCGGGCGAGCAAGTTTTGATGCGGGTGAATAGGGTGGGGGTTGATGCCACCAAGATTGACGTCTTGGAAACTAATGATGTTGATAGGGTCATCGATTTTTTGGAGCAAAAGAAGAAAGATTATAAATTAGTAGTGGTGGATTCGATACAAATGATGGCCTCAGGTCAGATTGTGGGGGCGGCAGGATCGGTCAGTCAAATAAGAGAGAGTGCCTTTAGATTAATAGAAGTAGCCAAGAGACTAAAAGTGACAATAGTGATAATTGGCCATGTCACGAAAAAAGGGGATATAGCCGGACCGAAACTTTTGGAGCATATGGTTGATGTGGTATTAAGTTTTGAGGGAGAGAAAAACAGTCAGGTGCGATTGGTAAGAGCTAAGAAGAACAGATTTGGAGGAGTGGATGAAATCGGACTGTTTAGAATGGGAGCCAAAGGACTGGAGGAAATTGATGGCAAAATTAATTTGGCAGATGGAGACGAAAGTAGAGTAGGGGCGGTACTGTCAGTGGTAGTTGAGGGAAACAGGCCGATGCTTCTAGAGATGCAGGCATTGGTGACAGAGAGTTTTGGGCCATCACCAAAAAGGGTATTTAGAGGCATAGAGTTTAATAGGGGGCAATTACTGGTGGCGGTCTTACAGAAAAGTCTTAATGTGCCTTTATATAAATACGATGTCTATGTAACCATAAGTGGAGGCATAAGTGTGCGTGACCCGGGGCTTGACTTGGCGGTGATAGCGGCCCTGTACTCTTCATACAAAAACAAGGCATATGGCTTGTTTGGGAAAAATAGGCCGGTGTTTGTCGGAGAAGTGTCTTTATTGGGTGGAGTCAGAAAAGCATTTATGCAAGAAAAGAGACAGAAAGAGATAGAAAGGATGGGTATGGAAATAGTCAAAATTGGAGACGTGAGGGAATTAAAAAAATTTCTAAACCCTAAATCCTAAATTCTAAACAATTTTTTAAATTCAAAGTACCAAATAAAAATTCTGTGTTGATTTGGAAAAGAATTGTACGGTTGATGTACAAGTTTGTATATTGGTATATATAGATGTAGCCAGGATTAGATTGATAGTGATTGTGGTGAAACTGGAAAAATGGAAAATTAAAGGTGATGATAGATGACTAAGATAAGTTTAAAAGAGTTTTCCACAAGAAGTTAATAAAGAGTGAAGAGGTGTGTTTTTAGGTTTGAAAAGTGCAATATATATAAATATAGGCTACGCATTATAAAAGGGATAAAATAATATGGGATATAGACAAAATAATGGCGAGGTGGTATATTTGGGAGATGAGTAAAACAAACAAGAGGAAAATGGGTTTGTGGGAGAAATTATTCTCTAAAAGAAAGAGAGATGGATGGGCAGAGAGACAGATAAGACAAATGGCTAAAATTGGCGCAAGATTAGTACTTTAACCTTAAAAAATAAAGAAACATCGTTAGCGATATTCGATTTGCAGGTGGAACACGTCTAATAATGTTTCTTTCTAAAAAATAATTCTTTTAAATATAATTGTCAAGTGGATAGTATTGAGAGTAGTAGAGGGGGCAGGTCTACTACTCTTGATAGTGAGTATTTGACAAAAAAGCTTAATCTGATAAACTTTTTTAGTTGTTCCCCCTTTCAATATATGGTTTCAAGTAAGAAAAATTCCGTAAAACAGGTAGTTAAAAACAGGGTTGAGATGGTAAAACCGGTGGTAGAAGAAGCCAGTAAGACGTCAGTTGGCTCGATTGTTGGTTATCTGGATATAATGCCTGATAGTCAGGGCTTTGTCCGACCTAATTTTGTGCCAAACAGTAAAGATGCTTATATCCCAAGTTCACAAATAAGAAGACTTAATCTGCGATATGGTGACCTGATAACAGGCTTTGCCAGACCGCCCAGGCGTGATGAAAAGAACTGGGGTATGGTGAGAATAGACAAAGTTAATGGCGACAGCTTAGATAAACTAAAAAATAGGCCAGACTTTAAAGATTTAGTGCCAATATATCCTGAAGAATTGGTGACTTTGGAGACTGACAGCGACATATTGTCAACCCGAATAATAGACTTGTTTTCACCGGTTGGGTTTGGCCAAAGAGGTATGGTGGTATCGCCACCTAAGGCCGGTAAAACGATTTTACTAAAAGAAATAGCAGCCGGAGTAGCAAAGAACTACCCTGATGTACATTTGATGGCAGTCTTGGTAGGGGAGAGACCGGAGGAAGTGACAGATATGCAAAGATTTATCAAAGGAGAAGTAATAGCTTCCAGCTTTGACCAGAAACCGGAAGACCAGACCAGAGCGGCTGAAATTGCAATTGAGCGCGCTAAAAGATTGGTAGAAATGGGCAGGGATGTGTTTATAGTATTTGATTCAATTACCAGGTTGGCCAGAGCCTACAACTTGGCCATACCAACTTCGGGTAGGACATTATCAGGTGGTTTTGATCCGGCAGCCTTGTATCCTTCTAAAAAATTCTTTGGGGCGGCCAGAAATATTGAGCATGGTGGCTCATTGACTATAATTGGGACGGCTTTGGTAGATACAGGTTCAAAAATGGATGATCTTATCTTTGAAGAGTTTAAGGGAACCGGTAATATGGAGCTATGGTTAAATAGAGATTTGGCGGAAAGAAGGATATTTCCAGCTTTTGATTTGAATAAGTCGGGAACCAGAAAAGAAGAGTTATTGTTGGATGAGGCTAGATTAAAAGCATCGGTACAAATCAGAAGAATGATGGATGCG
>CAZBXB010000022.1:9079-11172 GCA_964496075.1 uncultured Gammaproteobacteria bacterium
TTGGCAATAATACCAGTGATTCGAGTATGGCAATAATAGAGCAAATGAGAAAGACGAAAGGAAATAGTGACTTTATGGCTAAGCTTAACAAGGCGAAATAAGAAATGATTAAAATTCAAAATCCAAAACTTAGACAGGTTTGGAAACAAATAGAAGAAGAATATGGTTTGATGGTGAAGTTTGGCGATGAACAGTTGAAGTTTTTGGTATGGGTGGGTAGAAGCTTGTTTGGCTGGACAGAATGGATAAAAAGGGAAGTGTCAAGGTTGATGTATAGACAGAGAGGCAGGTTTTCGTCCGGCTTTATACATGCAACTATGGCAGTACTGGCATTTTTGGCAATAACTTTTTCATCTAAGGTAGAAAGCTTGATTGCGGCTGATGACACTAAGGCAAGTGATAATTTGATGCTTTTAAGTATCAGAGAGACAAGCGCGGATACATTGATTTCGGACCTACCAAAAGGCGAGACAAGTGAATATAGAGTACAGGAAGGAGAGACAGTGTCGTCAATTGCCGATAGATTTGGGGTTAGTGTCGATACGATAGTCTGGGACAATAATCTTAAATCGGTAGATGCGATTAAGGTTGGCCAAATATTGACAATACTACCGGTAAGTGGAATCAGGTATAACGTCAAAAGGGGAGAGACGGTTAATTCGATAGCTAAAAAGCATGGTGTGGATGCCCAGAATATAGTCGACTATCCTTTTAATTCATTTACCAACGATGAGACTTTTGGCTTGATGGCGGGACAGGAAATTATGATTCCAAATGGAATCAGACCTAAGGAAGTGGCCACCAAGGCTTATGTAGCTCAGACAGTGGCGCCAATACCGGGAGTGGTGGGCGAGGGTAATTTTATGTGGCCAACGGCAGGAAGGATTAGTCAGAATTATTCCTGGTACCATCAGGCAGTCGATATTGCCAACAAAGATGGGCCAATTATAGTAGCCTCGCAAGGGGGAACGGTGACGACAGTGGCACTAAATTCAGGTGGTTATGGAAACTATGTAGTAGTTGATCATGGCAATGGTTATAGTACTTTATATGCTCATTTGAGGACAGGCTCGATTATAGTTAGTTTGGGACAAAAGGTGAGTCAGGGACAGGGGCTGGGAACAATGGGAAGCACGGGAAGGTCAACCGGTGTGCATTTGCATTTTGAGATTATTACGAGTGCGGGCAAGCTAAATCCGTTGGTACTGTTGAAGTGACTAGTCACTTCAACAAGTAATTAGGAATTAGTAATTAGGAATTAGGAAGATTGTTTATGTTTTTTTGTAGAGCGAATTAACCCATTAATGAGCCTTTCACAATCTTTACTAAGATTCCAGATACTCTTTATTGATTTGTTTCCTGTATATTTAAGATCTTTGGATAACAAGAGAAAATTTTGAACTTCTTTTAAAGAACCACGAGCCTGAAAGTAAAAATGGGTTTTATCGGCAAAGGTAAATCGACCAAAACCTTCTGCTAAATTGGCAGTAACAGAAGAAGCTGCACGTCTAAGTTGATCAATAACTCCAAATCTCTCGGATTTTGGAAAATTCTTAGTTAGTTGATAGACGAGAATGGCAAGTTTGTGACCATATTTCCATGCATCTAGTTGGTAAAAATCTATTATCTTTTTCATTTTTTAGTTGCACTAGTTACTAATTACTATTTACTAGTGACTAGTTTATAATCCACCAGTTGATATCCAGATTGTCGGTTAAGGGGTTGTCGATGGCGATGGTGAAGTAGGAAGAATCTCCAACAACTTTGTTTTTGACATAGACGACTTGATTTTGGGTAGAGCCGTTGGGGGTGAGGTAGACCATAGAATCTTGGGTTATTTTGTGGTTGTAAATAACCAGTTCGGTTTTGCCGGTAGGTAGGGTAGCGACACCGGCGGTGGCGTTGGTTTCGAGCTGAGCAGAGGTGGTGGCCAGATCGGCAAATCCAGCTTCGGCAATGGTAGTAGCTGAGGCGGTGGCAACTTGGAAGTTTGAAGCTTTGACAGTATCGGCAGTCAGTGTTCCCGAGATTGAAGCGTCGACGGCTTCGATGGTATTGGCCATAAGGGAACCGGCAAAGGAGGCATTTTGGGC
>CAZBXB010000023.1:0-10654 GCA_964496075.1 uncultured Gammaproteobacteria bacterium
ACAGAAAGGTTGTGTTGACGATAAGACAAAATTGGCTAAATATCAGTATTTTTCCGATTTTATTCACTATGCTTTTAATAATCAACCTATATCCTCTCCAGAAATAATTTACAGTAAGCAAAAAATGGGTCCACTTGCTAGAAGTTTAACCGATGACTTGGGAATCCTTGAGAATCTTGGTCTAATTAAAGAAAGTCCCAATTTTCATTATAATGTTGTAAAAAATGTCAACGTTGGTTTAAGTAAACAAGAAAAGAAAACAATAAAGTATGTGCTTCAAAAATACGGCGAATTAAATTACGAAGAGTTAGTAAATTTATGTCACAACCAATCTCCATATCTATCTACTCAAGAAGCTGGAATTGTTGAGTTTTTCACCGCATATAATCTAGTTGACGAATACAAGGATTATGAACTGTTCAGTTGATATCTGCTCTGGTTTTTGGAGTGACTGGAAAAAGATTTGTAAAAAACATAGGAGTAAGGAGTTTAGACCAATATTTGGTTACGAGCGATTAAAGAGTGATGAGTTGGACGATGAAACAAAGATAGAATCGGTTCCATTACTTAAGAATATTAAAACCCAAATTTACAATACATCTAGTTTAGAAAAAATCGACCAATTTAGTGACAAGTACGATAGACAACCGTTTTTAAATTTAGGGTGGGAGATTAGAAAGATGAGGTGGGCTATTGACAATAGGGGAAAAAGTAGTGGATTAAGAATTATTTTCTGTCTTAATTCTGGACATTTACTATTTGCTTATATTGCTATGAAAAATAAGTGTTCCGACGAACGACTTTTAGAAAAAATATTTATGAAGAGAATCAAAGATTACCTAAATTGTTAGTAGTCCTAGCGTCATTTTATCCAGCGACAAAATGGCCCCGTACCTTCAAAAGTTTTTTGGACAAATCGAGGCAAAAAATGCGGTAGTTTCCTGATAATTTAGCTATTTTTACAATTATCATCTAAACCTCAACACGATTTCGGCCTTTATTAAATCAATGAGGGCGTCGGATGCCAATGCGGCACTGTATTATCTTTCCCGAATGGTAGAAGCTGGTGAAGATCCAAAGTTTATAGCCCGTCGAATGGTGATATTTGCATCTGAAGACATAGGCATGGCTAATAGCAATGCCCTACTTCTAGCTAATCAAGTCTTTAGAACCTGTGAGACGATTGGATACCCAGAGTGTGCCATTAACTTCTGGCTCATGGGGTGGTGTATTTGGCTAAGAGCGCTAAGGACAGGTCTGCTTATGATGGCCTTAGAGCGGCACAGGCTGATGTCAAGGAACTTGGCAATTTACCAATACCTCTAGAATTAAGAAACCCCGAAACTAAGTTAATGGAAAAGTTGGGATATGGAAAAGGCTATGAAAAATATCCGAAAAATAAAAGTTTACTGCCTGATAAATTAAAAGGAAAGAAATATATTAAATAAAAATAATTATTTATTTAAGAAGAACGGTGAAGTAAAAATTAATGATAGGGCGTTAGTGGCTTTGGCACTGTTGGTAGCTGTGTCTGACCCGAGAGATAAAGAAACTATGATTAAGTTAATAATTAATTTAATAAAGAATTGAAAGAAAGAGCAAATGAGATTAATGTTTTTGAACTGTTTTGAGTTTGTGATATACCGGGAATTAGGTCCAATAAGAAAATACCGGGAATCCCGGTAGTTGACAGATTATATCGTTTCCAGGTAATATATAATGTTATGTTGGCTGAGTTATATGAAAATACATTTACCCAATAGTGCATTTTTAGGTAATATTGATCCTTTTTTGAGAGGGTTTGACGAAAAACATCCCGAAAAATTAGAAATTACGGCAAATAAAAAATGGATAGCTATTCATCCTGTAGTTCTTTCTATGGTGGCTGCCCTCGGCTTGACCGTAGATCCTTCAGAAATTGATTGTGAAAAACTAGAGGCAAGTTCCAAGGGTTACTTAGCAAGGATGGGATTATATGATTTTCTTAACATCAAGTCAGATATAAAATTTGTTGAACACGAACCTGCCGGCAGATTTATACCATTAACACAAATCAAAAACTCAAAAGAACTAACCAGATTCGTAACAGATGTGATCCCGTTACTACACCTTGATCCTAAACAATCGGAATCTATTAGTCATATTGTGACGGAATTGGTTCGAAATGTTCTAGAACATTCAGGTTCGAAGTACGGCGCTGTTTTGTGTGCACAATATTATAAAAAAAGCAACTCAATCAGATTGGGAATTGTTGATACTGGTATGGGAATAAAAAAAACAATAAACTTTTCGTATCCAACCAGCACAGACATAGAAGCAATACGGTTGGCTTTAATTCCGGGCATTACAGGAACAACGAAAAAAGAAGGAGGAACCATGCTTAATGCCGGTGCCGGTTTGTTTTTGATTAAATCGATTGCTTGTGTAAATCGCGATTTTTTTATGATTTACAGTGGTAATGGAATGTATAAATTATTGAAACGAAGAATAAATCAGAAAATTAAATTACACTCAAACCCATTTGAAGACAAACACTCGAAGGAAGCTGGATTACCCTACTGGCAAGGAACAGTTGTTGGAATTGATATTACATTAGATCAAACAAAGGAACTTGGTATTATCCTTGATTTTGTTTGGGATACTTATAAACAAGCAATTAAAGAGAGAAAGAAGAAAAAATACAAAAGAGCAAGGTTTATTTAAATATTTAACTCAAAACTATATGATTAATATCACGTTATACAGAAAAGTTGGAAGTTTTGCGGAAAATAAAGATTTTGCTAGAGAAATAAGAACAAAAGAAATAATACCCGCCTTAGAAAAAAACAAACAAGTTGTTTTAGATTTTAAAAATATCGATTCTGCAACTCAATCTTTTGTTCATGCCCTCATCAGTGATTTAATGAGAAGATATGGGAATGAAGTCTTGGACAAAATATGTTTTAAAGATTGTAATAAAACTGTTCAAAAAGTAATAAGTCTTGTGGTTGATTATATGCAAGAAAGAGAATAGGTTGGTTTTATTGTAGAATTAGTAATGGAACAACACCCGATTCCACAACAAATATCGTCGTACCAATTTAAATTGGTGGGCGATATGACTTTGGCTCAGTTTGGGAAGGCGGCGGGCGGAATAGTCATAGCGGTACTTATAAATGCGACCGGTTTGGTTTTTTTTATTAAATATCCTTTGATGTTTATATTTGGAGCCGGAGGACTGGCTTTAGCTTTTGTACCTTTTGAAGATAGGCCACTAGAAACTTGGGTAATTTCGTTTATAAGAAGCATATATTCGCCGACTATGTTTGTCTGGAAGAAAACCAAGGCGACAAATTGGTTGGATTTGGATAATACTAAAAATATTGATAGTGATAAAGAAGACGAAGATATAGAAATACCAATTAAAGATGAAAACAAAATAAGGGAATTTATCCAGTCTTTACCCTCTTTTAAACGAGAGTCCAAAAAAGAGAAAGAGGAAAAAGCCGGAACAACAGATATGGAAGAAATGAATAATTTAAAAAAAGTTGCCAAAGAAATGGAAGAGCCGAAGGGAAGAAAGAAAAAGAAGAAGTCTAAGTCAGCTTTGAAAAAAACAAGCGATAAAGAAAGCGGGGCAAGAACTAGTATACAAAAGAAAGCAATGTTGACTGCTACAGGTATGGCAGAATTTGGAGGCATACCGATGCCGGATACACCAACTGAACCAAATGTGTTGTCGGGAATGGTAATTGGGCCCAGTGATGAAATTATCGAAAAAGCGATAGTAGAAGTAAAAGACAAAAATGACAATCCGGTTCGAGTCTTTAAAACAAATGCTTTGGGTCAATTTAAGACAGCAACTCCCTTGCTTTCGGGTAATTACTTAGTGATAACGGAAAAACCGGGTTTTGAATTTGACAGAGTCAATGTAGCTTTGGAAGGAAAAATATTAGAACCAGTTAAAATCAGGGCTAAAAGAAAAGTTGATATACAAACGCAAGCTGAAGCTTAAGTTAGGAGTAGCAATGGAAGATAAAAACGGGTTATCATAGAATAATACTTATGCCAAGTGACCCACTAAAAAATGCAATCAGGGGCAGTACCCAAGAACATTTGCCAATAGAGGATGTGATAGATGGTATTGTAATCCTAAAAGACGGGAGCTGTAGTTTGGTAATGCAACTTTCGAGTGTTAATTTTGATTTACTATCTGAAAGAGAACAATCAGCATTAGTATTTGCCTACGGAGGGATATTAAATTCACTTAATTTTACAATCCAGATAGTAATAAGATCGGAAACAAAGGATGTAAGTAGCTATATCAAAAGGTTGTCGGAGGTAGAGGCAATCGAGAAAAATGAACTTCTAAAAGAAAGGATGGCCTCTTATAAAAGATTTATTGAAGAAACTGTCAAGAAAAATGATGTTTTATCAAAATCTTTTTATTTGGTAGTTCCCTTTTCTCTGCTTGAACTTGGGGTGGCTGGAGCCAATAAGGCCATGAGCGGAATAATACCCAAAATCAAAAAAAACCAAGATACCAAATTGCCGTACAGTAAGGAATTTATAGTAGAAAAAGCTAAGGCAAAACTAATACCAAAAAGAGACCACGTCATGAGGCTGTTTGCCAGACTAGGGTTGGAAATAAAACAGCTTAATACCAAAGAAATGATACAGCTTTTTTATAAAATATATAATGGACAATCAGCTGATAGTCAAAAGGTTAGAAGTTTAAATTATGCGTCTCCGACAGTAACAACAAAAACGGTTGAGAATCAATGATGGATTTAAAAAACATATTTAAGAAAAAGAAAATAGAGGCAGAAGAACCAGTAAAAGCCGGAGAGGTAAAGGCGGAAAATAAACAACGTGATTTTGTGGATGGGTTGGTGTCAACTAAAGATATTATTGCCCCGTCGGCAATTGAGGTCGATTTTAACCATATAAGAATTGATAACAAATACTACAGGACACTGTTTGTGCCTGTATATCCGCGCTGGGTGAATATTAATTGGTTGTCATCTTTGATTAACTTTGATGCATCTTTGAGTATCTCAATGTATATTTACCCAACCGACGGGAAAGAGGTGCTGGATGACTTGAGAAGAAAGATAGCCGAGATGGAAGCAGAGTTAACGACCGACCTTCAAAGAGGTAAGATAGTAAATGCGTCAACACAGGCGAAACTTGAAGACGCGCTAAATCTGCAACAGGATTTGGTTAAGGGAGAGGAAAGGTTTTTTCAGTTTGGATTGTATATAACAATTTCAGCGGAAACACCTGAGGAACTGGACAGGATAAATAAAAATATTGAGTCAACTTTGGGGTCTTTGATGATAATTTCTAAAAAGGCAACTTTGCAGATGGAAGAAGGATTTACGACTACCCTACCGATTTGTGACGACAGATTGAAAGTAACAAGAAACATGGACACAACCTCACTGGCGACAACTTTTCCCTTCGTAAGTTCCGATTTGTCCGACGATAAAGGAATCATGTACGGAATTAATCAACATAATGGATCTTTGGTGGTATTTGATAGATTCTCGATGCCAAACTACAATTCGGTAGTATTTGCGACGTCGGGCGTAGGTAAGTCCTATTTGGTCAAGCTTGAGGCGATGAGATCTTTGATGTTTGGAACAGAAATATTGGTAATTGACCCGGAAAATGAATATAGAGAAATGTGCGAAGCAGTCGGGGGGCAATATATTGCCTTTGGATATGATGAAGCATCAAAAATAAATCCATTTGATTTGAGTTTGCTTCTGGATAACGAAGAAGACCGTAAAAATGCCTTAAACAACAAAGTATTGTCACTACATAAACTTTTCAAGGTAATGCTGGGAGAGATGGACCCACTAGAGGAATCGATTTTGGATAAAGCAATTGTGGCGGCTTATAGAGCTAAAGGGATAACACCCGACCCGGAAACACAGCGAAAAGAACCACCTTTGATTGAAGACTTATATAAATCTTTAATTGGTATGGAAGAGGAAAAAGCCAGACTTTTGGCTGCTCGGTTGGAAAAATTTATTAAAGGGTCTTTTGCCGGTATCTTTAACCAAAAAACGACGGTTGAGCTAAAAAACAGATTTGTAGTGTTTGGAATAAGAAATTTGGAAGATGCACTTAGACCTCTGGCGATGCACATAATATTGGACTATATCTGGACAATAGTCAAAAGAAATATGAAGAAGAGGATACTAGTCGTGGATGAGGCCTGGTACTTGATGCAATATGATGATTCGGCGGCATTTTTGAGAGGCATAGTTAAAAGAGGTAGAAAATATTACTTAGGAGTAACCACTATTACTCAAGATGTGGATGATTTCTTGGAAACTCCGTATGGCAAGGAGATAGTAACTAACTCGTCGATTCAGATTCTTTTGAAACAACATAGTGCGGCAATTGACAAGATTGGTCAAATTTTTTATCTATCTGAAGGAGAAAAACAACTGTTGTTGTCAGCCGATAAAGGTGAAGGGATCTTCTTTGCCGGACAGAACCATGTGGCCATAAGAGTAATTGCATCTGAAAGCGAGCATAAATTGATTACCTCTGATCCAGAAGAGTTGATGAAAATGAAAGGAAAGAAAATGGGGCTGGAAAAGACAGACGAAGACGATTTGCCGATTAATCCGGTGGTAAGTGTTAATCTGGAAGAGGAACCTGAGGCAATAACCAATTTTCAAAATCCAATTGCACCAATAAATGATCAAATTCCAATTTCCAATATTGAAACACAAATCAGCGACAAAAAGGTTGAAAAGAGTGAAACAGTAGAAGAAACAGATATAAATAAAAAAGATGATGAAGGGATGACCGGGGCGGTAATACTTGATGAAAGAGGAAAACAAGAATCAAATAATTCACAATTTTCAAATTCCAATTTACAAACAAATGAAGGTGAAATACCAGAGATAAAAACTGTAGCTGAAGAAACAGAAAATCCGACCGATATCTTACAAAAAAGAATAGCTAAAATGGAGGCTAGCGAAAAAACTAAAATTGAAGAACATGAGAAAAAGGTTGACGAGGAAGAAAAAAAGAAAATTGAGGTGGCCAATAGTAAAACCTTGTATGATGGTAAGGGCAGTGGCGGCCTGCCAAAATATCAGGATTTGTTTAAGAGCCCAGTGAAACCAGTAGTTAATACGGACGTGGTTAAAACAGTGCCGCCAGTAGTTAAACCTATAGTTAAAAATGACGGAGTTAATCCATTTGCACCAAAAGAAGTTCCAGAGCCGGACTTAAGCAAAATTAAACCTCTCCAGAAAGATAGTATAAAAACTGACGAAGTAAAGAAGGTTGAGGAGAAAATAGATAGAAAAGACGTGAAGGTGGAAATAGAAGGTAAAGCTGAAGATGAAAGAGACGAAAAAGTGGTCAAGGATAAAAAAGGTATGAGTTATGATGATTTGTTTGGAAATTAGTTATAATTTGGTGTGGACAGAAGTAATTTAGCTGATAGTAATGTAAAAGAAAAAGTTGCCTTAATAACAATCGGGGATGTGTTTGATGAAGTTTATAGGTTGGCTGATGAAAATCTTGAAATTGAGACTGAGTTAGCGGATATTTTGGAGAAAATATTGGGAAAGAGAGTGGTTAGTGTAGCAGAGGCTCAGAATTTATTGAATCTGAAGAGACAAAACTATGATGATACTTGGTTAGAGACAAAAATAAGTCAGATTGGAGATGAAACATTTGAATCTAAATCTCTTAACAGGCAGGAATTACAAGAACTTTTAGATAAACAAGAAAGAGCTTTGGCTGAAGGAAAAGATAGAGAAGCTATTGCAGAAGAATTGGTAGAAAAATATGGAGCAAAAAAGAGTCGGGTTAATGAGTGGTTAGCGAGATTAGAAAAATATCAAAAGGATTTAGAATCTCAGGGTTTGAGTAAGGGAACAGCTAGAGATGTAGCTGAAATGGCGGTAGTAAAAGAGGAAGAGGTAATGGAAAGATTGGTAAAAGTTGGTGTTGATCCAGTAAAAGCTGCTGAAGAAAGTCGAAGGATGGTTGAAGCGGTAGTCGTGTTGGAAAGAATAGAAAAGAAAAGTGAAGCAGTAAAGGAAATATTGAGTGAAGTGAAAGTTGAGAAACTGGTGGCTAAAAAGGTGGATGCAGAGGCAAAAGTGTTTATATCAGATTTAAAAGATAATATAGCTGCATCAGGTAAAAAGTTTGATGGGTTTGATCAGGCAAATGAAACAAGAGTATATGAACAAGCAAAAGTAGCAATAAAAGAGATATGGCAAGGAAAAATTACAGACATGGATGGAGCCTGGATACCTGTTGATGGTAAACAAATGCCGTTTGTGGAACTTGTAAGTGATGAAATTGGTGGTGATGATACGTCAGTATTGATTGCTTCTAATGCTCTAAGTCAAGGGATTAGGGGGGAAATTAAAAAAGGTAAACAACTTCAAGTAAATTATCAATTTTTTTCGACAAAAAAGGATATTAAGAATGAAGCAATAAAAGTTAATCCCGGGATTGAAGGAAGTGATGTTTTAGATAGATATGCAGAATTTGCGGCAAGTATGACAATGCCTGTCATAGAAACAGGAATTGGAGAAGAATTGGTAGAAAAGGGCTCTGCAAGAGATGTGGTGGCCAAAACAAATATGATAGTGGGGATGATGATACATAGAGCAGAGGCATTGGAAACAGTGGTTAAAATAGAAACATATAGTAACGAGATTGGTGGTGAAGTAATGGCTTCAAGTCCATCCGGAAGGGCTTTGATGGAATTTGGAAACGCATATAAGAAGCCGGAATTTGGTCAATGGATGCAATCAATTCAAAGTTTGTTTAAGCCAAGTCAACTATTGGGAAATAGATTTGCAGTCGAAGGGTTAACTAATGTGGCAGTAAGATTTGCAGGATCAGAGGTGTTTGGAGGAGTAGTGACTGCAGATTTAGTTGGTGTGACATTAGGACAAATAGCGCAAGGAAAAGGACTTTTAGAAATAGGATTGGGAATAAAAAATGCCGGAGGGGTGGCAAATTGGGTAGCTGCCGGTAAAGTGGCGGCCAGCGGAACAACAGCGGTAGCAGCGGAGGGAACTAAATTAGCATTAAAAGAAACAGGTAATCAATTGGCGGCTAAAGTGGCTGCTTTTTTGGGCTTACAAGCGATACCTGGTTTGGGACAAGCAATAACGATTGGATTGGCTGTTTTGTCTGGCGTTAAATTGGCAGTTAAAGGGATTGAAGGATTTCTGGGAAAGTTTGGAATTGATTTGAAAAAGTTAAGTATTGGGGCAAAGGTTAAGAAATTTTTTAGAGAAGATTTAAATCTTGGGAAATTTGGAGATTTAATTGCCATACCGGCTACGATTGGGGCATCTTTATTAACTGGTATTTTTGCGGTCATAGCTAGTGCTTTTGCTGCTTTGTCAGTCATGGTAGCGCCGGTGATAATTTCAGTAGTGATTGGTTTATGGGCTTATCAAACATTTGTAACCAGCCCACAGGCTTCAGTATTTATGCCAACTAAGGATATGATCGGAGCTGGAGATGATGAATATTATGGAGGCGGTGAGTATAATCCCGATGGGCCTCCTTTAATTGCTTCTCTTCAGGGTTATGCCTGTGAAAAAGTAATTTCAGATGAAATAAAACAAAATGTAGGACCATGGGCTGACGTTAATATGCCGGCTGGATGTAAAATCGGAGATTCTGGTTGTGGACCAACATCTGTGTCAATGATATTAAGAGCAGTAAATTCCAGCTTGACGCCTGATGTGTTAATAGAAAGAACAGAATATGCTGGAGCTGGATGCTCAGGAACAAGTATTAGTCAAAATACGGCAGCGTTAACGAGAGAACTCGGAGGTGGAGTGAGAAATATAGGACCGGCAACATGTACTGTAAACTTTATTGGTGAATCAATTTGTAAAGGTGATTGGATTGTAATGATTTTGGCTAATTTTTATCAAACAGATATAAATAAAGTAGGAGGTCACTACGTGGTAGCATATGCGGTTGATGAAGGGCAAATAAGAACAAAAGACTCCTTTTATAGTGACAATACTCCTTTTTTGCAACCGGGAGAAGATATACATACAGGAGCGATACATAGTATAAAAGGGTGTATTTTAGTAGAAGCTAGTAAAATTAGAGGAGAATGATGAATATAAAACTTAAAAAAATAGTAATTATATTTGGATTGTTGGTTTTAATTTTTACAATCGTTTTGTTGAGAGGGAAAGATAAGTCTGAAGAAAAAGAAGAGGAGGTTTTAATAAGCCCAACTCCGACAGAAGTCGAGGTAGTTGAGGTAAAAAGTGAAACTGGAGCTTTATATATAAGTCCAACCGAGGAAGAAATATTATTAGATTATTCATTTGGAAGTTTAAGAGATAAGTGTCCGATTGAAACAGATGATTTTGTAGTTGATTTTGATTATAAGAAATTAACTTTTGTGGTTACAACTGACAATGAAGACAGTTTTTGGATGTGGCTTGATGAGAACGGCTATATTATCCCGGTGGAAGATTTTGTAATAGAAAAATGAAAAAAAACTTTATTAGTAAATGGGGGTTGGTAATTGTGTTGAGTTTTGTTGTGGGGGTGATAGTGGCATTGAGATTAAACTAGTCTTGCAATCTAACTGGCATGATGATGTGGGTGAAGTTGGGGTCGGATTCGTCTAAGAAGCTGG
>CAZBXB010000024.1:0-10576 GCA_964496075.1 uncultured Gammaproteobacteria bacterium
ATAATTTTAAATGTCCTTCGTGGGGATTATCAAAGGTACCATGAGAAATTCCAATTCTTAGTATGGTTTTAGGCCAATACATTTTTTCCCAATCGACAAAATTTAGCGATTTTGAAGATCGATAATATTTATTATATTTCAACTCTTTTAACCCCATAATTGGATCTTTCTTTATCTTTTGCGTTATTGAAGATATCGACATGTAATTTTCTTCATTTTTTATATCCAAAATAATTATTTTTTTTGTTTCGTGCATATCTAAAGTTTTTGCTTTAAGTATTTTATGGATATTTGCTGGATTTGGCATGATGACAACTGCTTGATTTCGTAATATCTCTGTCAAAGTATCGGGTTCATCTCGTAACGGTAGTTTCCCTACTTCTGGATAAGAATTGTAGCAAGTCTCACCCATTAATCTATAGAAATTGTGCTTTTGTTTTTTCCTTATAAAGTCGTCTATAAAATTCCAATAGTCCAACCTCTTGTAAGAAAGAACTGAAATCTTTTTATTTTCTGAAAAGAAACTTTTCAATAATTTTATTCTTAATTCAACAGGATTTTGATTTTTTCTAGGATTAATAATTGGAATCAAAAACAATTTATCCAGTTTGAGTTGTATAAACGACAACTTAATTATCTTTATATGACTTTGGTGTAAGGGATCAAACGATCCAGGGAAAATACCTATTTTCATTTTTTCAGTATGTGGACAATTTTAAAAATAAAATTTAATTACATCTGTATGTTGGTAATTATACAATTTATCGATATTTATTAAAGCAAAATGTCTTATCCAATGGTAAATGATATTGTACGATTTATTTTCAGTATTATTGTTTAATAATATTCTTAAAATCGCGCGCACAAAAAATAATTTTCAATCGAACCTTCCTCCAGAGGCGGACAGGCGCCCCAGCAGTAGCGGGGTAAAAACTTTTTGGTAAACTCCCGACAAAGGATATTTTTGTTAGAATTAATGTATGAACTGCCTGACAAAAATTGTAGCCACAGTTGGACCGGCCTGTGAAGATGAAGAAACATTGGGTAGTTTAATTGATAAGGGTGTGGATGTGTTTAGGTTTAATTTGAAACACGGAGATTTGAAGTGGCATAAAGAAACAATAAAGAAACTGTCTGCTCTAGTGAGTAAGAAAAAAAGTCCGGCATCTATAATGTTGGATCTACAAGGTCCGGAATTGAGATTAGAAACAAAAAATAAAGAAGATATTGATGTTAATAAAAATGAAGAAATTTATGTGGGTGAAACATTTCTGAAAGATAAAAAGAGCTTTGTTCTTTCTAAAAATGATATAACAAAAGATATAAAAGAAAGTCAAAAGATATATATAGACAATGGTCTATATGAGTTTACTGTTGTATTTTCTGAAAAAGGATTACTGGCTTTAAGGTCAAGTCAGGATTGTGTGCTTCTGAATGGAAAAAGTGTAGCGATACCAGGTTTTGATAATAATTTACCGGCGTTGACTAAGGCTGACTTTGGATACTTGTCTTCTTTTGCAAGATTACCAATAGATTTTGTTTGTTTGTCTTTTTGCAGAAGTAAAAATGATGTAGAGAAATTAAAACAAGTACTGAATTTGAAAAAGATTAAGGCGTCTGTAGTAGCTAAGATTGAAAACAAACTGGCCTTAGATAATTTATTGGAAATTACAACCGTATCTGATGCTATTATGGTGGCTAGAGGAGACTTAGGTGTGGAAGTCCCTCTTAGAGAAGTTGTTTATTGGCAAAAAGAAATAGTAAAACAATGCAGAATGCTTAGTAAGCCAGTGATAGTAGCAACACAAATGATGGAGTCGATGATAGATAGGCCAAGTCCAACCAGAGCTGAAGTAAGCGATGTGTCAAACGCAATTTTTGACGGGACGGATAGTATTATGCTATCGGGAGAGACTGCTATAGGAAAACACCCTGTAGGTGTGGTCAATTATATGATAGATATTGCCAGTTTTTCTGAAGAAAAAAGACCGATAGATAAAGTAAAAAAGACATATACTGATGTAGGCAGTTTAGTGGTTGGCACAATCAGGAATTTGGTACTAAATGCCTCAAAATTAAAGATTGATAAGATGCTGGTTTTTAGTAAATCCGGTAATACCGCCAGAGAAATATCGTCTTATAGATTAAAAATACCAATAATTGCAGTAACTGATGTCAAGAAAACTTTTCAGGACATGTCTTTGAGTTATTCAATAGTCCCTTATTTTAAAAAGTTTAAAAGCAATAAATTTAATATGAAAAGTGATGTCATAAATGAGCTTATTAAAAAAAGGCTTTTGAAGAAAGGTGACAGAGTCATAGTGGTCCATGGACAAAATTGGCTGGTGAGCTCAAGTACTAACGAGATTGGAGTGTTTGAGGTATAGCTGTTGGTGAGGGTGGTAGTTGAAGCGGAGAGGATTCTAGCTTGTCAAGGATTTTAAAATCTATACTCTTGTAAGAAAGGATACCGGCGTAGGTAAGGCAAACCAGTAGAGCGATGATGAGTAGGCCACCTAGTAAATCCGGTTTATTTTGAGTATCGTGCATAGTTTATTTTAACCTTTCAATTGTAAATGTGGTTGGATAAGAAAGAAAAATGGCAGGAGATTCCTCGAGTAGAATTTTTTGAAATTCTATATAGATATCTTTTCTGTTTTGGATATCGAAAGTTTGTCTACCTTCTTCAAGAAGTTTGTCGATTTTGGGACTGTTTATCTTGGTAATATTGGTTGGTTGAGTTGAATGCCAAAATTCATATTGATCCGGGTCTTTGGGAATACTGGCATAAGCCAAAATACAATCGTAATTATCTTGATTAATCTGATTTTCAATGGAAACATTGACTTTTATACCCAATATTTGTTGCCATGATTCTTTGATTTGGTCTGCCTGGGAAAGCAACTTTCTGTTGTTAACAGTTAAGTTTATTTCTTGAGGGATCTGGACGTCTTCGAGGAGATTTTTGGCTTTTTGAGGACTGAGTTCGTATGGCTTGACTGAATCATTGTAAGCCCAAGACAGTGGTGATATTGGGCCTAAGGCCCTCTCTTCTTTGTTTGGGGTTTTTGGGGTAGCATAGGCTAGAGCCTGACGAACTTCTTTTTGATCGAATTTTTGTGTATTTATTAGAATAACGATGTAACTTTGATCAATTTGAGATTTGGGGGTAATCTTTGTCTTTGGCCAGGTTGACAGATCTTGGGTTGAAGATATGTTTTCGATAATATCAATTTCTGCAAGTTTGTAAGCCTCGATAAGCTTATCTTCTTGATCATAGAAAACATAAGTTTTCTTAATAGCACTATCGTTAACGTTGACCAGATTGATTGTCTTTATATAGTCTTTTTGAAAAGTAACTTTATTTATTTTGTAATCTCCAAGGCCAATGGTGCCTTTTTTAATTATAGGTTTTGATAAAAGGGATAATATTGGACTATAGGCGCTATTTAGGCTAATTTTAATTTGATCTTTAGAAATCGGTTTAAAGTAGGCACCCTTAATTTGATAATTTACATCTGAAGGCTTTAATTTTTGACCATCATGCCACTTTAGGTCTGTGTTTAGTGTAAAAATAAAATCTCTATTGTCATTTTCAGCTTTCCAGTCTTTAAGAAGAATGGAATTTTCCGGTCGATTATTGGTGGCGAAGGTAGTTAAGCCAAAACTTACTAGGTTTTCTATCTCATCAGGTAAATTGTCGAGAGTGAAAAGTCCTGATAGCCCAATTATTTGTCTTTCTTCTTTTTGATTTTGAATAAATTTACTAATCAGCGGGTATGTTTTAATTGAGCTTGATCCAAGTACTACACCAAGAAGAATAAAGAGGATATTCTTTTTAAGAAAACGAAAAAATATTTCCAGTTGGAAGGACAGTTTTTTGATCACTTTTGGATTATGATGCGGATAGTTGAGGAGATGGTGAATATAATAAGCACAATTAGGGTGGCAGTGAAGGTGACTTTTTCCCAACCCCTTTTGGTTTTAGTGGGTGTATTTAGGTTAGTTTGGTTTTGGCTTTCTTGAAGTTGAAGAAATATAAGAGTAGATAGTGCTAGAGCTAAAATGATTTGAAATATGTTGATTGTTTGAGTCATGTTTTGATTTTTTTAACTCTAACTAAAATTTTTTTAAGCCGGTTATTTATAAAGTTAATAGTGAGTGTGGTTATAAAGAAGGCTGCAAAGGAGTTTAACCTAATTGGTGGAAAATTTACAGTTGCCCAGGTAAAGCTGGCTGTGTTGATATTGGTAACGGTAAAGCTATCTAAAAAGTAGACAGTTATATACAGACCAAGAGTGTTTATAAAAAGTCTAGCAATGCCTAGAGTTAGAACGGTAACCGGCAGAAGTAGGATTTTAAGGATCGGCTTTAAAAAGTATTCAAAGGCGGTCAAAACAAGTGAGGCTGTCAGGAGTGTGGTTAAGTTGTTGCCGTAGTCGATGTTTTGCCAGATTAATTTAGCAAGATAGATGCTAAGGGATATTAGAATGATTGATCTTAGTGCTTTTTTAATCATATAAGTTTTAAAATTATTATACCTGACAAACTAAGTAGAAGAATGAGACTACTAATTGCAATTATAAAGTATTTTGGGTGATATGGATTTATCAGCTCAAGCTGACTTGGTTGGTTTTGGTCGACTTTTAAGGTTAATGAAACGTTTTTATTTTTAGGAAGAGCTGAACTAACTCGATTAAGTTTGGATATGTTAATCTGATTGGTCGAGTAAGGTGGCAAAAGTGGAATAGTATGATTGAAATTTGTGTTAGTGTTGGAGACATTAATATTGGTAAGTGAATTTGAATTGGGATTTTGGACAGTTAAAGTTGACATGTTTAGACTTATTTGGGGATCTTGAAATTGTTTATCAAGGGTTGTGTTGGTGGGAGTGATAGTGATGGATTTTTGACTTGGATTTTGTTTGTATGAACCTGGTGCAAGTGGTAATTGATCGTTTTTGCCATGGATGACAAGAACAATGTGGTTTAGATCGATTGAGTCAAAATAGTCGGTGCCATTGGTGGTTTCTTGCCAAGTGGGATCGACTGATTGCCATGAATTGGTTTGGTGATTCCAAAATTGTGGCCAAGCATGCAGTAAATCCCCTTTTATGTTTTTGGCTTGAAGTTTGGGATTGGTAGTATAAACAATGCCTTGGATTTCACGACTAGGGATTGAGTTAGATCTAGCCAGTGTGATAAATAGGTCTGTAAAATCGGTACAAAGAGAGTTTTGGGGTTGATTAAGTGTCTCCAGGGGGCTTTTTCTGCGAGCGTTTGCAATTTGATCAAAGTCATAGTCTAGCTTGTCAATGACATAGTCGTAAATTTGTCTGGGTGTGTCTAGATTGGCGGAAATTGACAGAATAGCATGATTGGTAGTTGGCCAATATTGTTGGGGCAAGGTGTAATAATCGGCCGGAATAACACTAAAGAAGGATGAATTTGGAGAATGAACTTGGATTTGGCCTGAGGTATAAATGTTAAGAGACTGGTTTGCGTTGAGTTTATATTGAGCTAGAAAATTACCATCATCGTCGATTGTTACATTTTGAGGTTTGGGGTCGATGGTAGAAAAAATAATATCTTGTGTGGCGGTGTCCGGGAGAATGGGAACGGATAGTGTCTGAGTTTGATCCTGGTCATTATTAAGAAAATAGTTGATGGTGAAGTTAAAAAGTTGAGTTTGACCAAAAGCAAAAGATATATTTTTTGAAGCCAAACTTTGAGGAATTTGGATTATCTGATAATCCCCTTCTGTGTGTGGATTGGCAGAAACAGATGAGTAAGCCAGCTTACCAAAAGATACTGGAACTTTAAGAGTTATGGAGATCTGGTCCTGAGTTGAGCTTGGATGCTGAGGTAAATCTATTTTCCAAATACTACCTTGATTGACGGCAAAATTATCTATATGGTAAGAAACAGAAAAATCAGTTGTATTATTTTTGTTGGTGGTAGGTTGATTGAATTGTAGAGATATGGTGGTTCGATCGTTTGTTTGTTGTACCGACTTAAGAATATTACCCAGTTTGTCTGTGGCGGAGACATTTTTTATGTTTAGCTTATCTATAGTTAGGTTATATTCTTTGGCGTATATAGTTGAAAAGTTGTTTTGAAGCTTTACGAGCTGATCGACTTGGGCATTACCTTGTGAGTCTATCTGGTAGGTAATTTGTTTTTGAAGACTAAATTCGGAAACCGAATGGACTTGTCTGGTTGATTGTAAAAAAAAATATATTACTAGAATTAAAAACATATGTATATTTAAGCATACATTTGCTACTTTTATTTCGGGTTATGTTCGTGTATTATTTTGGTATGGCTATAGTTTTATACAAAAGACAAAAAGAAGTGTTGGATTTTATTATAGACAAAATAAATGATGCTGGTAGTGCACCAACATTGGTAGAAATTGCCGATAATTTTGGTTTATCTTCCCTTGCGACTGTCCATGAACACTTAAGTGTCTTGGAAAAAAAGGGTTTTATTCGAAGATATAAGGGGGCGGTTCGAGGAATTGAGGTGTTGGATTTTGACGATAGAGAAAAAATGGGCAACGTTATGCTTGAATTGCCAATATTGGGATTTATCGCTTGTGGAGCACCAATTGAACCTTATACTGATCCAAACGCTACTTTGGGTGTAAGTCCGCATATGGTTGATGGAAGTGGCGAATCTTATATACTTCAAGCAAAAGGCGATTCGATGATTGATGACGGTATTTTTGAGGGTGATTATTTGGTAATTAAGAAACAAAACCATGCCAATAATGGCGATATTGTGGTGGCGGTATTTACTAATGGTTTTGCTACCTTGAAGAGATTTTATAGGGAAGCAAATGGAATACGCTTACAACCAGCCAATGCGGCCATGTCACCCATTTTTGTAAAAAATATTGATATTAGGGGTAAAGTGGTGTCGGTTATCAGAAAGTTTTATTAATGCTTTATATAGTTTCGACACCAATTGGTAATCTGTCCGACATTAGTTTAAGGGCAATTGAGATTTTGAAAGATTGTGATGTAATTCTGGCTGAGGATAGCAGGCGGACTAGAAAACTTTTGGATTTTTTGAAAATAAAAGGTAAAAAGGTTGAGCCGTATTATGAACAAGTGGAAGAACAAAAGTTACCAATGGTGGCGGATATGTTGGAAAAAGACATGAAGGTGGTATTGTTGACTGATGCCGGTACTCCCCTGGTGTCGGATCCCGGTTATAAGTTGGTGGAAATGTGTAGAAAGAAAAAGTATGAACTAACAGCCGTTCCCGGACCAGTAGCAGCTATAAATGCGCTAGTTTTATCCGGATTTCCGATGGACAAATTTTCTTTTTTAGGATTTTTACCGAAAAGAAGTGGCAAGAGAATCAGAGTTTTGGAAGAATATAAAGGTAATGGAACTAAGGTGGTTTATGAATCACCAAAAAGATTGATGGAGTTGTTGAAAAATATTGAGGAGGTATATGGAAGAAATAGTCGAGTTTGTGTTTGTAGAGAGATGACGAAAAAATTTGAAGAAGTGAAAATTGGTTTGGCAGACGAACTTTTGGAGTATTATGAGGGAAAATCTAGTAAGGGCGAGATAACAGTGGTGTTTATTTAGTTTTTAATACTTTATTCTCAGCCCAAGAAATGATTTGACGGGTATTGTCGATAACATCCGGTGAAACAGAGATACTGCTGACTCCCCATCTGACTAGTTTTTCGACAAGATCAGGATGATTACTGGGAGCTTGACCACAGATAGAACACAAAATTTTTCTTTTCTTACAGGTAGTAACGATTTTTTTAAGAGACCAGAGAACGGCCGGATTCATCTCATCAAAATATTGTGCAATTTCACCATTGTCTCTGTCAAGGCCGAGGGTAAGCATAGTTAGATCATTACTACCAATAGAAACTCCGTCGATACCAACATCAATAAAATCATCAAGTAATATAACGTTACTTGGTATCTCTACCATCATGAACAATTTAAAGCTGGGAGAACGGATTAAACCGGCGTCTGTGACGATTTTTTTGACTTGAATAAGTTCGTTAACAGTTCTGACAAATGGGATCATTAACCAGAGGTTTTTCAAGCCCATTTGGTTTCGGACTTGCTTAAGAGCAGATAATTCCATCTGAAAAATATCGGTATTAGTAATATATCTAATGGCTCCACGATAACCTATTAGAGGATTGGCTTCTTCCGGTTCATAGAGACTACCCCATTTAAGGTGTTTATACTCATTAGTTTTAAAATCGGTGGTTCTATAAATGACCGGTCTGGGATTAAAATTTTTGCAAAATTTGCTAATATCTTGAGATAGTTTACTAATGTATTGTTTTTGTTTACCGGTGGCAATAATCCTTTTAGGATGGATACCGATTTCGGCCATCATAAACTCAGCTCTTAAAAGCCCAACACCATCAACATTTCTTTTAGAAATATCTTTGGCTAGGCTTGGCTCACCTAAATTGACGTACAATTTGGTGGCTGTTTTTTGGTTTGACTGGGTCAAGCTAATCTCATTTTGAGTGGTGATGTTTCCCATAATATTACCATCCCAAACTTTGCCGACAGCGCCATCAATAGTGACTATTTGACCATTTTTGAGCAGTTTGGTGGCAGTTTTAGTGCCAACAACACAGGGAGTACCCAACTCTCTTGAGACGATAGCGGCATGGGAAGTTTGACCACCTTTGTCGGTAATAATGCCAGCTACTTTTTTCATAGCAGGGACGAAATCCGGTGAAGTCATGGTGGTGACAAGTATTTGACCTGTCTGAGCTTTTTTGATATTTTTGGGATTTTTAATGATAATGACCGGTCCGGAAGCTGAGCCGGGGCTGGCCGGTTCGCCTTCCAAAATAGTGGGAAGCTGGGTTGAAACTCCTTGTTTTTGGCTGTTTTGGAGGGTGGTGATTGGTCTAGTTTGGACAATGTATATTCTGCCCTTTTCTATGGCAAATTCAATGTCTTGGCCTGATGCATAATGATCGTGTAGTTTTTGGCCAATTTTGGCAATTTTGACGGCAATTTGATCACTTATTTTTTGTTTTTTTATTTTATTTTTAGGGACTGTTGCTTTCTTTGTTTCCTGTTTGGCTCTAACCAATTGGACTTTTTGATCGGATTGATGATGAGATGTAACTTTCCAACTATCTTTGTTAATTATGTGCTGATCTGGGGTGACCATACCTTGAACGATATACTCTCCTAGTCCCCAAGCGGTCTCGACAATTATTTGTGACTTGTTGTTACTAACCGGATTTATGGTAAACATAATACCGGAAATGTCCGAGTTGACCATTTTTTGGACAGGGACGGCTATACCGACTTTGAAATGATCAAAACCTTTGTTTTCCCGATAGAAAATAGCTCTGGGAGTAAAAAGAGAGGCCCAACATGATTTGACACGCTTGATTAGGGTGGCTTCACCGATAACATTTAAAAAAGTTTCTTGCTGGCCGGCAAAGGAGGCGTCCGGTAGATCTTCGGCAGTAGCAGAGGATCTGACGGCTACGGGTACATTGCTAAGGCTGGCAAAGCCCGATAATTTCTTGTAAGCTTTCATAATTTCGATGGCGGTTTGTTGGCTTATTTGACCCGAGAGTACGGCTCTTTTGGCTGTCTGAGATGCTTTTAGTAGCTGGTCAGACTTGTTAACATCAACGTTTTTAAAGGCATCTTTGATTTTTTGTTTTAGATTGTTTTCTTCTAGAAACTGGAAATAGGTTTGTGAAGTAACCACAAAGCCATTGGGGACAGGAATACCAAGATTGTACATTTCGCCAAGATTGGCTCCTTTGCCACCGACGATGGAAATGTCGTCTCTGCCAATTTCTTTAAACCAGAGTAGGGTGTTATTTTTGTTCATCTTGTCTTCCATATTTATCTTTAAGTCGGTGTGTAATGCCGGTTTCGGGAGTTGAGGCTTCAAATATTAAACAATCTGTAATAGCTTTGATTTGATGGATTGTGCCTGGATCAAAAGTATAGCCAATGTGTGTTTCCATGTTGTTTTCGATCAAACTTTGAGCGTTTTTGCCAGTAATTAGCTTACATTGTCCAGAAAAAAGAGTTAGAGTTTCCGTTTTTTGATCGTGGTATTGAAGGGATATCTCTTCACCTTGTTTGATGAATAAAAGCTTGGCGGTATAAGACGATTCGGGATTGGTAAAAATTATTTCGTGTCCCCAAGGTTTGTCGACTCTAGTATTGGCCATATTTAAGAATAACATCAACGATGATCACTTGAGAAGATTGATGATGATTCTTTCGAGAGCTGATTCTTTGGAAATGACCAGTTGGCCTGTCTTGGATTGATAATCTAATTCAATTAAATGAAGATAAGCGGTTTTAAGTTTATCTAAAGGTAGTTTTGACCAGCCGGTTAGCTGTTTTCTTAAGTTTTGTTTGATTAAGTAAAGGATTAGTTCAAAAGGTTCTTGATTTTTAATTTGACCAAAAAGAGATAAAAAAGTATTAAGATTACCCGGCTTGATGGAATAGATACAAGAAAAAAGTTGACTGCTTAGGTTAAATTCGAAGTTCTTTGATTGAGGAAAAGTCTTAAGTTGACTGGTTGTT
>CAZBXB010000025.1:0-9767 GCA_964496075.1 uncultured Gammaproteobacteria bacterium
TGTGATGCAAAACCGGGGATTTGGGAAAGAGAGACTTTTTGAGTTTTGAAAAGAAATCAAAAAGAGTTAAAAAGCACTGTTATTAAAATAACAGTGCTTTTTTTATGTCTTTTATTCTAATAAAATAGACTGTTTAGTATGCTATTTTCAAAATTAGGAGATCTATAAAGAGTAGATAAAAAAGGAAATTCTTTTTCATGGCTTAAGTAATTTATAACAGTAAATAGATATTGGCGAAAGTGTCTATAATATTGAAAATGCCGAATAAAGAGCGAAGTCGGGTGTAGAATAGAGAGTGCAAATAGAAATGTCATCTGACCAGAAATTGGCCATAAATAATCTTTTGAATTGGTATGGAAGTAAGGCGTCGCAATATATTACTTTGGGAGGGTATGCCGGAACAGGAAAAACGACATTAATATCAATACTTAGGGATAAAATCAAAAAGAAACATAAAAAAGTTAAGGTGGCTTTTGTCAGTTATACAGGCAAGGCGGCCCGAGTGTTGAGAAATAAGTTGGCTGAAAATAAGACGATGGTAAGTGGGGACTTTGTGGGTACAATCCACTCGTTGATTTACTCCCCTATTGTTAATAGCAAAAAAGAGATAACCGGTTGGAAAAAGAAGGAGATGGTAGAACAAGACTTGATAATTATTGATGAGGCATCGATGGTATCAGCCTCAATCTGGAGTGATCTACTGAGTTTTAATAAAACAATAATTGCAGTTGGTGACCATGGTCAACTACCGCCGATTGAGGGCAGTTTTAATCTAATGGAAAAACCTATATTAAAACTTTTGGAGATACACAGGCAAGCCAGAGATAATCCGATAATAAAATTATCTATATTGGCAAGAGAGGAAGGTAAGATACCGGTGGGTATATATGGAAAGGGAATTAAAAAGTTTGATGGTAGAGAGGCTTGGGTGGCAAATGAAGTGGACGAGGAGCTTAAAAATTATAACTTTGAAACGATGGTGCTGTGTGGCTATAACAATACCAGAGTTAAACTAAATAAGTTTATTCGATCAAACTTGGGCTTTGAGACTGAAGAGGTGAATGTGGGAGATAAGGTGATTTGTCTTAAGAACAATCACGCTAAGGAGATATTTAATGGAATGTTGGGAACGATTGAAAGTTTGTATGATAAAGATGAAAACTGGTGGGAGACCGAAATTGAGATGGACGATGGCAGTTTTTATTCGGGGATGATGGCCAAAGATCAATTTGGAAAGACGGCTGGTATAAACTTTACCGAAAAGAGAGGTAGGTATTTGAAAGGTGACTTGTTTGATTTTGGATATGCGCTAACGGTACACAAAGCCCAAGGATCGCAGGCAAAAAAGGTAATATTGTTTGAAGAAAGATTTTCTAAGATGACGGATGACCAATGGAGACGATGGCTATATACAGGAATCACCAGAGCTGAGGAAGAATTGTTGATAATAGGAAGGTGAGAAAAGGCCATCCTGTATAATAAGATGTGATGCGAGATATTATCTTTGAAATTAGACAGGATTTGAGTCAGCGAGTAGATGAAGAATACAGGATAGGAGCGAATAGATATTTTAGAGAAACTGTAAATATAATGGGGATAAGAACTCCTGAAGTAAGAAAGATTGCTCGAATGTACTACCCAATTGTGTCGGATTTATCAAAGAAGGAAATTTTTGATTTGTGTGAGAAATTACTGTCGAGTAAATATTTTGAGGAAAAGACAGTTGGTTTGGATTGGCTTTACAGACAAAGAGACGGTTACAAGAAAACTGACTTTATAAAGTTTAAGAAATGGTTTACAAAATATGTGTCAAACTGGGCACATTGTGATGATTTTTGTGCACATAGCTTGGGAATATTTTTTGGTAAATATCCATCATTTTTGACTGAAGTAACAGAGGATTGGACAAGATCAAAAAATAGGTGGTTTAGACGGGCATCGGCAGTCAGTTTGATTTATGTAATCAGAAGAGGTGAGGAGCTGGATATGGTGTTTAAGGTGGCGGATAAATTGATGAATGACAAAGACAGGTTGGTACTAAAGGGGGTAGGTTGGATGTTGAGAGAAGCATGGTGTAGATATCCGTCGGATATTTATAGATATTTGGCGAAAAACAAAAGTAAGTTGGCAAGAGTAACACTAAGATACGCAACTGAAAAAATGAAAGATGACCAGAGACTAGCATTGATGAAAAGATAAAATGTATTATTGCCAAGTTTCTAAATCGATACCTCGAAAGCTGGTGGTCAGAGAATGGGTAAATTCTGAAGAGTCAAGTATGGATTTATGGTCGAAGGCAAAGATTTCAAGGCCATAAGGAATAATAAAAATTTTATTGGTGGATGGGTTGGTAGGTAGGTCAGTGCGGATGTCTAAAATATTTAGATCAGGACGGTAAAATTTAAGTGGATCGGCAAAGGAACTAATCATATAGACATCGGAATTATGAGGTAATGAAGTGGCTAAAGACTGCCAGTCTTCACGGTGTTGAGATGGGCTTAGGAGATAGATGAGGGATAAAAGAACAAAAATTAAAGAAATAAGATGCGATAATATTTTTGTTTTGACCAGAGATACTGATAAAAGCAAGCAAAAGATGGGTAGAAGGTAAAGGTAACGAAAATATTGAAGCATGGGGAGCTTGAAGGAAATCAAAAAAACCAGTAGTAGGGGGAAGATGAATAAAAACTTGAGATGGTTCGATGTCTTAGCACGTATGAGGCGAGAAAAAACAAATAAGGTCCAAAAACCGGCAAGTATATAATAAAGTTTTTTGGGATAGAAGGTCAGTCGGCCAAAGGAAAATTTGATGGGAATAAGAAGAAGATTTTTGAGATTGGACTTACCTAAAACCAGAGACCAATTAGTAACGTCTGTTAGTAGGGTCTTACTAAGAAAAAGTTGGCGATATAAAAGTGGCAAAATAAGTAGAACACTAAATAAAATGCCTGGAATTAGCTTGATAATTAATTTATATTTTTTTTGGATTAAGAGGAGCAAGAAAAGGCCGGCGATGTAAAAAATGGAGCCATAAAAGGTGAGAAATGAAAGAAATATAAATAGGTTGAAGAAGAGAACAGATTTTGATGATAGTGATAATGATTGGGTTTTAACAAAATAGAAAGTGACGGCAGACAAAAATAACGTCACTAAGGCGTACATACGAAGTTCTTGAGAATAATAGACAAATAAAGGGTTAAATAAGAGAAATGTGGTGGCTAGTATGGCTGTTTTTTGATTAAAAAGCAATTTGGCTGTCTTGTAGAGATAAAGGCCAGTCAGCAAGGAAGCTGTGACGGAAAAAAGACGAAGGCCGACGGGGGTACAGCCAAAAATAATAGACCAGGCTTTTAAGATTAAGTAAAAAAGAGGTGGATGGAAATCAGTGGGAGAAAATTGAGTGATGATGTTGATAAAAGAATAGTTTTTGATAATATTGGCGGAGATGGCTTCGTCGAGCCAAAAAGATTGATTAAGACCAATTAGTCTGACTAAAAAAGCTAGGAGAAATGTGATAAAAAGCAAATGTTTTTTAATATATTGGTACATTTGTGTATTTCGTGGGATGTGGCAGTATATAGTGTAAATGAGTATTTATTGTCATCAAATTATTTTAACTCCCCTGTCGAAATTTCGTTTAACAATATTACTGGTGACACGAATGAACCGGGCGTTTTTGTGGAGCTGTTTTATATTAAGAGCACCACTATAACTAAAGCCAGATCGGAGGCCGGCATTCATCTGATTTAAGACATTGGTAACCGGTCCTTTATAAGGTGCAAAAGCCTCTATTCCTTCAATATAGCTGGTGTATTTACTATTTTTATCCTTTGAATTTTGCTTTAATTGTTTATTTTTTTCAGTTCGACTGGTAGAGCCGTTGTATGATTTATATTTTTTGCCTTTGATTATATGGATTTTACCCGGAGCTTCATCTGTGCCGGCCAGTTGACTACCAACAACGACGGCGTCGGCACCGGCAGCTAAGGCTTTGACAATGTCACCACTGTTGTGAGTACCACCATCAGCAAGAAGATAGCCACCAAATTCTTTGGCGGCTTTGACAGCTTCTAAAATAGCGGTGATTTGAGGCATACCGTGACCGGTAACAACTCTGGTGGTACAAATAGATCCAGGACCGAGACCAACTCTGACGGTATCGGCACCGGCTTTAAAAAGGTCGACGGCAGCTTGCCTGGTGGCAATGACACCAGCAATGATTTCTAAATGTTTATACTCTTTTTTGATTTTTTTAATAAAATCGAGACAGGTATCTTGATGAGCGTGAGCAACATCGATGGTGATAGTCTGTATACCTAAATCAACTAAAAGCTTGAGTCTATCCCATTCAGTAGCTTTGATACCAATAGAAGGAATGGTATGTTGGTTTTGGCTTAAAACTTTTTTAATATCTTTGACTTGGTCTTTGGCTGGCTTGAAACGAGGGAAAAAGGAAGTAGAGCCATAACGACTCATAGCCAGGGCCATATCTACACCAGTGACACAGTCCATATTGATGGAAATAATGGGAAAATCTAGTTTGACGGTGGGAGTAATTTGGGTGGCAAGACAGACATCGTTTCGAGATTTGACGGGCGATCTTTGGGGTACAAGTAAAACATCGTCAAAATCTAGAGCAATTTCAAAAGGCATAAATAAGTTTAACAAAAACAGCAAAAGCTAAGAGCAGAAGAAAAAAATATGTCTTGGTAGAGAAAAATTATTTCTCAACCAAAAAGACGGGGTCGTTGGATTTAGCAGGTTGATCTAGTTTAAGACCAACTTCATCACCTGCTTTGGCAATTTCAACTGGCTGGTGATCGACTTGCATGGAGACAACAGTTTGGGTAAAAGTAGTTTCCTTACCCTCTTGTCCGATTTGGATTTGATCACCGAGCTTGACTTGACCTTCCTCGACAGATAAAACACCAACACCAATTTTGTCAAAATAATGGGTTACTTGGCCAATTTTTTGCATGGATCAATTAACTTTTAATAACTGAGTTTAACATATTTTCAGTTTAGGGAAAAATTGTATAATGAATTATTAAAGTTTAAATTAATAAAAATGAAAAAATTATTATTAGGAATAATCGGAGTAGTATTTGTAGTAGGCTTGTGGATGGGTGGAATTTATAACGGTTTGGTGAGAAAAGATCAGGAAGTATCGGCTCAATGGGCACAAGTGGAAACACAATATCAAAGAAGATTTGATTTAATTCCAAGTTTGGTGGAAGCGACTAAGGCAGTCCTAAAACAAGAACAAGCAGTATTTGGTCAGATTGCTGAAGCCAGAACCAGATATTCGGGAGCAACAACTAATGATGAAAAGGCAGAAGCAGCGGGGCAAGTAGAGTCGGCTTTAGGAAGACTACTGGTAATAGTAGAGAACTACCCTGAGCTTAAGTCGGATGCAACAGTCCAAAACTTTATGGATGAATTATCCGGGACTGAAAATAGAGTAGCAGTAGAAAGAAAAAGATATAACGATCTGGTGGCCGAATACAATGTAATGGTAAAAACACTACCGACAAGTATACTGGCTGGTATATTCGGATTTTCTGAAAAAGCATTTTTTGAATCTGCAACCGGGGCAGAATTGGCTCCAAGTGTAGATTTTGGAATTTAGCTTAAAGTGATTTCTTTTTTTATTCTATCTGCTAAATATACTTTTAGAAGTGATTGGTATGGTACATCTTTTTGATGAGCTATTTTTTTTAGACTAGACAATAGAGATTCGGGTAATCTGACGGTGATTGATTTGGTTGATGGTTTCAGTTCAGAAAGATCAATATTGACTGGTTTAAACTGGTCTAGATAATCAGATAAATCATTGTCTGACCAGAACTGTCTTTCCTGATCTTCGTTTTTAAATTTTGGAACAACTTTTTGTTTATTTTTCATATATTTTTGCCTCTTTTTTGCTTTGAGGTCTAGCAGATATAATTCTAATTTTTTTATTTCTAATTGTAAAAACTATTGTTAATTTTCTTTGCTCGTCTGTTTTGCCAAGAGCAATGAATCTTGATTCTTGCTGAGAGTGTTTTGTGTCGATAAATGTTTTTAGTTGATTGTTAAAGAATATTTGTTCACATTCCTTAAAATCAACATTGTGTTTTGTTTTGTTTTTATGCTTATTTGCTTTATCCCAATCAAAACGAATTGGTTTTAAATTTAATAACACTGTACATGAATATACAATACATTTATTTACTTGTCAAGTGTTATAAAATAGAGACAGATGATAAAAATACTAAAGATATGGATAGTGATTTTATTTCTTGTATTGGCAAGGGATGTACTTGCTTTTGATACTCCAAATTATCAAAACTGGGTGACAGATATGGCTAATGTCTATTCACCGGAATTTGAAGAGAAATTGAACAATAAAATTGGCGAGTTTGAAATAGAGACTGAGGCGGAGATAGCGGTATTAACTATAAGTGAATTACCTGAGGCCAGCATTGAAGAATACGCCGTAGAGGTATTTGAAAAATGGGGTATTGGAAAGAAGGGTGAAGACAATGGGATACTACTAGTGATTGCAAAAGAGGACCGGGAAATGAAGATTGAAGTGGGCTATGGACTGGAGGGAAAAATTACCGATGGCATGGCAGGAAGAATAATAAGAGATGAGCTAACACCACAGTTTAAACTAGAAAATTATGAACAAGGCACACTTGTGGCAATTGAGAAAATAATGGGATACGTAAAAAGAGATATGGTTGAAAACAATAATAAAGCTGTGCCACCAAAAGACCTTGGTAAAAATATAATAGTGTTTATGTTGGGTTTTACTTTTTTGACATATATTGCTTCGTATTTGGGTAGAAGTCGAGAATTTGTGACCGGAGGGATAGTCGGATTTGTGATTGGAATAATATTTTCTGGTTTAGTAACAGCAGTTATTTTGGGAATAATTGGTCTGTTGCTGGATCTAGTACTGTCGGGAAATTATAAAAAAAGTACAAAAATGGGATATCCAACTGGATTTTGGAGCTCGAGAGGTGGGTTTAGAGGATTTGGCGGAGGATCTTCGGGTGGCGGTGGGGCAAGTGGGAAGTGGTAGGATTACTCACGACAGCAATTTAAAACCGCGCTAATAACTGAACTAATTTTGCCCATAATATCTTTTTTTGGTAAAGGGTTTTTTTCAACTTTGTCTTTTTTGATATTTTGTATCTGGCCAGGCTTGACTAAACCTAGGTTAATACCCCAAAAAAGATTATAGAGATCGAAGGATTTTTTAAACATATCTAAGGCTTGCTTTTTGTCCCCTTTTGTCTGGGCCTTGGTACCAACTTCAAAAAGACGCATAGAAGCAGCCAGTAAGTGCTTGCTGGTACACCAGACTTCAGCCTCATAATCTTTGATGATTAATTTTAAAAGAGACTTTCTCATTTCCCTAGCTTCGTTTAAAAGATCGAAATAGTGGGTTTTGCCGGTCTTGTTGCCATTGAAAAACATGTGTTCTTCAATGCTAATTAAATTCATGATGGCTATACTTAAGTCTTCGTCACTAGACAGATCGAGCTGGTGGCCTTTTTCGGCTTTTTTGACCTTGTTCATAAATGACTCAATATCGGCATTTGAGATTTTCATAGATTAGTTTAGAGTAAAAATAAATTTATTAAAAGAGAAGTAAGAAGAAGATAAGAGACGGGCAAAATAACTCTTTGATAATAGAACAAAACTTTTCCACCGTTTTTTGATCTGATAAATCTATCGGTAAGATAGGAAAGGGAAACGACGAAGAAGCCTAAAAATTGACCGAGAAGAATTTTGTCGATACCCAAGACCTGATTGACACCGGGGACGATTTGGTTGGTGGCGAAAAAATAAATGATGGTAAGAGAGTTAGTAAGAGCGGCTAAAAGATAGGGATTAATTCTTGGTTTTTTTATTTTAGTAGCTAAATAGAATGCAATGGCAGTGTTGAGACCGGCAATCCAGATGGAAGCCAGTAGATCATCGACGCCAAGCTTTTGAGCTAGAATCATTCCCCCGCCGACAGTGATAATACATACAGGACATTGAGCATAGACAGAAGAAGGAGAGAAAAGGAAAACTAAGACTGGAATTAGAATGTGAAAGATGAGAATATCTAACTGGGAAGCTAGCTTCTTATAGGACTTAAACTTAATACCGTGAACACCAAGTTTTCTGACCGATTCGATATTGGCTTTATGGTCATCGATATAAAGGACTTGGTCTGGTTTCCAATTGCC
Organism: uncultured Gammaproteobacteria bacterium; assembly: GCA_964496075.1. GTDB lineage: Bacteria > Patescibacteriota > Microgenomatia > UBA12405 > UBA12405 > UBA1372. The sequence continues at coordinate 8,229 of CAZBXB010000025.1, forward strand.
TATCTTAAATATTTTTTTATAGATTTTTTGATTTGGTTTTCTGTAGCCTACTTTTGATGAGATAACTTTGAAATCAAAATTGCAAAAGAAACCGGCCTTGATAAGTAGTTTGGCTAGAAAATCTTCTGTATTGGTTAGGCAACCAACAGTAATATGGTTGGCTCTGAGAAGTCTTAGCAGCGGAATGGACTTAGGGTAAAAATTTTTTTCATAGTGGGAAATGAAGAGGGTTTCAAGATTTTGGTTGAAAGTGTTAATATCGGACCGTTTGAGATTAAAAGTTGAGCGTAACCATTGATTTAAAGTTAGTTTGCCAGTTTGAAGTTGACTGACAACTAGTCTATATTTGGCTTTGACCGTTTTGGGGTGCATGGAAACAGTCTTTGAGAGCAAAAGAAAAAAATCTTTATTAAAGGGACGACGTTTCCAAATAACACCTGATAGATCGAAGACAACCGCTTTTATCATAGCTGTATTATGGCTAGTTTGATAGCTTTTGGCAACTAGGGCAGAAAAAGGCGGAACGGCCTTGAAGTTTGAAACGAACAATCTTGGTACTACATTTAAGACAGGCTTGGCCGTCTCTTTGATAAGTTAGAAAAGGATTAGTGTGTTTAATTCCCTGTCTGATAACCTTTTTTATGTTTTGGTAAAGGGATTTGGATTGAGCTTTGGTTAACTGGTTACATCTAACTTTGGGATGGATGCTTGATAAAAAGAGAGCATCGTTAGCATAGATATTGCCAACACCGGCTAATTTTGATTGGTCATGAAGGAAGGTTTTAATGAAACGTGTGGAATTTTTGAGAATAGTTTGGAAGTATTGTAGGGTGAAGCTTGGTGATAAAATATCGGGGCCAAGATTGGATTGAAAGCTGTCCAGGTCGGTCTGTTTAATTAACTTAATCCAACCAAACTTTCGTTGATCATTGAAATAAAGTTTTGAATTGTCGGAAAAAGTGAAAATAACTCGAGTAGATTTCCAGGGCCCACCTTCGCCAAGGCTTCGGCGGGTAAACTCGTCAAGAGGATGTCCGAGGGCAGTAATTTCTTTGGCAACATATATAAGCTGGCCGGTCATTTTAAGGTGAATTAGGAGTAAAAACTTATTATCCAGATAAATACTTAACTGTTTACCGGTACGGGATAATTTGAAAATCTTTTGGCCGATAATGTTTTGAGGGTCGGCAGATAATGATTTTTTGTTTAGGATGTCAATCGAAACTATCTTTTTGCCAATAATGTTGTTTTTGAGAAATAGTCTGATGGTTTCGACTTCGGGAAGTTCAGGCATAGTTAGATGATATTTTTCTTGTGAAAATTGGCAAGTTTTTTATCAAAGGTGAGAAGGTGATAATCTTTTGTTTGACAAAGAACAGAGAAATAAATGTCAACAAAGCTGAGACTTTGTTGACTATAAAGAAAAAGTGCTTTTGATAACTGTAATCGATTGTCAATGTTGACGTAATTTGAACTTATAAATGGAATTAGACTAGAAATAATTTCATGTCTGGGTGTGTGATAATTATTTTCTAAAAC
>CAZBXB010000026.1:0-9683 GCA_964496075.1 uncultured Gammaproteobacteria bacterium
TGATTTTGGCCGGGACTATTTGGCCGGTGTCTTGATTGAGAGATAAGACATACTCTCCACCCCGAATTTGATCAATTCGGGTAAACTCTAAATTAGAAGCACTAAGCTCTAAACTGTTTTGTTTTGAATTTGGAATATTTGAATTTATGATTTGTTTAGGATTTAGGATTTTAGATTTAGGATTTTCTTTTACTATAGTTAAAAGACTGTCTCCGGTAATACACTGACCTTCGACGTGCAGTTTTGCAAGGGGGTTGGTCGTCCCAATACCGAGGTTGCCTGTACTAGTTATGTATAGAGCTTGGGTGTTGCCGAGGCCGAGGAAGGAAAGAGAGAAAGAAGAAGTACCAATGGAAGTGTTTTGGGTAAGGGTGCCACCTAGACCAATGTCTGTGCCGATAATAGATAAGCCATTGGTAGCACCATAACTAGTACCAACAGAAGCAGGAGCAATCCAGTCAATACCGGAACCAGTAGAAGACATTAAGTAACCAGAAGGACCAGTAGCTCCGCTGTTCAGAATGGTACCCGTAAGATTGAGATCAACAGTGGTAAGAGTGGCGCCGACGTTGGTATTGCCGTAAGCGTCTATGGAGAAATGGGTGGATAGATTAGTAGTGCCGACATCATAGTTGGCGAATTCTAAAAAGTTGTAACCTGTGTTGCTGTTTAAAACCTGACCGTAATAAAGAGAGCCGGAGTTGAAATTAGCATCGGTGCGGGCACGGACGAAACCGGTACCGTCACTGGGGCCAACTCCTTCAAAGGTGAGATTTAACTGGCCTAATATATCAGGATTGATTTCAATACTGCCACCGGAGCCATCGGTAGCTTTAAGAAGCATAGCTTGGCCTTCGATACCAAAAATACCAGCCTGAGAAATAATAGAGGGGGAGGTGTAGCCAATCTCAAGATTACCACTATTGTTTAATACTAGAACAGTATTGGCGGTGGCAGGTGAGGCAGGTGGCATACCTTGAAGGGTATCGGCATTGAGGGCATAAGCAACGGTGGCGATTTGTTGGCGTTGATCCATAACTTCAGGGACACCGGCAGGGTCCATGGTTATTTCAAGCCAGACCTCGGCATTTTCACTAAAAACAGAAGTGGGTATTTCGGAGCCATGAGTACCGCCGATGAGAACAGAAAAGATACCGTTGTCGTCTGGGGCTATAGTGTCGCCGGTACCGGTGTTGTAAAGCTCGGTGCCACCAGCACCAAGAGTAAAGAGCTTAAACTGGATACCGGCAGAGGAAGTAATAGGATTGCCAACTGTATCAGTCAATCTACCTTGAAAAGATAGTTGACGGGTGGGGCGAGTGGGGCTGTCGGTAGTAGAATAAGCCAGGTCTTTTCTGGCCTTGAGGATGGTTTGATAGTAGACGCCATAGCCAAGACCGGAAATGATGATAAAAAGGGTAGCCAGAAGTAGGTAGCGGGCTAAAAATGGAGTTTGGATGGCTTTAATTGTTTTTTTCTTATCTTTAATATAGCCGGAGTCTTTTAGGAATTGCTTAAAGAGAGATAGGGAAGAGAGTTTGCGGTTGATGGTAGAGTCTGATAAGCCGAGGTTAGCCAGGTATGATTTATATTTTCTAATACTAGTGTTATTTAGTTTTGAATTGAGCTTCATGTGGACCAGTTTAAAAATTGTTGAATGTCAACTTGGTAGTTTCTAATAGTTGAGGCAGACTTGTGGTGTTTCTTTAAATAGAGGCTAAACTGATTTAAAAGCTGTTGGGATTGATCTTGATTTGGTTTGATATTGTCTGTAACATTTGGGTTTAAGGCTTTCCTGATAGGATTGGCTGAAATTACTTTTTGATCCAGGGCAAATTGGCAGAACTTTTTAAGAGATGCCAGGTATCTTTTATAATTTAATTTGTCGGTAAGTGAGGAGAGGTAGTTGGAAATGAGGCTTACTTCGAAAGGGTCTTGGGTTTGGGGGTGGTTGATGTTGATGAAGGTTTCGAATTTACCAATATCGGCCAGATAGTTTTTGATAGTGGAAGCGGAGTAGTTGCGGTGTATGAGCCAAGACTTAAATGGGGCAGTGTGGATTTTCATTGTTATAAATTTTTAGGTTTGAAATTGATAAATTATATGTTTTTATACTACTATAAAAGCGTATATCTAAATATGTACTATATTGAAAAGGATGTCAATAGCCTTATTTAAGGCAAAAATGATGCATTAATTGATGTAATTTGATAGCATGATAACTGATGGTTGAAAAAGGGCTGATTGGTGTTTGATATAGTTTGTTAAGTGGTAAAGTGTTGTAAAATCTACTCTCAAAGTATATAAGAGCGAACACTTTTGTATTTTTCTGTTTGTTGTAAGTGGGGTGTTGTTGCGGAGAAATGCGGAGATAGTTATGTGTTATAGATAGGCTAGGTTTGTTATAAATATCAGGATTGATAATATTAAGTGGGAATGTGGATGATGGTTTTCTTATATATGAAGCTAGGTGATTTTTTGATTAGAACATGCGGTTTATGGAATATAACAAAGTATTATGCCTTACTTTGATGTAGTGATTGTGGAGATAATGGGCAATAGTGTTGTTGACGCGATTGTGCTTGGAAGTGTAACTGATACATATTGCCTATTTTAAGGATTTGGAAATAGATTATTTGTGACTGGCAGAGAAATATTGCTTGTGTTAAAATCTTGTTATGAAGCTTGAATTGAAGCTAAAAAAGAAGCAAATAGTGATGGTAGTAGCTTTATTGATTTCGGTAGTAGTATTGTTTTTGGTGGCTTATAGTTTAGTACCTAGAATTTTTGTAACCTTAACTAAGGCGGCGCCGGCGACTACTGTATCGGTGACGGATTCATATGTAATAGGTGAGAGAATACTATGTAAGGCCGACGGAGAAGATAAGTGTAAGGTAAATGTGTTTCTATTAGATAAAAACGGTAAGCCGGTGGTGGGAAAGAGTGCATCGATGACCGGTGGAGCTGAAATTGATACCTTAAATCAATTGTCAGACAAGGACGGTAAAGTGAGCTTTGAAATTAGTTCAAGGACTGAAGGGCAGGTTGACTTACAGGTAGCACACCAAAATGTACCGTTTGGATCTAGCGTAACGGTGACTTTTAGGAACTAATAGAAGGTGGTTGATATAGGTTGAGGTATTGACATAGATAGTTAATAGATATATTCTATTTCAGAAAGGAGTAAATATGTATACTTTAATGAAACCAATATTAGTAAGACAGATATTATTAGAAAAAGGAATGAAGATATTTTCTATACATGATTTTGAAAGGCTATTTGGTTTGTCAAAATATAAGACAAAATATTTTTTGGAGAAGAAAGTGAAAGAGAAAGTTTTTAGACGATTGAAGAATGGATTGTATTGTTTGGCAACAGATTTGCCTAGAGAAGAAGAGATTGCCAACAGACTCTATGTGCCGTCATATATTTCTTTTGAGTATGCAATGGCATATCACAATATAATGCCAGAAATAAGCTATGTGGTGACGTGTGCAACCACAAAGCCGACTCGCAATTTTAATGTTGAAGGGAAAAGCTTTGTTTATTATAATATTAAAAAACGGGCATATACCGGCTATGTTTTGATAAAGAAAGAAGGTCGGGAATTTTTGATAGCAGAGCCAGAAAAGGCAATTGTTGATTATTTGTATTTTGTTTGTTTGGGTAAAAAAGTTATTAATGGACGGTTGATGGTTGGTGGTTTAGATAGGGATAAGCTGTTTTTTTATGGTCAACTTTATGACCGAAAGAAGTTAATTAATTTAATTACTAAACTTTATGATAAGTGAATTAGAGATCCAAAAATTGACAACTAAATATCAAAGTTTGGAACTGAACGTAAGAAGGGAATATTATCAGCATTTGTTTTTGGCGTATTTTTATCAACAAAAAAAATCGGATCTTGTTTTTTTTAAAGGCGGAACAGCTTTAAGAATAATCTACCAAAGTCCACGTTTTTCAGAAGATTTGGACTTTAGTGCAAACATTGATGATGTTACCGTGATTGAGAAAATGATGATAAATACATTAGTAGAGATTGAAAGGATTGGAATCGAGGTTGAATTGAAAGAATCAAAGAAAACGAGTGGTGGATATTTGGCAATATTAAATTTTCGTAACAATAATCAAACCGTTGTTATTCAAATTGAAATATCAATGCGTCAAACTAAAAGTGAAGGAGAAGTGGAAATGGTGGTAAACGATTTTGTTTTACCATATACATTGATTGGATTAAAAAAAGATCAACTTGTTGGTGAAAAAGTTGAAGCACTTCTAAGTCGCCAAAAACCAAGAGATTTTTATGATATATATTATATTTTGAGGCGAGGGTTAATGCCGTTGAATATTAAAGATAAACTTGAACAAGTAAAAAAAGTTTTGGTTTCAAGCAAGATAAACTTTGAAATAGAACTGAAACAGTTTTTGCCTAGAAGCCATTGGATGGTGATAGGCGACTTTGAAAATATGTTACAAAAGGAGTTGGACAGAAACTAGCAAAAAGATAAAAGTTCATAGTGATGTGGTTGACATAAAATAGACAAAAGTGTATATTATGAGTTTAGATTTTTGGATTTGTTATTTGAATTGGGTTTAAGCCGGCAAGCTGGAGAAAAACTGACTATAAAGTTGGATTATGAAACATATTGGAAGAAGCAGGATAGGCAAGTGAAATTGATAAATCGTTATGGATATTTGGTGAGAGCCGTTTCTATTAGTTTAGATCAGCATTTGGTGCAAAAATTAGTAGCTTATTTGGAAAGACGGCAAACCCAACCGCGGGATATTTATGATATTGTGTGGCTAAAGGCTCAGGGAGCAGAAATTGATTGGCAATATGTAAAGGATAATGGTTTGAAAAAAAATATTGTGGATAGAGTCATAAATAAATTTGAAGGAGAAAAGTCTAAGTTGAAAACATATCAGGCTCGTTTAGCTCCTTTTTTGATAGACGAAAGCCATATTGATAAGTTGGATTTATTACCTGATCTTTTTCGTAAAATTTAATAGAAGGTAACTGATATAGATTGAGGTATTTGATTGGTGCCGACTTGAGCCTTTATGATATATTTGCCAGGGACAGTTGAAGAGATGTCAAAAGTGGATTGGCCGGTGTCGGAGGTGGTGGATTGGATATTTTCTATAGTTAGATTGGTTTGTGGGTTGATGGTAACCGACTGACTGGGAACACCCAGACCTTGATTGTCGAGGATAAAAACAGTGATTCTGATCTTTTCATTGTTTTTAGTATTGGCTTGTAAAGGGGAAGCAAATAGGTAGGAATTAGTTAAGACTGGAGAGTTGTCGGTGTAGTTGGCGGCTCGATTGGTAAAGATGGTAGTACGAAAGACAAGAGTAAGAGAAGCCAAAAGGGCAATGACGAGGATGATAATAAGTAGTATGGGTTTAAGTTTCAATTTACAATTTTCAATTTACAACTAGTTAATTATGGAATAATGTTGGCGATTTATCAATTGAAGGCTTTTGGGTTTGAAATGAGCAGGCATACAAAGATTATGCTAGCAGTAATAGTATTTTATTGAAAGCTAACAGCGCCGTTGTTATAGATCTGTTTGGCTTGGCTATTGGGTTGACAGGAGGAGAGAAAGTGTCTAAAATTGTCAGTATATGGCAAGGTATAGTATGAGTTTATTAACTAAAAAATTAATGGAATTTGATTTGGATTTGATTGATTTTAGGACTTTACAGCGATTGTTGGGAATAAAAAATGACAGAACTGGCTATCGAGTGATTGATGATTTAGTTAAAAATGAAATATTGACCAAAATAGAGAGGGATAAATATCAGGTTGCGGGTAGAGGAAGTACTTTTAAAATAGCTAATTTTCTATATCAACCGTCATATATATCATTGGAGACAGCTCTAAACTATTGGGGGGTAGTGTCTCAGTTTCCTTTTGAAGTAACCAGCATTACATCTAAAAAGACAAGTACAAAAAGTTTTGATGGTAAAGTCTATGGTTTTAGGCATATAGCACCTAAATATTTTGGCATGTTTACAAAAGTTGATGGGGCATTGGTGGCCCTACCGGAAAAAGCATTGTTTGATCAGATCTATTTGACATCTAAAGGATTAAAGACAATTAATTTTGATGAGTATGACATGACAAAAATAAAGAAAACTGTTTTTAATGACATAGTTGAGCAATTGTCGGCTGATAAAAAAATTATGGAATTATATTTTAAGATTAAAAAATAATATGTTGACCAAAGACCAGATACAGCAGTTTTCCAGACAGATGAAGACAAATGAGAGTGTAGTGGTACGGGAGTATATCCAGGTTTTGTTTTTAAAAGAGTTATATATGGAAAAGTATGCCGAAAATATATTTTTTAAAGGCGGGACGGCAATTAGGTTGATACTAAATGGTACTAGATTTTCTGAGGATCTGGATTTTACTGTCATGGGTGGTAAGGCTAGTTTTAATGCTTTTGTTAAAGGGTTTTTTAAGAAAATAAATAAACTTTATAATTTTAGTTTTAAAGATAGACATAGCTTGATTGGGGTACGGTATTTGTTGACTTATGATTCAAAGGGATTGGGTAGTAAGGTATTTATTAATTTGGATTTTTCATTTAGAGAAAAAGTGTTGGAAACAAGCAAGTCAATTGTGGAGACAGAATATCCAGTAGTGTTTAGGTCTTTTGTAAATCATTTGTCAGCTAGAGAGATTGTGGAGTAGGGGTTTAAATTTGTCTGTAGGGGCGGACCCCTGTGTCCGTCCAAATGAAAGGTTGAGGTCGACCCCAACGGGAAATTAATTAAAAGATATCGCCCCGTTATTATAAAGCGTTTTGATTTGATCACCGGTTAAAGCGTAATTGTAGATACGGACGTTGTCAATAAGACCGTCCCAATATCTTGAGGAGGAATATGTCTCATCGTGTCCAACCTCTATGCCGATTGTTGTTTTAAGTGTTCCTGAAAGGCTGTCTTTGTTTTGAAATTCCCCATCTACATAAATCTTAACTTTACTGCCATCATATACTCCGACTACATAGTGCCATTCGTCAGTATCAACGACTAAACTATCACCCGAAGATTTTACTCCTTCGTCTGTCGTTATCATAAAAGTATAATGTTCAGTATCATCTTGGTATAACAGAAAAGAATAACCATCCGCTTGTTCCCCAAAGACAATACAGGGGTAGCTAACGAAATTCTTAATATAAGCCCAACCACTAACTGTAATCTGATTTAAATTATTTAGACTTAAGCTGTTAGGCATCTCCACATAATCATCGTTTCCATTGAGGAATTAATTTACCATTGATGTCGGTGATGTGGATATCGTCACAGTCAGTTTGCATTTTGCCGGCATTGACCAAAGCACTGGTACCTATGTCAAAGCTAACTTGAAAATCAGTGAGATCAGAACCTGTCCAGCCAATATCTATGGCTTGTCTGTAGATCCAGGTTTCATTCCACCAATTGGCTTGGACTGTACCGGGTTTGTGTCTGGTTTTGGCCAAGAAGACAATACCGGTGAGTAGAATAAAGACAGCTATTAGTAAAATCTTGGTAGGGATTTTGTCAAAACGAGACATTGGTTTATTATAAGAAAATTAAGACATAAAGACCATGGTTTTCTTGTTTCGCTTTAATGATTTGGCATGAATGCCAAAATATTGAGATCTTGAAATAGAATGTTTTAGTGATGTATAGGGAGTAGATTGTAGCTAACTAAAAAAAGTGTTAGTCTTAATTTAGTTAAAAATAAATATCCAATATGGCTAAACCTTATCAATACGCAACACCAATTTGTTTAGTCCTTACTTTTTTAGCACTTGTGGGTGTTTTTTGGGGTCTCAATACATCCAGTCCATTGACGGCAATGCTTTTTCTGTTTCCGACCATTCTTTATGAAGTTTATCGAACTGAAGGTGCTTCAACCAAAAGTGCCTCTTGGGGCTTACTGGTAGTTTTTATCTTAGAAATTTTGTTTATTTTAGGAAATGTCAGTTTTGATTTAGCCGGTTTCTTAGGTACTGAGCAACAGTATATTGGTGGCCATATTGTCCCATTGGGAGATATTAAAGTTGTTGCCCCGGCGGCAATGGCTGCTTTATCGGCAGTTCTTTTTACTCGCACACGTGGTCGATACACCAAGTGGTTGGCAGTAATTATTTTTGCCAGTTCTTTTGCAATTATTTATGCCCTAGACCCAACAGTTTTTACCAGACTATTGAAGATAGGTATTAAAGAGGGATTAAATAAAGTTCAATTTTATTAAATAAAGCTAAATGTTTAAACAAAAAGAAGAAGTTGTTATTGTGGCAGTTTTAGCGATTATCGTTAGCGCCTTGCTTTCAGGATATGGTGTTTATTATTTTTTGAGGTTGCGACCGTCTAAAGCCATCGAACCCCAACTGCTTCAAAATTCACCAAGGCTGGAAGATCAAGCCGACTTATCAAAAAACTTAGAAATGACCAACACCGATGGTGAAAGTGATAGTCAGAAAGCAGCTCAATCAGTCGGTGATTTTTATAATTATCTGGAAAGTGGAGATTACGATCTAGCAGTACCTTTATTTAATTGGCAATACCGAGGCATTGAAGATGAAATTAAGGAAATAACCGGTCCGGACTTTGATTTTGGAAATAAAGCTGAAATTTTACAAAAAATCTGTTCTCAAGAAAATGTGATGATCCGGATAAATATTTTACGTGTTAAAGCAACTCCCAATGGTCGAAACTATGATGTAATCATCAACTATTTGGAAGAAGATGACCAAATTTATGTTTCCAGCAGTCGTGTTGCCGGCCAATTTATCAACGAAACTGACTTTGTTGTACCTGTTGAAAAAATTAATGATACTTTTCTTATAAATAGCCTACCGGGAGTATTTGTAGTCACCGGTGAATAAAAAAATGAATAAAAATGATCTAAAAATTATTGCTTTGGCCGTTTTGATAACCGCTTTTTTAGTAGGCGGAGAAGTTTTTTGGTGGTTAAAACTGGGCAACAAACTAATAAATTAAATAATAATATGAATATGATAAAAAAATTTTTATTCTCTGTCCTTTTAATAGTTATGCTTACTGTTGGTTGCTTGGGTGATGTTCATGCTCAGCAAACTTTACCCCCGGGAGGTGATGATTTTAAGACTGCCGTACCTCTGTCTTTAGGTGAATTTCAAGGTGGAATTTTAGAAGATGGCAAAAATTGGTACTATCTGATCAGCCCTGAGATTAAGCCCGGGCAAGAACTCCAAATCAAAGATTTTTTTAGCGGTAACACTCTGATGAGTGCGATTATTTATGATCAAAACAAACAAAGTTTGGCCAAAAATGATTATCAAAAGCAAAATGAGACTCATACCGGCTTTTGGTTAAATGGCAGTGGCCAATCGGAAAAATGTTATCTGGAACTTTCTAACCAATCTATCTGGTCAGCTACATTTCAGAATGTCAGTCTGGAAATAATTGATCGTTTTGATGCCGATAGCCAAACTGATGCCGGTGGTTCTTTTGATAGCGCATTGTCGATTGGAATCAATCAATACAAAAGTTTTCTTGATTTTAATTATGAAGCTAGTGATAATAAAGACTTTTATAAAATTGATGTGCCTCGGGGACAAAAGCTAACCGTAAAAGTTACCCCGCCTGATGATTTATTCTTAGATCTAAAAATCTATGATAAAAATAGAAGTCAACTTGT
>CAZBXB010000027.1:0-9477 GCA_964496075.1 uncultured Gammaproteobacteria bacterium
ACCTACGCTTTTAAAATGCTATCTGCTGAAGGGTTTAGACCAGTAATTACCCCTGATCTGGCTAAATCGAAATATTATCTGGGAACCGGTTATGCGCCAAAGGGAGATGAGGCTCAAACATATGAAATTGAGGGAGAAGATCTAGGCTTAATTGCCACAGCTGAGGTAACACTGGCAGGAAAGCATGCTGATGAGATAATGGATGCTAAAAACTTACCAATAAAATATATTGGTTATTCACATTGCTTTAGGAAAGAAGGTGGATCTTATGGCAAATATTCAAAAGGATTATACAGAGTACATCAGTTTACAAAAGCTGAAATGTTTATATACTGCTTGCCCGAAGAATCTGACAAGTGGCATAAACATGTGCTGGCTATGGAAGAAAAAATATATCAAAGTTTGGGACTACCCTACCGGGTGCTGGAAATGTGTACGGGAGATTTGGGGGCAATGGCAGCCAGAAAGTATGACGTAGAAGCGTGGATGCCAAGCAGAGATGACTATGGCGAAGTAACATCAACATCAAATTGTACTGATTATCAGGCTAGAAATTTGAATATAAGATATAGAAATAAGGGCAAGCTTGACTATGTCCATATGATTAATGGAACGGCTATAGCGACGTCAAGGACACCTTTGGCTATACTGGAAAATTATCAAAATGAAGATGGGTCGGTAACTATACCTGAGGTGCTAAGACCTTTTATGGGCAAGGATAAAATAGTTAAGTAACGATTTCTTTGGTAGGAATAATCCTGTTTCTGATATCTGTTTTGGTGGGTAGACCGGTTGGAAGTAAATAGCCTTGCCAGGCTCTTGGGCCGGTTTTTAGTTGGAGATGAGGTAGATCGACTAATTTTGGATCATCGTCAACATCATAGAGACGATACTCCCCTGCCGATAAAACAGAATCAAGGGGATGCTGTTTTTGGGTAGTAACTAAAATTTCACCAATGTCTTCGGCATTGATCCAAGCATAGGAGTTTTTGTTGTCAAGAATTAAAAGCTTGGTTTGACCGGCTTTGGTTTCGACCAGTTGATAGTGACCTGTCTTGATTAGTTTGATCATCTATTATTTGTAGTAGCTCTTGATTTGAAAGAGAACATAGAAAGAAAGAATTGTGCCGATGATAAGACCACCAAGGTTGAAAAGCAAAAGCGAGTGAAGAGCATTGACGATGGCAACATAATACATTAATCTCCATGCTGAAGCTTTTTTCTTAAGAAGACCAGGTAGGGCTAAAACTTGCAGAACAAGAGTTGCTAAAAAAACAACAGTTGAAAGAGTGTAGTTAAAACCAAGACGACCAAAAGACCTAAAAGGAAGAGACATGGCACTTAGACCAAATAAGGCTAAAATTGAAGGAATGGCAAACAAAAGAGACAGAATAATTAAATAAGGACCATAGTTAACGATAAGCTCTTTAATCTGCTTGGGTAGGCCAGGAACTTTTTTAACTAAATATTCTTCGAGAAAACTATCTAAACTTGATAATGTGGCTTTTACGTTTGGACTTGTTTGTTTGGTCATACTATATTTAACTCCATAGGATACATATTGTCAATTAAAGTAATTTATTTGATTTTATAAACACCTTTTAACAATATGTCTGCTTTTTGTGGCTTGGATAAATTGGTCTAGGGCCGGATCAAAAAAATTCCTTCTTTCGTCAATCATAGATTGCCTAATTTCAGGAATGTTTGTTCGTGCCGACTTATATTCTGAGGATAATTGGTCTAGATAAAACAAATAGGGTTGTCCTGGCGATGCTTCTTTTTTAATAGTACCGGCAGTTTTAAGAAGCTGACATTGATTGTGCAGACCTAAAATACGGGCGGCAGAGATAGCTATTTGTCTGACTTGAGGTAAAAGTGGCCTTATTGATTCTGGATCAAGAATGGCCAAGGTTTTGCTGTTATACATATATATGGCAGTGTCAGGAAGGTAGTCTTGGTCGGCGGAAACAGTTAGGCCATTTAACATGGCTTGGAGAACGTAGCGACCCTTAAGGCCACCGAAGGATTTTCTTTTCTTGCCTGGTTTATTTTCAAGGCAAAGACAATTGGGAGGATTTCCAATAAAATGATCTGTTCTGGCTCTAATATATGTGTTTGGAGCCAACTGTACAGATCTGGTAATTTCACTAGAAGTTCGTGATGGATAAGTGTGAATAAAATCTTGGATATGTTGAGGCAACTCTTTTACTAAAAATTTATGATTAGTAATTTCCAGACCTATTTGTCTGTGAGCATTAGTACCTCTTGTGGCCAATTTATTCAGTTGTTCTTGACTTAGGCCAGAGTCAGCATATTCGTTTCTGTGTGGATCTATGACGAAACTAACTTGTGAAGGTGTGATGGTAAAAACTTGTTCAAAAATTTTTTCAAAACCACTCACTTAATCAGTCTACGAATAAAGGGTAAAAAAATCTAGAAGCTAATCAAGGGCTACAAGAGAAATAAGTTGAATAGTGACTGTCTGACCATTGACATCAACTTGATCGCCTTGGTGTTTACCTAAAAGAGCAATGCCTATAGGACTATCAACTGAAAGCCAATCGTCCCTTAAAGGTGAGTCATTTTTGCCAACCAGAGTGAAAATCATTTGACGGCCGTCGGCTTGAAAATTAACAGTGACTTGATGACCAAAACAAATTGTGTCTGTTTGGCTTGGCTTGGGAGCGATTTGGGATTCCTTTAAATCGGTGGTTAACTCTTGAATTTGAGTACGCAGAACATCAGCTCGTTCGCCTAAGAAGATATAGGCGGAGTTTTCTTTAAGATCGCCTTCTCTGGCAGCGTCTCCCCTGTCCTGACTAGTTCGATCCAGTTCCTGATGAAGTTGCTTGATCTTTTCTTCTAATTTTTGCTTACCAATGGTAGTAATTAACATAGGAAATCCCAGATTGAATCTGTGGAAGGGTAATTATAACGTAGTTTTGATTGGTTTTATTGCTGATTATTCTCTTGAGAAGGAGGTGTTATCTCTGGTGTAGGTGTCGTTTCTTCGGTAGGTGTCGGAGTCTCAGTCAAAGGCTGATCCACCTCCGGTGGAGGTGTCTCTAACGGTGGTTCAGGTGAAGGCTCAGGGATGGTTGGAGGCGGTTCTGGTGGGGTTTCTGGAAGGATTGGCTCAGTAGGTATTGATGGCGTGGGCGGTGGGGTTGGTGGTAGTGTAGGGGTGTCGTTGGTGGTAACTGGAGTAACGGGGGTTTGGGTGGTGTCATTTATATCATTCATAAAGAAAGGTTAACATAATTAATTATTAGGGACAACATAGAAAAGTGAGACCCGGATGGGAGTTGAACCCATCTAAACGGTTTTGCAGACCGTCGCCTAACCGCTTGGCTACCGGGTCGGTTTGATAAGATTGATTTTATCATGATAAAGGGTAGCCTGGAGATAATTTATGTAAAAAAAATTTTTTACTGGCTGTCAAATAGTGCTGATTATTGGGCAAGTAGCTTAGCTAACCAACCAAAGAGACTGAAACCTGATAGTTGTTCTTCTAGTTGAGTCTCGAGTCCGTCAGCTTCGGTCTGCAGTTCGTCAATAGCTCCCTGAATATCTGTGGCATCGACCGGCAGAGACTTATCTTTAATTTGTTCAAGTTGCCTAATATCGTTTCTTAAACCAACTACGTCGCTTCTGACTTGGCCGGCGTTTTTGTAATCAGGACCAAGTAAAAACTTGACTGCTTGATTTCTTTTGTCCATTTGCTGTAAGGCTGTCTTGGTTCTTAGTTGAATTTTTTCATGGTTTTCGACCATAGTTTTAATTTGCTGACCTGTTTCGGGATTGTTGGTGCGATTAACTACCCTGTTTAAGTTTTGACTGGCTGATTCTATACCGCCATTACCATTACCGACTCCAACTGGTTGGCCTGACTGGCCTGCTTGAGGAGAGACAACGACATCTTCCAAATGAGTGGCAGGATTTTGACCTTGCTTGGCGCCTTGAGCCAAGACAAAAGAAGGTATAGTAAGTGCTAATAGTGTAATTGCTATGACTGCGGTTGATTTTTTCATAATTATTTTGCTAACTTTTAAAAGTTTTGTCTGTTTTTAGAATACTTGAATTAAGGCTTTTTATAAAGCAGAAGAAGTATTTAATAGTATCAAATCACCTTTAATAAAATAATTTATGGCTTGTTGGGCTGTTTGACCTTGGCTTTGATAGATATCTATGAAATAAGAGTGGAGAGAATTGGAAGCAATTTCACCAATTTTTGAAGTGATTAAAATGTCGCTTTTTTGTTTCATGATTAATTTAGCGATAGATAGTCCAATTTTTGTTGTTTGTTTTTTGTAAGGATTGGCTAAAAAATAAAAGCCCTTGATTTTATCTGCCTTAAGATTAATAAAAAGAAAGTATGGAGCTTGACCAAAACGTTTGGCTAACTTGGAAGATAAACCAGCTTTTTCTTTGACAGGAATAACTAAATGGCGAAAATCGGTTTGAAAGGGTTCAACATGAACATCAAAGGAACTAATGGTTGGTACTTTATTTTTTATATCTGTTTCAATCTTGTCGGATATTTGGTGAGACTGGTTAACATTGATAGATTTTCTGACAGCTATTTTGACTTGACCGGAAACAAATGGTCCGGTTTTTCTCAAGCGCAGATCAAAAAAATCCTCTACTCCCAATATGTTTTCAATGATACTACCGACCTGGTCTTCAATTTCTTTGCCCGGACTGACATCCATTAGGGAAAACAAGGCCTGTTTGATTGAAGAAAGCCCGATTTGGATGATAAGGAAGGAAATGAGTAAAATAACGATACCTTCAAGATAAGGAATATGAAAATAGGCTGCCAGAGTACCTATAAAAACAGCTGTGGAAGAAAAAAGATGAGTTCTGTTTTCTGAGCCCATGGCAATTAAGCTTTGGGAGTTAACTTGTCGACCGATTTTGATCTCGTATTTACCAAAGAAAAACAAGATGATGGCATCGGTCAAAGATACGGCTAAGGCTAAAAGGGGAAGTTTGACGGAAGAAAAAGAAAACAAGCGGGAGTAAGCTTCCGTCAACATTTTTCCGGCAGCAAAAAATATAAAGAGAGAAATAATGAGAGTACCGATGTTTTCGGCTTTATAATAGCCATAGGGAAAATTCTTATCAGGTTTTTTTTGGGCTATCTTTAAACCAAGCCAAGAAGTAAAAATAGTTAAAAGATCAGAGCCACTATGAACGGCGTCGGAAATAAGGGCCATACTGCCGGAAGCCAGTCCAACTATGGCTTTGGATCCAGCTAAGATTGTCTCTAAAATAGCAGCTTTTTCGGCTAATTTTTGGCCTTTTATTAATTTACTTTCTTCTGTCATTGACGAAGCATGGGGCTACCACATTTTGGACATTTTAATTGATAGCAAGGAACTCCCGGTTGATGAACGACTTCTTTTTTACAATCAGGATTGGTACAAAGGCAAACTCCACCCGGGCCGGCTTGCAATCGGCCAGCCATTCTACCCCGACCACCTCTGCGACCAAAACCTTTATTTTTACGAAAATTAAACATGTTTTTATTTTTAATAAACTTTACTTGTATTTAATTTTACTCCGGTTAAAGTTTTTTTGCTAAACTGTAGATAGTTAGCAATTTATAATGATATCTATGACAAAAGATAATAAAGTAAACAGATGTGGATGTAATTTAGAAGTTGTGATGTTATATTTCGGCTTTTTTACCGTCAATAGTCTGGTTATCTGGTTGGCAAATATGTTTTTCCCAAGTTATGTGGTGCTGGGAACTGAATGGATAACAAGGTGTTGGGCAATAATACATAGTATGGGAACACTGGCTTTAGTTAATGTTTTTACAGCTTCATGTGGACAGGAAGATAAAAGAATGATGACGGGTTTGGTTGTTAATTCTGTTGGGCTTTGGCTGATCGCCAGATTGGCTAAACAGCTTGGTCTTGGAATTAGTTCCTGGTTGATAGTGGTTATGTTGGGGTTGGTTTTGAGTGCAGTTCAAAGAAAGATGTTGAGGTGGACAAATGAGATGAAAAGGTTTTGATGTAACTGTGTACCTGATTGACCGTAAAGGATTAATAGAGTGATGTGATTTGTTATATAATAGACTAGTTTGTATGTTACCATTAGATTAATATTTATGAATCAGGAAGTTTTATCAGAAAAAGAAGCTCGTAGATCAGAAATATATGAACCTTTCAGGACCATATTAGATCAATTTGAAACGGGTGTACTTGAAAAACCAGTAGAACAAATGTGGTTTTCGGCTATGCTGCAATTGAGACGTGTTCAGAAAGATGTGAATGGTGGAGAAATTCTTCTACCCGAGATTATTGGTTTTTGGAATACTTTTGGTAAACCTATTGTGAATGTACTTGCCTTAGAGACTCAACTTGTGCCAGATATTAAACAAGATAAACCCGTAACTCAAGCCCGCAGAGTAATTCAAGCTATTCATAGAGTATCGACTGTTATTGATACAGATAGAAATACAGAAATAGATCCCCAAAAGATTTTATATTTAGATTTTGATGAGTTACTTAAAATGTCAGACAGATTTAGGACTAAAACAGAGCTTGACGAAGAGGGTAATCAAAGAAGATATTTTTCTATCTACTCTTCCAAAAAAGACGCCTGGTTTGAATATCCTATACCTAAGACAGATAAGGTTTTACATAAGGGTGGACTGGGGAGAACTATGTTAAAAATTCTTTTTGGTTCTGATCTGAAATTGGTAGAGTCAGAATTGCCAGCCCATGATTTTGACTATATTGCCGTTAAATGTCCGGAAGCAGAAGAAGACTTAAGAGGTTTAAAAGCTGATTTTGGTGGGGTTGAAGAGGTTGATGCTTTGTGTTTGGATACTCTTATGAATAACAGAGATCTGACTTTAAACAATGCTTTTGTGGGAAATAGAGGTTTAATTTATGCAGAAAGTGCTTTAGAGGCGACAAAAAAAGGAAAGATCGATATTGTGGCAACAAAAAGAGGTATTTATGGATCCGAGATATTTTTTCATCAGGGTGTTAGGCTTATAAAAAACCGAGGTATGATGCGGCTTCTTAAAACACTTGCTGAAGAAAAGGCTGTCTCGTTTGATTTCCTACCATTAAATGAGCAGATTGACCTGGGAATATACTGGCTAATTTTGGCTAGACGCTTTGCCAATAGATCTAACTTTCCACTATTAATGGATAGACTGTTTGAACTGTCAAGACAAATTGGTCAAATTCATGAGGGTGAAGAAGATGTTTATGATGTATTAGATCGGGTTCATCAAAAATATCCATTTTATAATTTTGATGATAGTCCTATTGACGAAGAAGGGGTGGCACGTTGGCTTGGAAGAAAATTAATGAAGCAGGTTGACAAAAAATACAGAGATGAATATGAAGTACCTTCTCTTTTAAATCTTGATAGAAGAAACGGCGACACGATATCGCATGAAGTAAGTCTAAGGAATTATCAGCCTGACTTAGAGAAATTAGAAAAAATAAAAACAGGCTGGAAGGCATATATTAGCCGATGCAGAAGACGAACTGTGGAACATTTGGAGGAGTTGTCTAATGATATAGGTGAGGAAATATAAATTTTCCTTAAGCGTGTATATACAAAAAGTGTAATGTATGGGAAATGTGCTATACTACCCAGATTTAAGTTAGGCGAAGAATCGTAGTTTGCCCTAGTATATATCTAATATATTTTATTTTATTTGGGCACATTAGTTCCGAGACAAGATCGGGATGGCCAAAGTTCATAAAATAATATGTATCAAAATAGATATTCGGGTGGTTTCCGACAAAACAACCATAGTAATAGTAATTATCACAATTCTAATAAGCGAAGGGGGGGATGGAGTAATAACAAAAGAAGATTTGGAGGTGGAAAGAGATTGGACAGATCACTTTATATCAAAAAAGCTGAAGAATTTATCAAGATTGAAGATGTGGAGACAGTAAACTCCTTTGTTGATTTCAACTTAAGACCTGAACTATTGGCAAATGTTGTAGCTAAGGGCTATGTGAATCCAACCCAGATCCAAGACCAAGCAATACCTCATATCATGAAGGGCCGAGATGTGTTGGGAATTGCTAATACGGGTACCGGTAAAACGGCTGCTTTTGCACTACCTTTGATTGACAAAATCTTAAAAAATCCCAATGAAAGAATAATGATAATGGCGCCAACTCGAGAGCTGGCCCAGCAAATCAAACAAGACATTAGGTCGTTTACACCGGGACTACGAGTCTATCTAGCTCTGGCCATTGGTGGAGCTTACTTGAGAGAACAGATAGCTGATATTAGACGAGGACCAAATATTATTATCGGAACACCCGGAAGAATACTGGATCTAGGTAGAAGAAATGTAATTAACTTTGGTGGCCTAAATACTCTAGTGTTAGATGAAGTCGACAGAATGCTAGATATGGGATTTATAGGAGACATCCAGACGGTTGTTGACCAAATACCAAAACAACGTCAAACTTTGTTCTTCTCAGCCACAATTGATAGAAGAGTGGAAGGCTTGATAGGTAACTTTTTGACCAATCCGGTCAAAATTACTATTAAATCGGCTAACGCTTCGTCACACGTAGAGCAAAATATTGTCAGAGTAGCCAGATACGCCAAGGAAGAAAAACTGTGTCAATTAGTGGGATTGCCTGATTTTAAAAAAGTATTAGTGTTTGGATCAACCAGGATAATAGTAGAAAGGTTGTCTGCATCTTTGATACAAAAAGGAATCAGGGCAAGTGGTCTACATGGCGGCAAAAAGCAAAATCAAAGACAGAAAATAGTGCGAGACTTTAGAGAAAATCGAGTAAGAGTCTTGATTGCTACTGATGTAGCCGCCAGAGGACTGGATATTGCCGATATTAGCCATGTAATCAACTATGATGAACCAAATAACTATGAAGAATATATTCATAGAATTGGCAGAACCGGTAGGGTGGATAATAAGGGCTATGCGCTGACTTTTGTGGAATAAAGAGGTTGGGCTTTGGAGCGAAGAGCTAACTCTTCGACAACAAGTCTAATGAGTTTCTTGGCTTCAATTTCATTTTTAATAAGTGAAGTATTCCAATCGAGGCCCGGGCCAGAGTTACCTTCTAAAAGGTAGGTATTGCCGTTGTTGCTAATTATAAAATCTAGGGTAAAAAAGGAAGATATTTTGTTTAAATTTTTGGCAATTAGGTTTGATTTGGCGACTAGCTTTGAAGGAATCTGGTCAAGGGACAGGTAGGTCAACAGGCCACCTTTGTGTTCATTACATCGGAATTCACCTGGCTTGGCGACGCGAATATAAGACTGAACAATATGACCGTTGAGATAGATTAGTCGAATATCAGTAGAAGCGGAGCAATTTTGATAAGAAAAACCGTGATCAAAATTAGTGAAAGGCTGAATGATATATGAAATACGAGTGTTTTTGCGAATAGTTTTTTGCATCTGTTTTGACTGACCCGTTTTGAATTTGTAGACTCGCCTGCCACCGGC
>CAZBXB010000028.1:0-1080 GCA_964496075.1 uncultured Gammaproteobacteria bacterium
TGGGAGGCTGATTTTACCGGGACCGATGGAGTCTGTGATGGTTATGTAGACTTGGGTGATTATTCTTTATGGAGAGCTAAATTTAGTCTATATTCTGGAGGAGATAATTAAATGAACAAATCAAACCTAAAATCACTAGTATTTTTGACACTGATGACAGTGGCCATTTTTATGGGTGTGGTTTTGGTAAGACAAAATCAAGAACTGAGAAGAGGGGCTTATTTTGTCGATAATATAACAGTATCTTTAATGCCTGAAGAAAGCCAGGCAGTGATTGGCGACGTGGTGCCAATTCAGATTTGGGTGTCGACTGGAAATGCCAAGGTTGATGGTGTGCAAACAGATATATGTTATGGCGTTGGTTTGGAGTTGCCTGACGACGCAACAGAAATTTATGATTCAGTGGTGTTGAACACCAGTAATGGTTTTACTCAAAAGCCATTGACTCTGAAGCTTGATGGTGATGAAAGCTGTGTAAGAGTAGCGGTATCATCTGATAGACCGGAAAGTCAACTTAAAAGTGGCGTGGTTCATGTGGCGACTGTTAATTTTGAGGCCAGCCAAGTTGGTAGTGGAGAGGTTACAATGGCTTTGGCTAAGACGACAGTAACTGGAGATAATCCTGACGGTGGTAGTGATACATATATGAGAGTGGTGGCTGTAAATGGAGCTAGTTATGAAATTGGAGATGCCGAGAGTAGTGTGGGAGTATGGGCTAATTATAAGGTGGCATTTATTGGTGTTAAGCCGGACCATAAATGTATAAATGGCTGGAAAACTAAATTGGTGGCTCTGTCTGGAGATAACAAAAAGGAGTACTCTAATATTCCACTGACAAAAAGTGATCAAGTTAACGAAAAAGGTGAGGCTGTGTTTACGGGAAGTTATAAATTGGCTGGATTTACGACTGAAGAAAATGTGGCTTTGTTTTTTAAAGGACCAAAACATCTTCAGGTTAAATATGGCAAACAAGATCAAACTGTTCTATATAACCAGGCTGGCGGAGAAATAAGTTTGACGACAAATGCTGAGACTAGTACTGTTTATGATTTTTCCGAATATCCAATGTTGGCAGGTGAT
>CAZBXB010000028.1:1090-9223 GCA_964496075.1 uncultured Gammaproteobacteria bacterium
GTATAGTGGATGCAATTGATTTTGGCTTAGTTAAGGTGAAAGCAACCGTATTTGAAGAGGTGGCTGAGGGAACTAATTTGATGGAGGATCTAGATGGTAGTTGCCAAGTTAATAACATAGACGTTAGACTGTTAGTAGAATCTCTTAATGAGAAACAGGACCAAATTTATTAATAAAGGAGAATAATGGAAGACAAAGGAAAAAATATATTTAATTATTTAATACCGGTAGTAGCTGTTGTTATTATTGTGGAAAGTGTGATGGTGGTGTCCGGCTTGATGAAAAAGAATCAGGGTGTTGACATCGATCCGTCTTTGTATATGACGGAAAGTGATGAAGTGGATATGGTGGATAAAGTAGTGGAAGATATGGGGGATCCCAAAGCTAATTTTGTCTTCTCAGTTGACAGTAAAGAGATGACAGTTGGTGAGACTTATGTGATACAACTTGATTTACTACCAAAGGAAAGTTTTTCGGCTGATGCAGTTGATGTTTATGTATCTTATGATTCTGAAGCTTTTGATGTATCCGGATTAATTGAGGGAGAGGATATGCCTAAGGCAGTCTCAATGAGAGTCAGTGATAAAAGGAATTTAGTATTGGCTAATTTTTGGTTTACGGATGTGGAAGGTTATGTTTTTGAAGAAGGTAAACCAGTTAGCTTGTTAAGTTTTAAAGTAATGCCTAAAAAGACGGGTAATTTTGACTTTAATATAAGTAAAGGCGGCCAGGAAGAACTTGGAATAACAAGGATGGTAGTAGGGCAAGGAGAGGTAGTTTCATCTTTGGCCTTTTCAAGTGACAAGTTAACGGTTATTATTAATAATTGATGAAAAAGATCTGCCTAAGTTTATTAAGTTTGATGGTTTGTTTGGGACTGTGGGTGTCTAGTGTTCGGGCAGTAGAGGCAGCCTATTTTACTTTAAGTCCGGCTAGCGCAAGTCATTCGGTGGGTGAGCAGTTTGATGTGGTGGTAGGAATAGAGTCGGGGACAGATAAAGTTTATGCGGCAGATATTTGGGCATCCTTTGACGCCAGTAAGCTTGAAATAGTTAGTATTGTGAAAGCTTTTGAACCGGAAGATTTACCCAATATCATAGTAGCCAGCAAGAACTTTGATAATAACGCCGGAACGATAACAGCCTCAGTTCAAAACCAATCAACAAGTAGTCATGAAACAGCGATAATGACAAATCAACCAATACTAAAGATCACTTTTAAAGCCAAAGCAACAGGAGTGGCTAGCTTTAACTATACTTGTAGCGCAGGGTCTACCAATGATTGTAATGTATTGAGTGCTGATAGCTATGATGATGTAATCGTGTGTTCGTCTAATCAGAGTGGTTCATATACCATACAGGCCGGAACCGGTGGTGTAACTGAGCCTACGATAGCCCCAGTGACGACGACTACCAGTGAACTACCTCAGACCGGCATGGTGGAGTATACGGTAGGGTTTTTGGTATTAGCGGTGATTATGTTGGTTATTTCCACATTTTTGTTTGTATAGATGGTTATGAAAGCTGATGGAAAGTCTAAAGTTAAAACAATAATTGTGGTGGTGATCTTGGTATTAGTGGGGGTTTTGGGGGTATTGGGTGCCGGAACGATCAAAACATACTTAGGTGGAGCTGTAGCGGGAGTCGAGCCAGTTGGGGTGTCAGTAACCGTGCAAGCTCGACAAGCAACGATTACTTGGACATCTGAAAAAGCTTCTATAGGTGTAGTTGAGTATGGAACAAGTCCGGCTAGTTTGCTTTTAAGGGCACCTGAAACAGATTCTTTAGAAAGTCATTCTTTGGTGTTGACACCACTTAAACCGGGTTTGAGTTATTATTTTAGAATTAGGGTGGGAGACGATGTGTTTGATAACAACGGCATTCCTTATTC
Organism: uncultured Gammaproteobacteria bacterium; assembly: GCA_964496075.1. Taxonomy (GTDB): domain Bacteria; phylum Patescibacteriota; class Microgenomatia; order UBA12405; family UBA12405; genus UBA1372. The sequence goes on from CAZBXB010000028.1 coordinate 2,981, forward strand.
TTTTAAGACAAAAGCCGAGGGAACTGAAGTAGTTGAGCAAGGTGGCGAGATACCTTTACCGCAGGTCAGTGTGGCACCGACTATAACGACTACACAGCCGGTAAGTGGGAGTAGTGAATGTGTGTTTGGAACAGATTATGATGGGGATGGAGTGAAAAATGCCTTTGATGTGGCATATTGCCAAAAAAATGGCCCCGGTGATGTAGTCAGTGAAACTCCCAGCCAAACAGGGGAATGTAGTATGACCGAAGATTATGACGGTAATGGGGTGGTAAATTCGTATGACATGGTCAAGTGTTTACAAAATAGTGGTCAATAGGGTAGAATATCAAGTTTAAATAAACACTTTCAAGGAGGTGACAATTTTGCCGATAACAGTAAAAAGAAAAAAAGGTGAAAAAAATGATGATGTAATTTCTAAATTTAGGAAGGCATCTTCTGAAGATAATGTAAGCGTAGTCGAGGAAGTAAGATCCCGAACTGCTTTTGTGTCAAAATCACAAAGAAATTATGCTAAAAGAAAACTGGCTGCCTGGAGAAAACAATTAAAAAGAGAAAATAACAATAGCCGTTAATTAGATTAAAAACTATTTAACAAAATGATAAAACAAAAAATTAAGGAAGATAGTGTCATGGCTCTTAAGGCGGGCCAGCGTAAGAAAGTGGATGTATTGCGATATGTGTTGTCTTTGATTGACAAAAAAGAGCTGAGCATGCCAACAGGTGAGATGACTAATGAAGATGAGTTGACAGTTTTGCGAAAAGAACTAAAGAACAAAAAAGAGGCTATGGTTTTGTTTGCCAAAGGTGGCAGAGATGATTTGGTGAAGGATAGTCAAGAAGAAATTGATATATTGTCGGCCTATATGCCGGAAGAAGTGTCAGATGAAGAGGTCAAAAAGAAAGTAGTAGAGGTGGTAGCGGAAAAAGGAGCCAATTTTGGTATGGTGATGAAGGAAGTAATGAGTTGTTTTGGAGGTAGAGTGGAAGGAGGCGTAGTGTCGGCACTGGTTAAGCAAGAAATCGATAAATTAAATGAGTAATGTGGTTTTAATAAAACATCCGGTGAACTGGGGATTGGATGAAGAAAGGGTAACAAAATTGGCCAAAAAATGTTTGTCTGAAAGAGAGTTTGATTTTGAGGTGGAGCTAAGTTTGGTATTTGTAGGTGTTAATAAGGCAGTTAGTTTAAATCAAAAATTTAGGAAGATGAATTATATTCCTCAAGTGTTAGGTTTTCCTAATTCGAAATTGGCTGATAGTGATGGCTTGGTACGTCTGGGAGATGTGGTGATTTGCACCAATAAACTAAAAAGAGAAGTTGGACTAATAGAAAATGAAGGAAAAGATATCTATAAAGTATTGGAGGAATGGATCGATCACGGGATTGATAATCTTATAAAATAAATCCTAATCTCTAAGTTCTAAATTCTAAATAATTTCAAAATTCAAATTTTTGAAACATAAAATCTAGTAAGTCAAATATCGTGGAGGGTGAGGATGATTTTTGGATGATATAGAATGAGGCAATTGCCAGACATGGGGACTTTTGATTAAATGGGTTGTGTCAGTATTTCATATTAAATATAGGCCCAGTAAAATTGCTGATCTAGATTTGGCTCAAGTAAGGGATACTTTGAATAAAATTTTTGAAAGTAAAGAGACGCCGCAATCTTTTTTGTTTTGTGGACCTAAAGGATCCGGTAAAACATCAGCGGCCAGAATAGTAGCCAAAATTGTTAATTGTAAAAAACCGAAAGGTGGAGAGGCTTGTGGCAAGTGTCATAACTGTCAATTAATTGAGGCTGGAGGGATGGGTCTGGATGTAATGGAGATGGACGCGGCTTCTAATAGAGGAATTGATGATATCAGGGCATTAAAAGAAAAAATATTTTTGTCACCGGTTAATTTGACCAGTAAGGTGTTTGTGATTGATGAAGTTCATATGTTGACTAAGGAAGCATTCAACGCTTTACTGAAAATATTGGAAGAACCACCACAAAATGTGTATTTTGTGTTGTGTACCACCAATCCGGAAAAAATTCCGGAAACAGTTTTGTCAAGATTGGTTAGAGTTGATTTTAGAAAAGGAACAATTGGTGAAGTGGTTGGTAGCTTGAAGAAAGTAATTAAGGGGGAAGAAATAAAACTGGGGAAGAGTGAAGAAGTGATCTTGGAAGAGATAGCCTCTTTGAGTGATGGTAGTTTTAGAAATGCCCAAAAAATATTGATGGAGCTGGTAATGGATAAGGGAAATAAGATAGATGAAAAAGAATGGCAGAAGTTTAGGGAATTGAAATTTTCATCAGGTGCTTACGGTGGAGTTATGATGGAAAAGGACTTGAGTCAGGGAAGAGTAAAGGTGATATTGGGACAATTGGAAGAATTGGTTAAAAGTGGAGTAGATATGAGTCTGTATAGACAAAGATTGATTGAGTATTTTCAAAAAAGACTGGTTAATTTTTATAGTAAACAAGATGAGTCAGACTTGAGTTTAGAAGAGTTGAGTAGTTTTTTGAAGTTATTGATCCAGGCTGGCAGGGAGGAGAAGGAGGCTGTCTTAGCTCAGTTGCCATTGCAGTTGGCAGTAGTTGATTTTGGCCAGGAATACGGTGATGGTGATGGCGGAAAAAGTAAAAAAATTGAAGAAAAAAAGATAAAAATCGATAAGGTTAAAATAAAAAAAGTTGAAACGATGGATAAGTCGATGAATTATGGTATAAGCGTTGAGGATGTTAAGAAAAATTGGAAGCAATTACTGGTGACAGTCAGACCTTACAATCATAGTGTGGAAGCATTTTTAAGATCAGCTCAACCTGTACGAGTAGAGGGAAATAAATTGATAGCTGAAGTCTTTTATAAATTTCATAAAGAAAGACTTGAAGATGATAGAAATAGGTTGATTGTAGAAAAAAGCCTTCAAGAACTGTTTTCTGTGCCAATATTATTTGAATGTGAATTGGCTTCAAAAATAGTAAGGCCGATGGATGTTGATGATGGTCATAAAAACGAAGAAGAAATGTATGATGTGGCCAAGGAAATATTTGGAAGTTAAATGATAAAATAAGAAAGTTAAAAAGTGAAGGATAAATATGTTTGATAAAGCAAAGATGTTGCAGAAAGCCTTAAAAATTAAAAAAGTGATAGAAGCTGAGGTGTCGGTAGAGGAAGAAGCAGGCATAAGAGTTGAAATAAGAGGAGATCAGAAAATCAAAAATATCGAAATTGATGGAGTAGAACAGAAGAAACTGATTGATGTGATTAATAAAGCCATGAAAAAATCTCAGAAGTTGGTGGCAAGAAAAATGCAGGAGATGGGTGGCATAGGCGATTTATTTTAAATGAGCAGGCTACCGGATAGTGTTACCAAGGCTATATCTGCCATTGAAAAATTGCCTGGTATTGGGCCAAAAAGTGCAACCAGATTGGCGTTTTATTTACTAAATACACCCAATGAGTTTGTGTCTAACTTGGCAAAAAGCCTGATTGATCTTAAGAAGAACACTTTAATATGTAAAGACTGTTTTTCGGTGTCTGATAAGGATATTTGCTCGGTGTGTGATGACGCTAAGAGGAAAAAAGAGCTAATTTGTGTGGTGGAAAGATCGATAGATATGATGAATATTGAGAGAGCCGGCATATTTGATGGCGTTTATCATGTTTTGGGAGGAGTGATCAATCCTTTGGAGCATTGTGGACCAGATGATTTAAAAATTGATGAATTGATAGTTAGATTGAAATCACTGGTCCAACAAGACAAGAAAGAAATTGAGGTCGTCTTGGCAACTGGCCTAACCATGGAAGGTGAAGCAACAGCATTGTATATAAAAAGCAGGATAAATAAATCGGAGCTGGAAGATAAAGTGTTAATAAACAGAATAGGTATGGGAATACCGATTGGGTCTGATTTAAGTTATGTAGATGAGGCAACTTTGAGTCGAGCTATGGAAAGTAAAAGGAAACTTTAGAGTTGGAGGATTGTTTGTTTGTTCGTTATATCAAAAATTACTTGTTGGCATATATTAAACGTAGGTAGACCAAGAATTTGATAAGCCGTGTGGTTATTACAAAAACAAGCAGAAATATCATGTCCTTGGGTGCCATTAAATGCCATTCTTATTTTGGTTTGATAAACTGTGATGATTTTATTTCCAACACCTTTAATCTTTATTGGTTTTAAGATGTTTTGTTTTATGCCGAGAACTTGTGCAATTTCCATATCGAAAATATTAAAGTCACTGGCAGAATCCATTATGGCCGAAATGGAAAATGGTATGAATTTGTGTTTGTATGACAGAAAAACATCCACGAGAGGTTTTTGATATTCCCTAATTGTATTTACACGAATTTTTGGTATTTTTAGAAAAGGAAAGATTAGCCGTTTAGTCATCAAAGTGAATAAGAATATTTATCGGAAGGTACTTTAGTAATAGAGATTTGCCGTGTATCTTCTTTTTGAAGTTTTGCGATAAGTGTTTTTATATTGGTAGAGCTGGCGACAACGTACTGATCTTGCTTTCTGAAAGCAACCCATTTGTTTGCATAACCGATAAATCGGAGTTTATTATTTGTCATACGGTAGTTTACCATTGCTTTATGATATTTGATAAATTATGTAGAATAAATAATGGCATTAACAATACCAAAACAAGTACTGCAAGGATTGAAAAGTATTGCTGATGAGACCGTAGAGCAGGGGAGTGAAGAGATAAAAAAAGTTGTTGGCTTATCAAGTTATAAAAAGATAGATTTGATGCCTGATGTGGCTGATTTAAGTGATGAGCAAAAACAAGTGTTGGAGAGTCAAGACAAAGAGAAAACGAGTCAACAAACAGACCAAATCAGACAAGAAATGGGTAGAGATCTAGGGGGGGAGATGAAAGTGATTAGGGATCAAAAGCAGGAAGAAGAAGATAGAAAAGAACAAGAATTCTTGGAGAAAATTAAGGCACAAAGACAAGTGGAGCAAGAAGAAAGAAATAGCTTGGCGATGGCCAATCAAGGTAGTGCCTTTGCTAGGGGTAAAAAACCATCTGCTTCCGAAATGACAGCTACCGGAGAGTTTAGTAAAAAGAAAGATTAGGTATAATTACTTGATGGTAAAAATAAAACTTTATAATACCGCTTCGAGAAAGAAAGAAGAATTTAAGCCTATTGTGAAGGGGAAAGTGGGAATTTATTCGTGTGGACCGACAGTTTACTGGAATCAACATATTGGTAATATGTATGCCTATTTATTTGCTGACGTGTTGGTGAGGGTGTTTAAATATGTAGGATATGAGGTTTTACAGGTAATGAATTTGACCGATGTGGGACATTTAACTTCGGACGCAAATGAGGGTGAGGATAAAATGGAAGTTGGATCAAGAAGAGAAGGAGTGTCGGTTTGGGATTTGGCAAAAAAATACGAAAAACAGTTTTTTGAGAGTGAAGAGTTGCTAAACATAATAAGACCAAATGTTGTCTGCCGAGCAACAGATTATATTAAAGAGCAAATAGGATTGGTTCAAAAAATTGAAAAAAATGGTTTTGCTTATAAAACAAGTGATGGCATTTATTTTGATACCAGTAAATTTCCGGCTTATGCTGATTTTGCCAGGTTAGATTTGTCGAAAATCAGAGATACCGACAGAAGTGAAATAAGTAAAGAAAAGAGGAATTTAAGTGATTTTGCTTTATGGAAATTTAGCCCAAAAAGTGGACCAAAAAGACAAATGGAATGGAACAGTCCTTGGGGTGTTGGTTTTCCCGGTTGGCATATTGAATGTACGGCAATGTCAATAAAACACTTGGGGCAAAATTTCGATATTCACACCGGAGGTATTGATCATATTCCTGTTCATCATACCAATGAGATCGCTCAGGGGTATGGAGCTTTTGGAAGACAAACTGCTAATTACTGGATTCACAATGCTTGGGTGGTTGGAAAAGGTGGAATTAAAATGTCTAAATCTTTGGGGAATTTGTTTACAGCCCAAGAATTGGTGAAACTGAATATTGATCCGCTAGTATACCGTTATTTATTTTTAACGAGTCACTATAGAAAAGGGTTGGAATTTAGTTTGGAGTCGCTGAAAGCAGTGATTAAACCTTATACTAAGCTTTGTGATTTAGTAGCGAAGTGGAAAAATGGTGGAGTGATTGATGAAAAATATAGAAAGCGTTTTGTAGACTTAATTTCTGATGATTTGGCAATGCCTGAGACGCTGGCGCTGATATGGAAGTTGGTAAAAGATAATAATA
>CAZBXB010000029.1:0-8864 GCA_964496075.1 uncultured Gammaproteobacteria bacterium
AAAAAATGCCCACCTTATTAAAAATATCGCTTGGGAGAGGATTAGAGACGAACTTTTTAAAATCCTGGCTTCCGATAATTCGGTCAAAGGCATGACCATGCTCAAAGACTCGGATCTTTTAAAGCACATCATACCTGAGCTTCTTCCTTCAGTTGGCCTCAAGCAAAAAGGTCACCATATCTATGATGTTTGGAAACACTCCATTAAAGCTCTTAAATATTGTCAAACGGACGACTCCGTTACCAAATTAGCCGCTCTTTTACACGACGTTGCCAAATCGGTGGTGGTTGCCTATCCGGAAGGCCAAGAACCTACTTTTCATAACCACGAAGTCGTTGGTTCCCGAATAGCAGTTACTATTGGCAAGAGATTAAAGTTGTCCAATAAGCAGTTAGACAAACTCTTTAAACTGGTACGTTGGCATATGTTTACCGGCGATGACAAGCAAACCGACAAATCTGTCAGAAGAATCATCAAAAGAGTTACCCCGGACTACTTAGACGATCTAATTGCTCTCAGAAGAGCCGATCGGCTTGGCTCAGGTGCCAAAGAAACTTCCTGGCGTTGGGAACTTCTCAAAAAGCGTTTTGTTGAGGTCCAAAAACAACCTTTTTCTATCAGGGATCTAAAAATAAACGGTCAAGATGTTATGAAACTTTTAAATATCAAACCCAGCCCTGAGGTGGGGGATATCTTGCAAAAATTATTTGAAAAAGTCGACAAAGATCCTACTTTAAACACTAAAGTTGATCTAAAGAAACTGGCTAAGCAACTTTCTTCTTGTCGATAAAAGACAGTTGTCTTGGGTGTCCCGTAAAAGTATAGCTTATTGTTCCTTTACTTCTCGATATTTTTAAGGAAGCTATATCACCTTCTTTGATATCCAAATCAAATACCGACTTGGCTGGTATGGTGATTGCCAAACTATTGCCTGTTTTTATTACCTTCCTACCTTTAGGCATAATTATTCAAAACTACTATTGGTGATCTTAAGAAGAAGTCGACCATAAAAGGTTCCCGTCTTGCCACTCTTAAATTAAATTCCTTTTTCTCCATCAGCATATAATTAATTTCTCGATTTCTCTTTTCTTGTTCTCTAGCTACTATTTTACCAATTTTATCAATATTAGTCTTACCCACCATCACCATGTCAACTTCTTGTTCGGTCTCGGGTTGTTTATTATAAACAAAGTTTTTAGAGCAATATATCCTTTTTAAACCAACTTCCTTATTTTTATATTTTTCCAATTCACCAAAAAAGGTCTTACTTTTAAAAGCCACCATTACCAGTTCACCAAAAAACAAAAATTTCTTATTTGGCCAATAAAATAGCTTGTTAGATCTTTTGACAGATAAAACCGCCCCTATCTTTTTTAGATTATCAAGCTCTCGTCTTACCGAATTAATCTCTTCTCCGGACAATCTAACCAGTTGCCTGACAAAAAAACTTTCATCAGGTTTTCCAAAAAAGATCTTAATTAGCTTAGCTCTAGTTCTAGACCCCGTTATTTGCTTCAGCTTCAGATCCAATCTCATAGTCTATTTTACTATTTTCGGGTAAAATTTCTACCCATATCTTGCCTGGTACAAATTTAACCTCCTTGCCATTGCTGTCTTTAAAGGTAGTTCTACCTTGTCTTTGTTTCTTTGACCAAGTTACATCTATTCTTTTACCGGCTTGTATCAGTATACCTTTACCCGTACCGACTACTCCATACAAATTATGCTTATGTTCATCAATTGATTGTGTTTCTTTTACTAATTGGATGACAACATTACTGGCCTCAATCGCCTCTTTATCATTAAAATCGATTTGTTTTTCGTCACCATGATATCGTACATATTTTTCACTACTGGTATCATATTTCCAAGTTACTTTGTAGGCGTCGGAATTCCAAAAAGCTAAACTGACATTTTCTGTCGCCAACCCGGCCTGACTGCTACCGTCTTTGTCAAACAGCCAACTTAAAAAACTATCATCCCAAGAGTCACCACTTGCTTCGGTCACATTTGTTAAGCCTCTTTCGTCAGCAGCCACATTCCATAATTCCTTAGTTGAGCAATACATGGTGTGTTCAGTTGCTTTTGCTTGACCGGTTCTATCAGGCTCTCTTCTACAAACTCTATAGGACAAAGAAAACTGGCTCAAATCACTCCAGGTTCCCTTATTATTCCAGCCATATTGTGATATTTGTTCAATCGCCAGTGCTCTTTTATCAGTTGTACACGGCCCGGCTTGCTGGCCTGTGGTTGGATCCTTGGGAGCACTACAATTAGCTCCGCCTACATGAGTATAAAGAGGGTAATCACCATATTCAGAGGCAATATCAAGATAATAGCTTCTAGCCGATCTGACTGGTCCTACATCATATCTAATATCTCCGATTCTGGAAGCATCACAATAATACACTCCCATAAATCTTGTAATACCTCCTTCAGCAATAGCTTCATAGACCACATCAGCATTATTTAAACCAGACTGTGGTCTTGAATCTTCGTGATTTTCTATCATTACCAGCAAAGGTCGCTTTTCTTCCCAAATAGCCATTTCTTCTTTGGTGTATAGTTGTCCGTTTATGGGGCATTCTTCAGTCTTTGGTCCTTCGAAGTACAAAAAACCGGTCTTCATTTCTGACTTCTCCTCTTCAGTACTTATATCTGCTACATCATTATTTTTCGCCCCGGCCGGTATTAATTTGTCAAAAATCATATAAAAACTACCGGTAAAAAGTAAGAAAACTCCTATATATATACACAGATTTTTTTTATTTTTCATCATTACTTTCATTTTTTAATGCTTTTTTAATTGCTTCTTTCTCTTCAGGAGACAGATTTTTTTTATCCAATTTATCAGGATCAAATTCTCTAGCATAGACCCTGGTCCCGTTTCGACCATGAAGCGATGTTAATATAATACCTAAATTCTTCCTAATAAGTAAAGCCAGACAAAAACTTTGATTACCGCCAACGTTACCAAAAGGATTAAATCTTGCCAATCCAACCCCCAAAAGAAGATTTCCCCCGTCCTTGTCTTGTCCGCCCTTTCTTCTAATTTTTATTACTAAAAAAGTTAAATATACCAGCCAAACCAAGATCAATATAAAAATTACCCTATCAAGCATAATTAATTCTACACTATCTCACACACCCGGAGTACACAAGGTAGACACACTGGCAATGTTATAATTACACAGAGGTAAAAGGATCAACTCCGACTTTATGTCGGGGAGGAAAGTCCGGACCACCAAAAGCAAACAACCCCAATAGGTAGGGATCTCAGAAATGGGATGGCCATGCTAAAGTGACGAACAAGCCCCGATTTATCGGGGTGGAAGTGAAACGAGCATCCTTGTTGTGGAAATCTCAAATCGAGGTTATCGCTTTTTAATACACCTCAGGTAGAGAGATTAGATTAATGATCCATAAACAAAATCCGGCTTACTTACCTCTTTTTCTTTTTTCTTCGACCACTACTTGCAAGACAGACTCAATTGCCAAAAAGCTTGGTATAGCCATAATTGTTCCCATCACCCCACCCAGCTTTGCTCCAATAGCCAATACAAATACTGTCACCACAGGATTTAGTCCTACCCTGGTTTTCATGATTCGGGGAACTATAAAGTTATTTTCAAGTTGTTGTACCAATATTCCCCAAACAATGGTTAGGCCTAGCACCAAAGGAGATTGGTTTAGGGCCACTAGACCGGCCAAAATTGTCGTCACTGTTGGTCCAATATTTGGTACTAGTTCCAATATTCCGGCAATAATTCCCAAAGCCAGTGCAAAATCCAACCCTAATATCATATAGCCAACATAGGTTAAAGTCCCCACTATTATCATAAGAAGTAACTCCGCCTTAGACCAATGTGCCAATCGGTTTTCAATTCTGGCTATTATTTTATTTAGTACTATCAAACCTTGCTTGCCTAGAAGATCAGACCCATACTTATCAAGATTACCTCTTTCCATTAGCATATAAAAAGTAATCATCATGACCACTATGGCTGAAAATATATTTGAAAATACCGATATTGTTGTTTTAGACAAAATTTCTGGTAATTTCTCAAATAGCTTTAGTTGAGAAGATAAATATTGAGCATCAATTCCAAACACATCCAGTTGTTCAATTGCCTTTGGTAAAAAACTAGCAAATCCCTTAAATTGCGATATCAAAGAGGGGATCATACCCGCAATCGCGAAACTCAAGAAAACTAAAAGCAAAATATAGATAATAAGTATCGCCAAAGATCTGGATATTTTTTTACTCTCTAGTTTTCTGACTGCCGGATTAATAGTTTCTGCCAAGATAAAACAGACAAAAAACAAGGCAATCAAGCTTCTTATCTGCCACACCACCAAAAGACCAATTACAAACAAAAAAGTAAAAACTATAGTTTTATACGATATCTCTACTCTTTTCACTTTTTTATTCATAAATTATTGTACCATCACGCCTGGCGATTTTTTTAATATCAATCATTTCATATTTCATCTTTTTAAACCATGTTTTTTGTCGTCTGGCATAAGCGCGTTCATCACCCTTCCATTTCTCAACGCATTCTTCTAAATTCGTCCTACCTTCAAAATAATCCTTAAACTCTTTATAAGCTAAACAATTTAATCCCGGCGCCCTCCATCCATATTTATTTTTCAGCCTTTCTACTTCCGCCAGTATTCCCTGATCCAATCTAATTTTGACCCTCTTATCGATTCTTTTATAGATGACTTCATTTTTAGTCGTCAGACACATCACTCTACTTCTATACTTCTTTTCAGTTGTCCCAACTTTATTTTTTCCACAAACCACCTCAATTTTTCTCATTAGCCTGTGTCTATTGTTCTTCTCCGAATTGTTTAACTTTTCAAATCCCCTGCGATTTAGCAGTCTATATATAGTCTTAATAACTTTTGTTGGCAACTTATTTAAGATAAGTCTTAATGTTTTATTTGGGGCCAATCCAAAATTTGCTTTGGGGTTTAACAGGCTGTCAATATAGTAGCCGGTTCCACCGACCACTATTATCTGCCTACCTCTTTTTTCTATTTGCGTCACAGCTTTATCAAAGGCTAGCAGATAATCACTTACCGAAAAGCTAACATCAGGCTTGACTATATCCAAAAGCCAGATTCGAATCCCTTCAACCACATGATAGCCAATGTCTATTTGTCCCGATTTTAGGACTGATTTAAATCTAGATCGGCCAATATCTTTACCCGTGCCTATATCCATTCCCTTATAAATCTGTCTTGAGTCAGCGCTAATTATATCTGCTCCCAACTGCTTGGCCATTTTTATGGCCAGTCCGGTTTTACCAGTTGCCGTCAAGCCTGTGATTACAGTTATATTTTTCACTTGCTGACATTAAATCTAAACTCGACTACATCATCTGGTCGCATCTCATAGTCACTACCTTCGTGTCTAATTTTTCCCAGCTCTTTGGCCTTATTCCAACTACCAATTTCGACAATCTGATCAAAGCTAATCACTTCAGCCATAATAAAGCCTCTTTCAAAATCAGTATGTATTATTCCGGCTGCCTGAGGTGCTCTATAGCCCTTTTTAATTGTCCAAGCCCGACTTTCTTTTTTACCGCTTGTATAAAAAGACTGTAAGCCTAAGGTGTCATAAGCTTTTTTAATAACTCTTTCCAAACCGGCTTCTTCTATACCTAATGTTTGTAAATATTCTTTTTTTTCTTGTATACCAAAATCTGCCAAATCTTCTTCAACTTTGGCACATATCGGTACAGTATCCATATTTGAAAATTGTAAATTGGATTTTGCTAAATTTTGATATGTATTCTCATCCACATTAACCACAATAAAAAACGGTTTTAAGCTAAGTAAAAAAAATTCATCAACTATCTTTTTTTCTTCTTCGTCAAACTCAATTCTTGACGCCAACACTCCCTTATTCAGACTTTCTTTTATTTTTTCTGCCACAGCCAACCTGTCCTTTTCGCTACTAATCATTTTATTTTTATCAATAAATTTATCTATGCTCTCCAAATCCTTTAATATTAGTTCAGTACAAACCACTTCAAAATCACTTTGCGGATCAGTTGAGCCTGATTTGACTACAGCCGGATCAGCAAAGTCTCTTACTACATGGCAAATGGCATCACAGTTTCTAATATTGTCCAAAAACTTATTACCCAAACCTTCCCCTTTTGATGCTCCGGCAATCAAGCCGGCAATATCGACAAATTCGACCACGGCCGCAATTCTTTTTTGGCTTTCCGATATTTGGCACAACTTATCAAGCTTCTCATCCGGCACTTCGACCACTCCTACGTTTGGTTCAATTGTGCAAAAGGGATAGTTGGTGTTATCAGCTATATGCCGACCCATTAGGGCATTAAACAAAGTCGACTTACCCGCATTTGGTAGTCCCACAATCCCTATAGACAGCTTTGAAATCATGCCTGTATTTTACAACAAAAAATCCCCCACCGTTAGGTAGGGGATTATCTTTTCAGAAAAATTATTTATCTGACCATTTTCTTGATTTTTGTACCGGGTACATATCGGGGCATTCTTCGGGCCGAAATCTTTTTTATTCACTGGCGAAAGTAAAGTTATTCAGCTAAACTTATTTCTTTTTTGTCTATATCTCCACAAATAGCCAAATAAGATTTGGCTGGATTCAAATACTTGGTAGCGGCAGTCTTAATTGAATTACAATCAACTTCTTCTAATTCCTCAGTATAATTTTCGACTGTCCACGGTCCTTGATTACTTTCCAGAAATTGTTTGTAAGCATGAAAATTGACAATTGATTCTGATGTTTGGAGATGGAGGCGACCTGATTTGATAATTTTATTTTTTACAAAATCAAGTTCGCTGGTTGATAAGCCATCTTGAGTTAAAGAATTAAATTCTTTTTCAATAATGTTAATAACTTTTTGGAAATTTGATTTAGAGGTGGCAGTTCGGAAACCCCAGGTACCAGCATCAAATAGTTGTTCGTGCCAAGAATTGATTCCATAAATTAAACCATTTTCGTAACGGAGCCGGGTAATCAACCTTGAAGAGCGAGTGGCAGCCAAAGCTTGGAGAATTATAGACAGATCCGGATTTGACATATCAGAAATATTGCCGGTGCGGAAAGCATAAGAAAAAGTAATTTGATCGTTTTGGTTAAACTTTTCAATCAATATTCTTTTCTGTCGATTTATCTCCAAGTCTTTTTGAGGAATTTTGGTAATAAATTTTATTGATTCCAAGAATTCAAAATTTTTTTTAATAACTTCAATTGAAATGTCACCGCTCGTGACCAAAACCATTTGGCTAGATAAAATATTGTTTTGATAATAGGATAAGATGTCGGTTTTTTTGATATTTTTTATTGAGTCCTCTGTTCCTAAGGTAGATCTACTTAAAACTGTATTTTGGTAAAATAACTGGCGACTTACGGTGCCAATTGCCTTGATAGGATTTGATTTTCGGTTGGAAAGTTCACGATGGATAACTTGACGTTCATTTTCAATCACTTTATCCTCAAAGATAGGGTTAAAGATTACTTCTTTTAGAACTTCCGAGGCAGTGGAAATATCTTGAGGATCTCCAAGTGATAGGTTAATTGTCAAATTATCCATACCAGTAACGGCGCCAAGTATTCCGCCATTGTTTTCAATGTAAGAAGCTAATTTATCCTTAGACGGATATTTTTTTATTCCTGCCACCAATAGGTGTTCTAGAAAATGGGAGGTACCTTCGATATCATCAAATCGGGAACCAGCAAAAAAGAGGCATCTAATGGCTAATGGGGCTCCACTTCGACGAAAATTAACAATTTTAATGCCGTTTTTTAATTTGTCTGTTTCAAGGGAAAGATTGAGGTAACTTAATTTAAGCATTGGTATGATAATAATAGCATTTGTGTGTGAAGAGCGGGAGGAATTGGAATAAAATTTTTGTTTTGTTTTTTTATTTTTGTTCCTCCCGCCCAGCGGAAGGAGTGCTTGGGATTTCTCCCAAACACTCCAACCACCACGGGTTGTGCTAGAAGGCTTTAGCCTTCGTAACGGCCAGAATATCGGCAATCAACTAACCAGGGTCGCCTTCGTACGATCCACTGTCGCCATAGTCGTAGCCGTCACCAGCACTTGAGCCATCACTGCTCATGCCGGAACCGCCCGAAAATCCGCTGTCTCCACCATCGGAGTCACTGTCTCCACCATCGGAGTCACTGTCTCCACCATCACCTGGGCCATATACCATCAACTTTCGAAGCTCGTCCATTTCACTCTCCTATTTTTGTTTCTGAACTTTCTTGGTTTGATCGATCAAATCAAAATTCTGAGGGTTGGTTTCTTGATTACATTTATCTTTCGATAGATACTCCTTTCTGGGTTTTACCCGATTTTTAAAGAACTCTTGTCGTTAAAGCTTCTGAGCATTTTCAGTTGCACGACACAATATTTTACCATAAAATACACAATTTACAAAATTTTTACCCAGTGTGTATTGATTATGTATTACTTAATCCCGCAATATTAGATCTTGCATTCTATCCTTAGTAAATTGTCTAAAAAATCACTTTTTAGTTGACATCGACGCTGGTTCGTATAATTCCATTTCTAGATTCCTTGACACAACTTATTGTACTAAATGTGTGAATTCTAGTCCGAACATGTAGATTCCAGTTACACTATTTCGTTTAACTTCACCACCGATGCTAGAAACACATCTGTTTAATTGTCTATACTTATGAGGCTGTTTTCTTAGGCCAGTAAAACAGTCATCTTATCTCCTTTGGTCATATCCGAACATTTTACTACTGTTCGGATTTGTTTTAGAACTTACTAAAAAATCCCCCACCGTTAGGTAGGGGATTATCTTTTCAGAAAAATTATTTATCT
>CAZBXB010000030.1:0-8592 GCA_964496075.1 uncultured Gammaproteobacteria bacterium
ATCTTTGAGCTCGGCTTTGCCGCTATCGATGAGAAGATAAACCGGCTTATCCGACTTTCCCGTCACTACCAGTCCATCATATCCTTCCAGCTTCAGCCAGGCCCCCCAACTGCCTCCAAGACCGCAGTAAGAAAAAGATTCAAGCTCGCCGCTCGATGATTTTCCACAAATCTGCCAGCGGTTACCCGCTAACCGGGTGAAACCAGCCAGAGGGCCCGTCATGTAGATTAAACAATTTTGGGGATCTGATACCTTTGTTACCGCCGTAGTTTCATCCCAATAAATTTTAGCGGCAATACCGGCGAAACTACGACAAAAAATACCAAAAGTAAGACCAGAAAAACCAGCCATTCTGCAACTTTAAATAGTTTTTTCATGACTTTAGGCATCTAATGGATTGCCCTGCCGTGGCTGGGCAATCGATAGAAACCTAAGGTGTCTGAGTGCCAGTAAATTCAAAGTTTAAATTAACGGTTTTTCCTGAGATTGAATTGTCTGCGGTACTGGGAACTTTCATAAAAAATTTGTATGGTTTTGTTTCACCAACCCCAAGTGTAGTTCCTATAGAACGAGCGGTAGAGTTCCATTGATTTAAGGTATACCATCCCGTGTCTGGAGGATTGTTATAAGTTCCACTATCACTTACGGCTATTTGAATGACACTTTTCAGGTCATCCCAGTCATTACTATAACTGGTTATTTGACCTTTGAGATTCATTTCGATGCTTGATGCACTGTTGTTTACAAAGTCCATTACCGTATAATCGTGCCAGCCTGGATATATATTTTTTAACTTTTGTGTGCCATTTAGACCATTGATAAAATCTTGGATAGGTAAAGTAGTTCCACCGTCGTAGATTACAAGATCAGCATTGCCGGAACTTATGGTAAGACCGGAAACAGTGACAGTGCTACTAAATAAAGCATAAGCTGCACTTGAGACTACTCCAACTGTCACAACAATAGCTAAAATACTTAAATTTTCTTCATTTATTTTTTCACCCCCTTGTTTGAATAAAATTTTAATAGCTTATGTAATTACAGAAAAATGTATATATTTACCACCTGACAATATATAAAAGCTTTTGGGATGTTTTGTCAAATGAAATTTATACTTATATTCTGGGCTGTTTTAAACTATTTCGGTGTGAGAATTAGAGATTTTCTAATTTATGGGTGGTGAGGTTTGAAACGTGGTTGTGCAATAATGTGGCCATGACTGAAATAGTAAATAATATGGCAGGCAGAATGTTACTGGATGTCTTGCCGAGGATGATTTACAGGATAAATGGTCCCGAAGATGACCAGCTGGAAACAACTAGAAACCTTCTTGCTCAAAGATCAGACTTAAGCTACGTTCTTTATTTTAATCATATTTCTTATAACGATCCCCTTTTGGCAGCATACATTGCCAGAAGAATTGATAATAATAGGCGTTTAGTAGCCCCCGCTTCTTATAGTCATACAGACAAAGATGGTCCTCATGCAAGTAGCGCGTTAAGATATATGGCTGATGTGGCTTCAAACTGTGGAATAGAAATGGTAAGGATCATTCAAAATTATCAAATAAATGACCCAGAATATGGCTACACTGAAGCAGAGGCGATGGCCACCTATAGAACTTGGTTGACAAAACTAAGAGATTTACACGAAC
Source organism: uncultured Gammaproteobacteria bacterium (assembly GCA_964496075.1). Classification (GTDB taxonomy): domain Bacteria; phylum Patescibacteriota; class Microgenomatia; order UBA12405; family UBA12405; genus UBA1372. Next base: position 1,655 of record CAZBXB010000030.1, read on the forward strand.
AGGATATAAGTGTCGGTTGTTTGATGAGTCCAGAAGGACACAGAAGTGAATCGGGAGCACTTGGAAACGGTGAAAAGGGAATAACAAATACAGGGGCATTGTTAGCACCGGTAGCGTTCATACCTTTGGGGATTGTCTATGAGGGAAAATATGAACGAGATGAGATGAACTTGGGAAGACATATTAGGTTGACTCTGGGTGAATCTATAATACAAGAGCGCCAAAAAGAAAGGGTAAAACTGCCCACTTTGATGCTGAATCTGGCCAATACTTTGCCCATATCTATGCGGGGACAGTGGGCTGAAACTGATTAATTACATGAACTTTGATGGGATATGCCATTTAAGTTGAGAATCAACTTGACACTGTTTTTACACAGTTGCTTTTTTAGTATCCAGGAGTCGCATCAACTGTTTAATATCTAGGAGTTGTTGCTCCCCCGTCCTGGACCAAGTTGGGACCTCCGTGAGTGAAATTTAAGTTGGGATAATTTTTTCTCTATCAATTTCACAACTCTTTCTTTACCAGGTCTCTGGCGATAAAACTTCAGTTCTGACTCGAGAGAGTTAACCGGGATAAAAACATTTTTAAATTTCACCAATTGAAGATGATTGAAATTACATAGTTCACAGACCTCAATTTCAATATCATTAATTTTCATTTGAAACTCTAATTCTTTTTGATTGTCTTTATCAAAAAAGTGTAAGGGGTGGATGATATATTTTTTAAATTCCTTAGCTAACAAGTGAACAATTTTTTCGTCAGTAAAAATGTCTAAATCCCAAGGAACAATATCAATTCCGTGAACCATAAGTGCTCCACTAGCTCCAAGCACCCACCTAACTTTTAACGAACTTAATTTGTTGGCAATAAAAACTAAGGATTTGTGAACATTTTTTAAATGATCTTTATTATCTTCTTCTGACATTTGTATTGAAATTGTAGCAAAAATTCCTCATTCCACGAGGGGGTATACAAAAATTAAGGTTAAAAATGGATTGCTCGGCAGATGGAACGATTTTAGAACTAGTTGGATTGTTTATTAAGGTAGAATTTTAGGAATTGCTTGTGAGTTTTAATAGTGTTATCAGGAATTTTAGTAAAATATTTCCCAGTTATTGGTTTTCCCTTGGGATGGCAAACACAAATAAGCGATATTGCATTGGCATAAGGGTGGTCTGGCCAAGTATAAGTAGAGAGAATATACTGAAAATTGACACTAATTCCTAACTCCTTTTTAGCTAAACGGTTGCATGCTTCCTCGATTTTTTCTTTTGCAATTAAGAAGCCACCAGGTATATGCCATCCGTCCCAAAACTTGTCATGTCTTTCAGTGAGTAAGAAATCTTTTCCATTTCTAGTAATTAGAACTTCAGCGGCAGGGGCTGGAACAATTGTCATTAGCTCCTTCCAAACATCAAAAGGCATATTGGGTGGTAGTAAGTTTGAGGACTTTAGTTCTTTTAATAAATTAATTAATTGCTGTATCTTTTTTTTCGTCATGGGAAATTATATCAACTGAGAACTGTTTCTATTTAACCATAGCATACAAGCATATATTACGTATATATAGGTATTATTTGATATGGCTCCCCGCCTTGGACCAAGTTAGGATCTTTGTGTGTGAAAACAGCTATTAAGTAGCGAAGAAACTTTTTACCAAAATAGTAAGCTTCTCATAATCTTCGTAATCGTGTGTGTCGTTGTTTGGGTTTTTAACCAGCTGGTAATTTGCTGGCGATAATTCTTTTAATGTTTCTTCTAACTGAGAAAAACTATAAAGTGGGTCTGATTCGTTTTGGATAAAAGTAGTTGGAATTGATAAAGACTTTAAATAATCATCTATCGGCAGACTAATTTCTTTGGCTAATAAATATGGGTGACCACATAGAATTACTTTTTGAGGAGAGGTCGTCTTTTCATAAATAGTTTTTAAAGCAAGTATTGAACCAACAGACTTAGCAAAAATACAATAATTTTTCTTATTTTTTACTAAGTCAGAAAGATTCTTTGATTCTGTTTCAAAATCTATAAACTTGTTTCCATTGGTCCAGTGATCATAGTAAAGGATAGTACCCGAAGAAAAGGAATCAAATTCAGACTTAATTCTCTCTATCCAAGTTTTATTATTTAAACTATTACCAGCAAGGTAAATTATGTGCATAAGAAATTATACAAAAGTTCTTTATTCCACGACGGGGTATGTTAAATTTAGGTTCAAAAATCATTTGCTCCCTCGCTGGGATAATACTCGGACGGAAAAGTGGGTAAAAAACTATTTAAACGAAGATAGAATATCTATAGTACAAACTCAAAATAGTTTTCTTTGTTAATTTCTTGATAGCTAGCTTTGGGATAAGTTTCTAGCCACAGTTTCGGAGATTTTGAGTCAGTTTTTTTCCACTTGAATTCGTATCCTGATAACTTTCCACCACCATCTTCGATCAAATCAATCTCTTGTTGTTCGTAAGTTCTCCAAAAATAATAATTGACACTGGTCTTACTATATTCATTAAACTTTATTCTTTCCGCTAAAATAAAATTCTCCCAAAGTTGACCAATATCATCTCGAGAATCTAATTTGTTGAAATTTGAAATAATTGCATTTCTGATGCCAATATCATAAAAATAGTATTTATTCATTTTACTTATTTCACTTCTCAAGTTTCGAGAAAACCCGTATAGAGGAAAAATTACAAATGATTTTTGAAGCAAATCTAGATAATAACTAACTGTTTTGACATCGATTGACAATTGACTGGCAAGTTCAGTGGTAGAAACTTGCTGACCAATTTGAAAAGCTAATAGTTTCAATAATTTATAGATAGTTTGAGAATTTTTTATTCTGTTAAACTCTAAAATGTCTTTAATTAGATAAGAATTGGCGATCATTTTTATAACAAATTCTTTATCTGAAAAAACCCGTTTTGATAAGACTTCTGGGTAACTACCATAAATTAAATAATTCTCTAAATTACTTTTTAGTTCTGATTTTGAAATGTCTAGGTTTAATTCAAGTTGGGAAACAGGATAAAGAGTGTAGACATTTTTTCGACCAGTGAGTGATTCATCTGTTTTATTAGAAAGATCAAAAGAGGAAGACCCAGTCACAATGAAATATTTGCCGGGATGCCGATCAACCATTAACTTTAAAGCATTACCAATGTTTTCGATTTTTTGGGCTTCATCAATAATAATTAAGTCATAACTACCTACATGTTCATCGGTTGATTTATAGGTGCATTGAGAAAGATTATTAGCGATTTCAAAGCTGTCACCAGTATCGTATCGATATTTTAATTTTGTTTTATCTAAAAACGATTTGACTAAAGTTGTTTTGCCAACTTGCCGTGGTCCATAGATCATTAGAACCTTCCCTTTTTCAATCAAATTCTTAATCTCTAATATTCTTTTTATCATATGTAGAATACTACCACTTCTGATGATTAATGTCTAATTGGTGGAGTTGTGCTCCTCCAATTACGGTTATTTAGAGGAGTTTGATTCTGGTAAATTGGGTATTTTGGACTAGATTTAGATATTTCAATGCTCCCCTTAGTAGACATGTTTAGGAACAGAGAAATTGAGTTTGGGTTTGGTTTGGGAAATATTAAAACGGTTTACGAAAATTTAGGTTTAACTTTAGTAAATTAACTCTAATGCTCCCCGCCTTGGACCAAGTTGGGACCTCCGTGAGTGAAATTTAAGTTGGCAAGCAAACCGGAATTATAATTTTTGCAAAACAAGCGTTTATAAAAATTGAGAAAGTAAGTTTGGATAAACTAAAGTAGGTCTATCTGTCTCTGGATTAGTCCTTTTATTTCTGTGATTAGTTTTGCTTTGGCCCAGTCTTTTTGTGGTTCGGTTAGAACTTCACCCAAGCCGGATAAAATATTTTTTGAATTTATTTTTCCTATAAATTCCAGTAAAAATAGATAAAACTCTTTTGGTTCTTTTCCTGTTCGATGTTTAATGATTTTATAATTAATCTGGCCAGCAGATGGCGAACTTAGAAAGTAGTGAATATCAAACAAATCCCGATTGGCCAAACTTTTTCTTTCAGTAACGGCAACTAATTTGTGAGCAATCATATCTTTTATATCAAGAACTTTTATGGTTACTCCATAAAACGGGATGAAATTGTAGTGATTATAGGGATTATTCCGAGTAGAAACTTCTATTTTTATGTGGGCCAATCCAGCTCCGTAACTAATCAGCCAAAATAAAGTATTGTATTTTAGGCTTTGATCTTTGATTTTATATTTGGCGGAAAGCAAGGAAGACATTTTTTCGGTGAATGCTTTTAATTCGGGTGAATCTTTTTGAAAATCAACAGTTAAATCAAAATCTAAATCTACGGAAAATCTGGGTAGATGGTAAAAAAGCATGGCGGAGGTTCCGCCTTTAAATCCTAAGACCGGACTTAAGATGCTATTTTTGTAAATGTCGATTAGGATATTAGTTAAGTTTGTTTTGTGTAAGGTGATATCAAGTGCTTTCATTTGGTGTTTTTATTTATAAAATTTGAAATAGTTTTATTGTCACCATAAACTTGATTATTCAGTTGACACATAAGTGTCCAATTAATATTTCTTAAATTATCAAAATACTCATCTCCATCCAGGTATAATTTATCGCAAATGGCTCTTTCCGGAGTAGCAACTTGAGTGTTATTTTCATTTTTGATTCCTAGAGGATTTAACAAAATTTCGTCTTTGATTTTTCGATAGATATACTTTTGAGAGTCAAATTCTACTTCCTTTGATCTATTGGAAATGACATAGATAGACGAGTATGGTTGAAAAACAATGCCCGTCTTTTGAAAGATAGTATATAAACTGATATAAGACGGACTTCGATATTTGTTAGCAAACTCCTGTTTTGAATAGTCTTTTGATAATGAATAGATGCCTTTGGAAATCCTGAAAAGGTCGCCTTTTTGAAGGGCGTATTTTAAGGCTGACCTTAATTTTGGTCCGGTATATCCTGCCACAGCATTACTTAAATCGGAAAAACCAAAAACTGTTTGATTAATTTTCTTTGATTTGACAAAATCTTTAATAAAACTCATGTGACCCTTTTGTGTAAATTAATTACACTACCAGGTTACAACGATTAGGTAGTTGTGTCAAGAACATTATTGTTCCCCGGCTTGGACCAAGTTAAAATTTTTGGGTGTGGATAAAATCGACAGTATTATTTTGATATTGGTTCAATACCGATTGCAAATATTCCAAATTTAAACACATTTTCTTTATAGCCAGGAAAAGAATTATAGCTTTCAATGCCATGTTTAACCGTTTTTGGCTGACTAGATAAAACATTTTTCACCCCTTCAACCTCAAAAATAGAACGAATGTCTGGATAATGGTTTATAAAATTGATAAGAACTTCTAAGTGTTCCTTGAATGTATTGGGGGCTTATATGTACACTAAAAGTGTGTGACAAAAAGACGAAAATTAGCAACAACAAAGAGATAAGAATTGTAAGATTGTTTTTATGATTGTGGCGACTTTGGAATATAAAATGCTAATTGCATAAACTTTCACAAGGGATGCCGGAAACTGTCAGTGTCTTTCTTGGAACAACCACAAGTATTGAGTTGATAGTAGGCTTCCCGGCGGGCAAACATTATCTACCCAAAGACTCAATTTTCTATCATAGTTAAATATAATAGAGATGTCAAATACTTACTTTTGAGGCTAAAAATTGACTTTTTTCTGTTTTGTGAATTGTCTATAAATCCAGACTCCAATAAGGGCGCCGAATAAATCAAACAAGGTATCAGTAAATTTGCCTTCTCTGCCGAGGACAAAATATTGATGGATTTCGTCGGTAACTCCGTAAACATATGTAAGAAGAACACTCTTTTGGTTGGTTTTCTTGTGGGTTAGATTATTATTTTTGGCTAGGGCAAAGTTGAAGGATACTGATAAAAGGGCATAAACGAAAATATGGAGAGTTTTATGAATAAAAAATTGCTCTACCGGGCTACCGCCAATACCCGTGCTGGGTAAGGAAGATAAACAAAATATAATTGACATGACTGCCATAGATGGCAGAAAGTAGATAAACTTTTTGATCACTTTTTCTTAATTTTCTTAAATTTAGTAATTAGGGCCGGAGTAGTTAAAAATAACCCGCCGGTTACCATGAAGACAATAGGAAGAATGCGACGAGGGTCTTTGGGTGGTGATGGTGGCTCGCTAGTGGTGGCACCTAAAACTTGTGATTTGGGTCGATCGGTTGGAGTGGCAGAAGGAGTACTGGTTTTGGTGGGAGACGGGGTTAAGTTGGATGGTGTTGGTGTGAGCGAAATAGTGGGTGTCGTTTTTGGCGTACTGGTGGGAGATTTGGTGGGTGTGACGGTGGGAAGAATAGTTTGCTTTGGTGTGGAAGTTGGTTTGGGTGTTGAAGTGGGTTTTGGAGTGCTGGTAGGTTTGATTGTGGGAGTATTTGTTGGAGTGGGAGTCGGTAAAGGTGAAACAATGATGACTTCTAAATTGTCACTAATGTAAGTTTTTTCGTTTTGTGAATTTTGGATCTTAAGTTTGAGATTTGATTGATAATCTGATGGAATATTTATTTCTTGACGATATTTTATATTGACTGAGAAATTAACATTACCTGATTGATCAGTGGTAAAACTAGGATGATCAGACCATTTCGGGCCAGTATAGGTCAACCATGAATCATTATTTTGGGTGCGAGTATAAGTGGTGTTGTTAATATCATAAGCTTTAACGTAATAAAGAGTGTCTGGTTGATAGTTTTCTAACTTAAAACTAAGGCTAAATATTTGTTCAACTATAACTGTCTCTGGTGCAGGTAAAATAATAAATTTTGGCGTTGGAGTAGTGGATGGGGTGATAGTGGGAGTATCGGCAAGACAAAAATTGGGTGATAATAAAAGCAAAAATAAAAAAAATAAGACCAT
>CAZBXB010000031.1:0-8548 GCA_964496075.1 uncultured Gammaproteobacteria bacterium
ATAAGGAAATCGATTGACTGGTGTCATGAACAAGAATTCTGATGTTGGTAGCTATCCTTTTTGCTTCACCGGTAAAACCTCTGTCGAAAGAATCACATGATGCTTTTAAAAATTCTATTTGTTCCCTAAGCAATCGCTGTAAATTATTTTTGCTTCTTGCTATTTTCATAAATAATATAGTTTAACTCTGAAACACTATTTTCTTTAATAAACAAAACAGATTAAAATTATATTTTTATTGCTTGAAATACGATATCTTTTTTTTGCTCTTTTGACCTGCCCCAAAAAGTGATGGGGCTCTTTTGAATTATCATTGTTGTTGTGTTTACTGGCTGGTAAAAAAATAAAGATACGGCGGGAAGATTAATATTGTCGGGTGTAATTTTGATTGGTAGGTGAACGAAATACATTTCGGCATTATTTGGATATGGATGATTATCTGTTAGGTCTACGTCGGCATTACGATCATGAACCATTACATCAAGGATAACGCTGGAAGATTTTAGACAAGATCTGTCGAGAACAATGTTTATGGGTCCAGCACCATCAAGTTTGTTTTGCAGATAAGGACTATCTGATATTTCTAAATAATTACTGTTAAATTCTAGCGGAGGAGCCTTTGTCGGATAATAAGACAGGGAACTAATGGGTAATATTGCGGTTAGAATTATGTGAGGAGATTTTTTTATGTCTCTCAGACTAACTGCTTTACTATCATTCGTGAATATAGCTTTAACCAATTTATCATTGTTGAATGCGTTTACATGGATTTTCCCAGAACTATGCCAAGATAGATATGGGTTAAAATAGACTTTTCCTTTCAGAACGTTGTTGGATAACTGAATATTTACCAAGCCTGATTTAGGGAGTGTGAGTTTTCTCATCGGCTTTTTTGATACAAATAAGCCATCAACTGGAGGTTTCATGAAAACCGACAACCCGTTTTGCTCTATTTTAATTTGTAAGTCTAAAATCCTCCACCAGTCATTATTATTTCTAAGAACCAATCTGTGAGGCCATTGATGTCCAGGTTTTAAGAATTGATTAATTGTATTGCTTAACATTAAATAATAGCTATTTTGAATTTTATCATCAAGTATAGGACAGAAAGGTTCCAGACCCTAATGCTCCGCCGAAGAGTCAAAGTTCTAGGTGACCCACTTGGTAGTCAAGTATTTTCCTAACTTGTTGGTGTTTATTCCCCGAAAACAACATTTTTCGCAAGAATAGCCTGTAATAGGGTGAAGTGATAAAATGTAGTTATGAATTTTGTAACACTCCCAAAACTTCAAAAAGGTGACAAAATGGCCATACTTTCACCATCATTCGCCGCACCAGGCCGCTGGCCCGATGTTTATCAGCTTGGTCTTCAACGAATTCGGGAAATTTTTGGACTAGTACCGATTGAATATCCTGCTACCAAAAAACTCGGTGCCAGCGCCGAAGAACGATCAAAGGATTTAATTGATGCCTTTGAAAACAAAGAAATAAAAGCAATTGTAGCCTCTCTCGGCGGTGATGATCAAATTACTTATATAAAAAATCTTTCCAAAGAACCATTTATAAATAATCCAAAACCATTTTTTGGATATAGCGACAACACCCACTTTATCAACTTTCTCTGGCTCTGTGGTATCCCTTCATTTTACGGTGGACATCTTTTTACCGAATTCGCTATGCAACACGAGATGGATGAATTTACCATCAAATATTTAAAATACGCTTTATTCGAAAATGGAGTTTTCAATTTAGAGTCAAGTCCCATTTTTAACGACATCGGTTTAAATTGGAGCGATCCGACACTGCTGAATCAAAAGAGACGATATCAAAAAAATGATGGTTGGCATTGGGATGGATCCGCCAGTGGTGAAGGCATAACTTGGGGTGGTTGCGTTGAATCAATTGATGAACTATTGCGTCATGGTGTAGCCATTCCAACCCTTCAAGATTTTGAAAATATTATTATGTTTATGGAAACGTCTGAAGAAATTCCCGATAGCGATTATGTTCGTCGGGTATTAAGGGCTTTAGGTGAAAGAGGTATTTTGAAAAATATTAAAGGATTATTGGTCGGTCGACCTAAATCATGGGAATTTGATAAACAGAATTCTGATGAGCAAAAAGAAAAACTTAAACAAGGTCAGCGGGAAATGTTTTTAGAAATTGTCCGAAAATATAATCCAGCCGTGCCAATAATTCAGAACATAGACATTGGCCATACTTCTCCTCAAATCTGTTTGCCTTCCGGTAAAAAGATGGCCATCAATTCGATAAACAAGACAATTGAAGTTGAGTTTTAGCATTATAGGGACAGGAAAGTTCTACTCCCTGACCCTATCTCTGTTAATGCCTGAACTGTCGCGAAAAATATTTGCAGAAATTAACAATTAATGACTAAGGAAAAGTATAAATTATAGCCTTAAAATACTGCCTGACCTATTGCGTTATTTGATTGATAATAAAAAAAAGGATAAATTTTTCGACTCCCTCTCCTTCCGCCAAAGGGTCAAAGTTCTGTGCGACCCACTTGATATAGTAGATTCTCCCTAACCTGTCCCTGTAAATTGTCAAAAAACAACATTTTTCATTGAAATAGCCTGTAACACGGTAAAAATCTCTGGGTTATAATTGATCATGCAATTAAAGCATTTGGAATTCCATACATGTGATGGTCTTGACCTTCCGGGGTTGCTTTATGAGCCGGATCAAAAAACTGACAAAGTGGCAATATTGCTTCACGGTAATGGTAGCAGTTCAATCTTTTATTCTCCTAGTTTTGGAGCTACTTATGCTAAGTTCTTAAATGAAAAAAGTATTGCTTATTTTCCTTTCAATAATCGTGGTGCTCACGTTATCAAAAAGCTCAATAAAACGGTTAATGGGGAAACTCAACGACTTGAATATGGCTGTGCTTATGAATTAATTAAAGAATGTGTTTTTGATATTGATGGGGCAATTGAATTTCTTAGAAGTCTGGGTTATAAGACTTTTTATTTAATAGGAGCTTCTACTGGGGCTAATAAAATCTGTGTTTACAATTATTACAAACCGGAAAATCCGGTGGAGAAATATGTGTTTATTGGTGGCGGAGACGACAGTGGTTTTACTTATTCGCAAATCGGTAAAGAAAAATTTGATTTAATCCTTCAAGAAAGTCAGCAAAAAATTAAGGAGGGAAAGGGAATGGATTTGGCGCCTGAAGAATGGATGGGGTTTTATTCCTATCAATCGATCTTTGATACATTAAATCCTGATGGCGACTACAATACTTTTCCTTTTTATGAATCGCTAAACAATCTGAAAATTTCAACAAAAGAATTATTTCGAGAACTCAAATCAATTAATAAACCTACTCTTGTTTTGTACGGCGAGAACGATGAATATTGCTATGAACGTGTTCCAGAAATTATCGAAAAGCTTAAAGTTGTAACTCCTTACCCCGATAAACTTACGTTTGAAATAGTACCCGAGTGTGATCATAGATTTTATGGTAAGGAAGATATTTTAGTTAAAACTATTGCGGAATGGTTGGCTAAATAATTATGAAACCAAAGGATGGAGCCAAAATTATAATTCTAAGTCCGAATAAAATTTTATTATTCCATCGTGATGATATCCCCACCATTCGTTCGCCTGATTGTTGGCAGTTAGTTGGAGGTGGAATTGAAGAAGGTGAGACTCCGGAACAAGGCTTAATTCGAGAAGTAAAAGAAGAGGTTTGTTACGATCTTAAAGATTTTAAGTTTATGGCAAAGATTAAAGGACAACTTGGAGAAGATGTTTGGGTGTACGTGGCATTTGTGGGAAAAGAGGAAGAGAACAAATTTTCTCTGGGACCCGGTGAAGGTCAGGAAATTGGGTGGTTTACACTTGACGAGACTTTGACCATCAAACTTACTCCAGGAACCGAAATTTTATTTACTAAAAATCGAGATTTAGTTGCAGAAATGATGGGGACAAAATCTATTCCAAGTGTTAAGAAGCTAGATCTAATACCGAAAAATTAGATATAGATGTTATGGAGATAGAAAGGTTTCGGACCCATTGGATGGAATTGATGCAAAAAAAGAGTATAATGGCGGTGCTTGACAAATATTTTAAAAATTAAAAAATAAATATGAGTTTTATTGACCGAATCAGAAAGGCGTTTGAGGGAAATGTTGTTATTTTTGCTGGTGGTTATCCTTTTAATCTTGGAAGAAGACCGATAGTAAGAACAGGGATAGGTGATTTCCAAGAAGTGTGTGGTGGTATCGAAGGTAAGGATCAAACTTGTTTTACAGATGTTAAAGGATTCTGGTACAACACGGAAGGACCTTTATTGATGGATGGTCCCATAGTAACTGATAAAAACTCAATAAAAAGACTTAATCGAATTGTAAAAAGATAAAATATTTAATTGGTAAATAAATTATATTGGTGGCGGAAAATTTTGGAATGGAAGGAAAAATTATCATTAGCAAGAAGAGATATTATGGAATTTCTTGTCTAATTATTTTTGATTCTGCTAAGACATTTCTGTCGATGTCTCGTCTGAATTTATTACACCTTTTACACTCAAGATCAACAATACCTTTATGTGTTCCCTCATGATCTGTCCATATATGAGTTTCATATTGTTGAATGAGAATAGACCTGGATTGTTGATAGCTTCTCTGGGTTTGTTCGGGTGAAGTGTTCATTAGGGTATGAATTTTACCATTTTTGGTTAATTTTAAGAAATAACTTGGCAGAGTATTGACAAGAGTGCTAAATGGTTAGATAATAACTAATGGAAGAAAAGTTTACAGAGTTGGCCAGTTTGGCTATACAAACAGCTTATGAAAATGCAAAAAAGAGGAACAATATCAGTATTACCGGCTGGCATTTACTGGCGTCTTTGATTGAGATTGATGGACTTAGTAAAGAAATTGTCAGGAAACTAACCGGCGATAGATTTGATCAATTTAAAAAGGATATTGAAGATAAAATTGAAGGGCTGCCTACCGGACAGATTGATAATCCGACTACCAGTCCGGAACTACAAACAACACTAAAATATTCAGTAGAATTGGCAGTATCTGAAGGAGATGAATATGTAACCGGCGAAATTTTACTATTGGCTTTATTGGAAAAAGGAGAGACGGAGTTAAGAGATATGTTGACAAAATATGGACTTAAAAAGGATAAAATAGAAACAGAGATTAAAAATTTAAGGGGAGGCAAGAGAGTGACAAGCCCGACAGCTGACAAAAACTACAAAGCATTAGAAAAATATACAACTGATTTGACAGCTCTGGCCTCAGAGGGAAAAGTAGACCCGGTAGTTGGCAGAGAAACTGAGATTCGAAGAGTGATGCAGGTGCTGTCGCGAAGAACTAAAAATAATCCGGTATTAGTGGGAGATCCCGGGGTAGGAAAAACAGCTATTGTAGAGGGATTAGTAAATAGGATAATTAGCGGGGATGTACCGGAGTCTTTGAAAAATAAAAAAGTATTAACTTTGGAAATGTCGACCTTATTAGCAGGAGCAAAGTTTAGGGGTGAATTTGAAGAAAGACTTAAGAATGTGATTGATGAAGTGGTCAAATCTGAAGGAGGAGTAATACTGTTTATTGATGAACTGCATACAATTGTAGGGGCAGGAGCAGCCGAGGGATCGGCCGATGCGTCAAATATGCTTAAGCCGGGACTGGCCAGAGGCACTTTGAGAGTAATCGGGGCGACAACCATGGCGGAATACAGAAAATATGTGGAGAAAGATTCGGCACTGGAGAGGAGATTTCAACCAGTCAATGTAGGTGAGCCAAGTGTGGAGGACACTATATCAATTTTGCGTGGAATTAAGGAAAAATATGAGGTACATCATGGTATAAAGATTTCAGATACGGCTTTGGTGGCAGCCGCAAAATTGTCAGATAGATATATCAGAGATAGGTTTTTGCCGGATAAAGCGATTGATCTGGTGGATGAGGCGGCTTCGGCGCTAAGAATACAAATGGAATCATCGCCGGCCGAAATCGATGAGTTGGAAAGAGGGGTAAACCAGCTAAAAATTGAAGAAACGGCTTTGAAAAAAGAAAAAAGTGAAGAGAGTAAGGAGAGACTGGCTGAAGTTAGAAAAAAATTAGCTAGTTTTAAAGAAAAACTGGATGGCTTAATGTCTCGGTGGAATAAACAAAAGGAAATGCTAACGTCCATACAAAAAGATAGACAGGAAATTGATAAGCTAAAAATTGAGCTGGAACAGGCCAAAAGAGAGGTTGATTTAAATAGAGCAGCTGAAATAGAGTACGGCAAAATACCCCAACTTAATAAGAAACTGACTAGTGAGGAAGAAAAATGGAAAAATGTACCGGAGGCGGAAAAACTAATGAGACAACAAGTAGGTGAAGAGGAAATCGCCCAAGTTGTTTCAAGTTGGACAGGAGTACCGGTAACTAAGATGATGGAGTCTGAAAATCAAAAATATAGAGATTTGGAAAAACTTTTGGAGCAAAGAGTGGTGGGGCAAGATGAGGCAGTTGAAGCTGTAGCAGCGGCAGTGCGAAGATCAAGAGTAAATATAGGTGAGCCAAACAAACCGATTGCAGTATTTTTATTTTTAGGGCCGACCGGAGTAGGAAAAACTGAAACAGCCAAAGCACTGGCGGTGCAACTGTTTGATGATGAAAAAGCATTGATTCGAATTGATATGAGTGAATATAGTGAATCTCATAGCGTGGCTAGGTTAATTGGAGCGCCTCCGGGCTATGTCGGCTTTGAAGAAGGCGGACAGTTAACCGAAGCAGTCAGGAGAAAACCTTATAGTGTCATCTTATTGGATGAAATTGAAAAGGCAAATCCTCAGATTTTTAATACCTTTCTGCAGGTGTTTGACGATGGTAGATTGACGGACGGTAAGGGAAGAACGGTCGATTTTAGTAATACGGTCATTATTATGACTTCAAATGTTGTTACGGGGGAAGAAAAGAAAGGAGACTTGATGGAGATTTTAAGAAGGACGTTTAGGCCGGAGTTTTTAAACAGAATTGACCAGATTGTTGAGTTTAATCCCCTGTCGGATAAGGATTTAATAAAAATAGTGGAAATTCAAATTGGAGAGTTGAAGAAAAGATTGGTTGAGACTGGGGTTGATTTGGAAGTGGATGAAAAGGCTAAGAAATATTTGGCCAAGAAAGGAATTGACCCTATATTTGGAGCCAGACCCTTAAAGAGGGTGATTCAAACAGATATTTTGGACCAGGTGGCCAAGATAATGCTTGATAGAGGTGAAGAAAAGAAAATAACGGTGTTTGTAACTGAAGAAAAGGGTAAGCTTAAGATTGGTCTGGCGGATTAATGACAAGAAGGTAAAATACTATATGAAGAATGGAAAAACCTACGATGAAAGAGCGGCCGGAGGAATTGTTTATAAAATAACTGATGGAGATATAACCTGGTTAGTGGTCAAGGTTTTAAGGAGAAGAGATGGTGGGCCGGTTAGAGCCAGAAGAGGTGAGACGAAGAGATTTGTTTATAAACTACCTAAGGGACATTTACATGAAGGTGAATTTTTGAAACAAGCGGCTTTGAGAGAAGTGGCCGAAGAAGGAAAAGTAAAAGCGAAAATTGTTTATAAAATCGGCTCAAATAATTATATTTATAAAGACAGGTTGGAGGGCGGTAAAATTATAAAAAGGGTGACATTTTTTTTAATGAGATTTTTGGCGATAGACACAAATGAATACAGTGATGCCGAAAAAATTGTAGCTAGGGAATGGTTACCCGTAGAAAAAGCAGTCAAGAAGTTAAGTTATGAATCTGAAAAAAAACTGCTACAAAGAGCAAATCGGGTTTTGAAAAAAATGGAGTAAAATTAGATGTGAAGGAAAGAATTGATAAGTTGGTTAATGAGGCTATAAAAATAATGGCTAAAAGTGGTGATTTACTTCATGATGAAGGTCATGTTAAAAGGATGCTTGATGATTGGAATAAACTGTCTGAGAAAATAAAAGAAGATGTCAATTGCGATGCAGTAGTAATGGCTATTTGTTGGCATGATACTTGGCTGGCAACTCATAATTATAAAGGTCTTTGGGGGGTGATTTGGAAATATATAAGAGAGGGACGTGGGTCGGCGAAAATGTTTAGGAAAGCAGCCAATAAGGTGGGACTGGATGATAATTTGATTGATTTGGTAGCCGATGCTATCAAAAATCACCCCAGCTTACCTGGTAATAAACAGAAAACAATGGAAGCCAAGATTTTATGGGATGTGGATAACTTGGAAACCTGGAGCTATCCTCGACTAGCCAAAATGATAAAAAAGATAGGTGGGACAATTAATAAAAGTGAGGCAAAACAGATAAGGGCGGCTAAAACTTACTGGGATTTGATAATGAAGAAAAGAGTAGCTAGTAGGCTATATTTTGATTGGTGTAAAAAAGAATTTACTAAGAGAAAGGTAGAGTTTGTTGAAAAGATAAGAATTCTTGAGTTGCGATATGGGAAGTTAGGGTTGGATTAATTTTAATGACTTCAAGTTTTTCTTTTTTGGCTCAACTCAAATAGGACAAAAAACTGTCTT
>CAZBXB010000032.1:0-8432 GCA_964496075.1 uncultured Gammaproteobacteria bacterium
TATTGTAGGTCCTATTGATCTTATTGACTAGACTGATTTTGTTCCACGAGAGATTGTTGGTACTTCTGCTTCACTTATTCCTTTTGTTGATCCTGATGATGCTACCAGTGCTCTTATGGGCTCTCACATGCAATGTCAAGCCGTACCTTTGGTAAAAACAGAAAGTCCCATTGTTGGTACTGGCATGGAGCCTTCAGTTGCTACTGCCATGCATCGAACCACCTTAGCCAATCACGCTGGTCAAGTCACTTATTCTGACGCTGCCCAAGTTGTTGTCAAGTTGGATAAAAAAGCATATCCTGGTACAACTACAGAGTTTTCTGGTCTAGTTAGTGATGATGGTATAACCGAAACCTATAAACAATTCCATTTCAATCGAACCAGTCCTTATGGTACCTGTTTTAATCAAAATGTGGTTGTTAATGTTGGCGATAAAGTCAAAGCTGGCGATCTTCTTATAGATGGTCCATCTACTGATAATGGAGATCTTGCTATTGGTAGAAACATTTTAGTTGCCTACACATCAATTGATGGCTTAACCTACGAAGACTCTCTTGTTATTTCAGACAGACTAGTTAGTCAAGATATCCTAACTTCAATCCAAATTTACGAATATGAAGCTAAATTAGTTGATACCAAACTAGGCCCGGAAGAGCTTACCAGAGATATTCCAAATGTTTCAGAAGCTGAATTATCAAAATTAACTGACGATGGAGTCGTTATGATTGGAGCCTCCGTTGGACCAAATGACATACTTGTTGGCAAAGTCGAACCCCGTGGTGAAAAAGAACTATCAGCTGAAGAAAGACTCTTACGAGCTATCTTTGGAGAAAAAGCCAAAGAAGTTAAGGACACTTCTCTTCGAATTCCCAATGGTGAAGGTGGAGTTGTTATCAAAATCAACATCCTTGACCGAGACGAAGGCGATGAGCTTGATCCGGGCGTCAATAAAGTTGTTAAAGTTTATGTAGCCCAGCTCCGAAGAATTCAAGAAGGCGACAAAATCTCCGGTCGTCATGGAAACAAAGGTGTTATCTGCAAAGTCATGCCTCAATATGACATGCCAAGACTTGAAGATGGTACTCCGGTTGATCTGGTTATCTCGCCAATCTCCGTTATTTCCCGTATGAATTTAGGCCAAATTCTAGAAACCGCCCTCGGTTTTGCCGGTAAAAAACTTAATAAAAAATATTTTGTTCCCGTCTTTGATAAGTATCCGGAAACTATGGTAGTTGACGAGCTTTCCAAAGCCGGTTTACCGGCCGACTTTAAGTCGCAACTATATGATGGTCGAACTGGAGAGCCTTTTGATCAAAAAACTGTTGTTGGTCAAAGCTATATCATCAAGTTGGTTCATATGGTTGATGATAAAGTCCATGCCAGATCAACCGGTCCTTACTCTTTAGTTACCCAACAGCCCTTAGGCGGAAAAGCCAGGATGGGTGGTCAAAGACTGGGAGAAATGGAAGTCTGGGCCCTCGAAGCTCACAGAGCTGCCCATACTCTTCAGGAAATGTTGACTATTAAATCTGATGATATTGAAGGCAGATCTAAGGCCTTTCAATCAATTATTAAAGGCCTAGAAATTCCGGATCCGGCTACCCCGGAATCATTTAAGGTTCTTACTAAGGAATTAGCCGGTCTTGCTATCAATGTTACACCGGTAGGTGGTACCAAGTTTTCTGAAACTGCCGTCCTTGATTTATCATCCGATTCGGACGATATAGAAGAAGTAGAAACAGACTCAGATAAAGACCAATCAGAAGTTATAAAAGAAGAAAAACGGAAATTAGATAAAAATGATTAAATTTAAAACCGTCAGTGATTTTAGTGGACTTAAAGTTCAACTAGCCTCTCCGGAGGAAATTTTATCCTGGTCAAAAGGAGAAGTTACCAAGCCGGAAACCATCAACTACAGGACATGGAGACCGGAAAAAGATGGTCTTTTTTGTGAAAAAATCTTTGGACCTAGCAAGGACTATGAGTGTTATTGCGGTAAGTACAAGAAAATTAGATTCAAAGGCGTTGTTTGTGATAAGTGTGGTGTTGAAGTTACCACCAGCAAAGTCAGAAGAGAAAGAATGGGTCATATCGATCTTGCCAGTCCTGTTCTTCATCTTTGGTTTCTCAAAAATTCCCCCTCCCCCATATCAATCATTCTCGATATTCCCCAAAAAAAGCTTGAAGCAGTCACTTACTTTAGTAAGTTTTTAGTTACTCAGGTTGACAAGAAGAATCGTAAACAAGCCCAAAAGAATCTTGACGAAGTATTAAAACAAAAAACTGATCAAATTGATAAGGATACTAAAGATCAAACTGATGACCTTACCAAACTTTTCAACCAAGAAAAGAAAACGCTATCTCAGAAGATCAAAAAGAAAGAACAACAGAGCATAGCTATTGATGAAGCCAAGGTTAATCTTAAGCAAGCCGTTCAAAAAGTCAAGAATAGATCCGAATCAGAGAAAGACAAGCTCATAAGTTTAGCTAAATTACTCGAATCTACCATTAAAGATATAGACATTTTATCAGTTCTTTCCGACGAGGAATACTATTATTTATCAGAGTTTAACGCCGTCAACTTCTTCAAAGTTTCTATGGGTGCTGAAGCTGTCCTAGAAGTTTTGGAAAAAATGGATCTAAAAACCACCGTCAGAAATCTTAAAAGGGAAATTAGAAGTACTAACAGTAAAACCAAGAAAAATAAAATCCTTCAAAAAATCAGAATCTTAAAGGGCATGCTCGAAAGCAATACCAATCCGGCTTGGATGGTGTTAAACAGAATCCCTGTCATACCACCGGATTTAAGACCCATGGTTCAACTTACAGGTGGTAGGTTTGCCACTTCAGATCTAAATGACTTATATAGAAGATTAATTAACAGAAACAACCGCCTTAAAAAGCTTTTACGTCTTGGTGCTCCGGAAATTATCTTAAGAAATGAAAAAAGGATGCTTCAAGAGTCAGTCGATGCTCTGATTGATTCTCAAAAAGCTGCTCGAAAGAGAAGAAGACAAACTAAAAGAGTACCTCGATCACTGTCTGATTTACTAAGAGGTAAAAAAGGTAGATTTAGAAGAAATCTTCTTGGTAAGAGAGTTGATTATTCAGGTCGGTCAGTCATCGTTGTCGGTCCTGAACTAAAATTAGACCAGGTCGGACTACCAAAAGAAATGGCTATCGAAATGTATAAGCCCTTTATTTTGCGCGAGCTTATTAGTAATGGCCAAGCCCCCAATATCAGAAGTGCCAAAAATCTTATTGATAGACGCTCCGAAGAGGTCTACGATATTCTTGACAAAGTTACCAAAGATAGTTATGTACTACTTAACCGAGCTCCAACTTTACACAAACTATCAATTCAAGCTTTTAAACCCATATTAACAGATAGTTTAGCTATCAAGCTCCATCCCTGTGTTTGTTCTGGTTTTAACGCCGATTTTGATGGAGACCAAATGGGTGTCCATTTGCCTCTTTCCAAAAAAGCCCAAATGGAAGCCAAGAAACTCATGCTAAGTAGTCGAAATCTATTAAAACCATCTGACAGTAGCCCCGTCACTGTTCCCAGTCATGAAATGGCAGTTGGTTGTTATTATATTACTTCGATTAGTAGCTCAGACACTCATAAAGAAAGTCAAAAAGACTTAAAAGATGTCATTGTCTTTAGTAATAAACATGAATTAGAGCTAGCCTACCAAAATGGCAATGTGGCTCTTCGACAATTAGTCGGTCTTAGAATGCCGGATGGAAACATTATTAAAACCAGTCATGGTCGAATATTATTTAACAATATTTTACCTTCCGATTTTGACTATATTAACGAAGCCATCTCCGGAAAAACCCACCTAAAACAAATTATTATCAAGTCCTTAAAAACTTCTGGTAGAAGAAGGACGGTTAGGCTTATCGATGATTTTAAACAAATCGGTTTCTGGGGCTTTAGTTTATCTGGCTTAACTCTTTCAACCGTTGATTGTGGCTACTTGCCCGGCAAGGAAAAACTTATAGTTGAAGCCGAAAAGAAGGTCGCCGACATTAACAACAATTTTAAAATGGGTCTTATCACCCAGTCCGAAAGAGACAGATTATCACAGGGAATTTGGATGGAAGTAACCGAACATATTGCCGAAAATACTTGGGAAACTCTTGATCAAGATTCTCCCATCAAAATCGTCTCCGCTGCCGGTATTAAAAGAGCCAGTAAAGATCAGATTAAGCAGTTGTCTGGTATGAGAGGGCTTATGGTTGATCCAATGGGCCGAATTGTATCTCTGCCAACTAAGTCTAACTTTAGGGAAGGTTTGTCAGTCTTTGAATATATTACAGGTGCTAGAGGTACCAGAAAGGGACTAGCTGACACCGCCCTAAAAACTGCCGATGCCGGTTATCTTACTAGAAGACTAGTTGACGCTACCCACTCATCTATTGTTAGGGATGCTGATTGTGGCACAACTGATTTTTTGACTGTTAGCAAAAAAGATAAGGACAGAGAAAGATATTTTGGTAGAAGAATCCTGGGTAGAGTCGTCGTCAAAAACGTCATTGATCCAACCAGCAAAAAAGTTCTGATTAAAAAAGGAGACATTATCGACGACGACATGGTCCAAATCATTGAAGACAGCCTTGTCGAATCTGTTAATATTAGATCCCCCCTATATTGTCAATCATTAAACGGTATTTGCCAACATTGTTATGGTTGGGATTTATCAACCAGACAGCTGGTCGAGCCTGGTACTCCGGTTGGTGTTGTGGCTGCTCAATCAGTCGGTGAGCCTGGTACTCAACTAACTCTTAGAACCAAGCATACGGGTGGTGTGGTTGGTATTGACGTTACTCAAGGATTGCCCAGAGTTCAGGAGTTACTTGAAATTCGAACACCAAAACTTCCTTCACCATTGGCAGAAATTGACGGTAAAGTTCACGTTGCCGAGTCTGATGAGGGATACAAAGTAAAATTAGTTGGTAAAGGCGAAAATGGTCAAGACAAGATTATTAACTATCTTTTGCCGTCAAGCGTTATATTAAAAGTTGATGATGGTGATTTAGTTAGTAAAGGAACCTCAATCTGTAGTGGCAATCTAGATGTTGAAGAAATCTTAGACATAAAAGGTCTCGATGCCGCCAGAAAATATCTTATTAATAGTGTCCAGGGAGTTTACGAATCTCAAGGTATTTCCATTCATGACAAACATTTTGAAATCATCATCAAGGAGATGAGCGATAAGATCAAAATTACCAATCCGGGCGATACCATTTTTTTGTATGGTCAATACGCTACCAGAGCTGTCTTTAATTCAGAAAACGACAAGGCCAAAAAAGAAGGTGGTCGGGGAGCTAAAGGTAGAAAAGTATTATTGGGTTTAATAAAAACCGCGCTGACCACCGATTCATGGTTATCTTCAGCTTCTTTCCAGCAAACCACTAATGTATTAACCGAAGCCTCGGTTCTTGGCCGAGTTGATCACTTGATCGGTCTCAAGGAAAATGTTATTATCGGACGCTTAATCCCAGTTGGAGATCCGCTCAATTTTAATAAGCTTACAAAATAATGCCTACATTCAATCAATTAATTAGAAAAGGTAGAAAAGTAAAGAGTAAAAAGGTCAAAACCAAAGCTCTTAGAAACAACTTTAATAGTATCAAAAATACTATTGTTAAAACTTCTAATCCTCAAAAAAAGGGAGTGGTTACTGTTGTCAAAACCATGACACCCAAAAAACCACACTCTGCCTTAAGAAAAGTTGCCAGAGTTAAACTATCAAATCGTACTGCCGTTACCGCCTATATTCCCGGCGTTGGTCACAATATTACCGAGCATGCCATAGTGGCCATCAAAGGTGGTCGAGTCAGAGACTTACCGGGTATAAGATATCGATTGATCAGAGGTTGGTACGATGCTTCTGGTGTTGCCGGCAGGAAACAATCAAGAAGTAAATATGGCGTTAAAAGATCGGCTATCGGCAGTAGTCAAAAAACTGAGGCTGTCGCTCCTACTACAGAATAATTATGCCCAGAAAAAAAAGAGTTACAAAAAGAATAATTGCCCCCGATTACATATACAATAGCCTTGTTGTCAGCAAACTCATCAATTATTGTATGTTGGATGGCAAAAAGGAAGTCGCCAGAAACCAAGTCTATCAAGCCCTAGAACACATAAAGTTAACCAAAAAGATAAAAAATCCGGTCGATTACTTGGAAGAATCCCTGGACAAAATCAAGCCAAAAGTAGAAGTCAGACCCAGAAGAATTGGAGGTGCTGTTTATCAAGTTCCTGCCCCGGTTAGAGGCCATCGTCAACTTTCATTAGCTATTAGGTGGCTAGTTAGCGCTTCCAGAAAAAGACCAAACAAGCTGTATCACAATTTTTACGAAAAGTTAGTAGCCGAGCTGGAAGATGCTCAAAAAGATCAGGGTGAAGCTTTCAAAAAGCGACAGGATTCAGAAAAAATGGCCGAAGCCAATAAAGCCTTCTCACACTTGCGCTGGTAAGCCTTTTGATTCATACTACTTTATATATGTCTCTTTTTAAAAAACCGTCAGTTTGTATTTGGCCCAAGTCTCACAGTCTGGAAATTTTTATTGATAGAAAGGAAAATAACCATTTTGTTTTTGAGTTCGATTTGTGGCAGTCCTTACCAGATCAAGACGCCACTTCTCTTCACAGTTTTTTTAAGACGATTGCCGGTAAAAATATTTTTTTATTACTTCCGGAAGAAGTCGCCACCACTAAATCTTTTACCTATGAATCAAGCATAGACAGTCTTACTAAAGATGAGATAATTGCCATGTTATCGTCAGTCATAAATTTTAAAATCGATCCGGATCATCTTATATATAAACTTGAAGATAGCGGCACCAAAACCATTATCCGGGTTAGCCTTATTGACACTCAAAAAATCGATGTTTTAAAAGCTAATATTGAAAAAATTGGTATAAAAATCACCGATTATCAACCCATGTCTTTGTCAATTGTCAACGTTATTTCCCAATTTTACGATAAAACATATTCTCTAATATATCCAATCGATCCACCTCAATATCTCTTTATTTTGTCTAAGAATAATAAAATATTTCTGACCGATACCATTAAAGGCGTCTCTTTAGATATCAAAAAGAAAATCAACTATTCTAAACTTTATTTTGGTAAGTCGGCCGAAAAACTTTTTATTCCTTCTGATTTTCAAACCGACCTAAAAGTCGGTGAAAAAATAGAGAAAAATCCTTTTGATGAAGCCAAAATTAGTAGCAAACTTGGTAAAAGTGCCAACTTTCCCTTACCGGTCCTTTCCTTTTTTGACGCTACCTTATATAAGCAAATCAAACAAACTACTGATATAATAAAGATAACTAAGTTAGAAAATTTTCAAAATAAAGTTCCAAAAATGGAAGACAAAAAAAAGAAAAATCCACTAGTTATCCTACTTGTTTTTATTGCCAGTCTATCAATTGTCTCGGCCATTCTTTGGTTTTTGCTAAACAAACAAGATGGTAGTATTGTCTCTCCAACTTCTCAAAATCAAACTCCAACTCCCGATGACCAATCAGTTCCCACCCAAGCTCCCACTTCTACTCCTCAGCCTGTTGTTGACTTGGCCAAAGATCTAAAAATCAGAGTTCTAAACGCCACCGATATCAATGGCCAAGCTGCTACTTTTAAAAACGATCTGGTTGCCCTTGATTTTGAGGATATTTCCGTTGGCAATTCCAGCGAAACACTTACCAAAAACACAGTTAAATACAAAGCTTCAATTGAAGGGGTCGAAAGCTACATCACAGCCAATTTAGCCAGTTTTTCCCAAGCAGATTTTGATGACAGTTTAAATGACGATGATACCTACGATATTATCTTTCTTATTGGTCAAGATTTAACACCAGAGCCAACAGAAGAACCAGCTGACGAATAGCTATTAATCTATTTCTTTCAAAAGTTCATTTACTGTTCCCACCGCCAAGTTAATACCCCTATCTTGCGGATACACCTGAGAAAAGTTTAGCAAATAAACGTTATCAAGCTCAGTTTTTGTTTCCATTATTTTTTGCCTATAGTTACAATCAACCACATGTTGAGCTTTATTAAATCGACATACTTTACTTAAGATTACCTTTTTTGGATCAAATTTAGGTACTATTTTTGCCAGATAATCAAAATATATTGATTTAATCTTACTGTCATCAGCTTTAAATATTTGGCTAGCTATATCCACATAACTTCCCAAAAAATAGACATGTTGTCCGTCATACGCTTTTTTATCAACCAACTTAGTTTGCTCTACAAAAGCCACAAAAGGGGACTTAGTGTCGTTTATGTTATTCCAGTAATAATCCGACAAGTCTTGCTTACTACTAAATATTAAGTTGATTACCCCCAAATACTTTATTTGCCCTAGTTTTTTAATATAAACTACATATTTTTTACTGTCTAGTATTTTGCC
>CAZBXB010000033.1:0-8051 GCA_964496075.1 uncultured Gammaproteobacteria bacterium
TCAGGATTAAGTCCGGAAAGGATATCGGTCATGTGCTTACTATAAAGCAATTAAAAACAATATTAAAGGCTGGCTATTTTTTTATTTTATAAATTTTGGTTTTACTGGATTCAAAAACTAGGTCGGAGATAGCAGCAATATTGTCTTGATTTAGGTCTTCATATTTTTCAAACTCTTTATCGCCGATAAAAATATAGTCGATTGAATATTTTTGGACCAAGAGTCTGAGTTGGGCAATATCTAATGACTGGTAGATTTGGGCTACATCGGTTTGACGGGCGGCGGGAGCATCGTAGCCACCCCGCCAAAGCCATTCGTGAACAATCCAGCCTTCAACTGTAGGTAGACCGGTTGAAGAGGAAATAAGATTGTAATCAGTATAGCTATCACCGGCGGCTTCTAGCATAATGGGCTGGCCGGTAATATTTTGATTTATCCAGAGGATGGCTTGGTAGTTATCGGGGAAACGGTTTTTGACAAAATTTAAGCCATCTAGGCCTTGATAGACTTTTAAAGAAGCATAGTTTGAGCGAATGGCAAAAAAGGGATAAATAAGATGGGCAAAAATAACTAAGGCAAAAATTAGTTTATAGCCGTATCTAGCAAGCTTTGATTTGACAGTGGAGAACTGAGCTAGGACATAAGAACCAGACAGAGCGTACATCATGAAGGCAGCGTAAACCAACTTAAACATGGTGTTGGCCCGGCGATGAGTATAGACATAAATATCTTTGATGTAAAAAATTTCAGGAATGAGAACAAGAATGGAGGCGGTGGCAATTAAGGAAAAAACAAAAAGGTGACTTGGATGTGGTTTTTTTATCTTTTTGATGTAGTGATTTAGTAAAAAGACAAAGGGCCAACATATTAACCAAAAACCACCATAAAGAATTGCTAGTTGCCAGACAGGAGAATGGGCATCAGACCAACGTAAGCCTTCCATCATAGGCTGGAAGTTGGCTGAGAAAGGTAGGGTAAACAAATACCAAAAAAGAATAGTTAGAAGGCCGTTAACTGAGGTTTTAACTAAAATATAAACAAGAGATTTGTGTTGATAAAAGTTAACTAGAAAAGTACTAATGGCAAAGAAGAGACCAAAGCTGGCAAAGTCCCAAGCATTGGTCATAAAAGTAATTGATAGCAAAAAAGAGGTGGGCAAAAATAAATATGGCTCAAGTAGGTCGAGAGACGGTTTAGAGATAAAAAAGCTAAGTAAAAAGGCTAGTAAAAGTAAAACATGAGGAATATTGTTCATATGTCCATGAAGGTCGGCCACAACAAAACTATAAAGAGGAAACTCATGAATGGTCTTATCATCTGTTTCGGGATCATAACCGATAAAGCGAGTGGCATCGGGATACCAGTAAGACAGAGAGGCTTTTTTGTACTCCGAAAGTGACAGGACTAATTTTTGATTGTTGCTAATATTTATTTTTGTAAGCTTGTAGACAGCGTGAAGATTGCCGCCAAAAGTTAGAATAAGGGCAGAGAAAAGAGGTAAGAGTAAAAGTTTAAATTTTTTTATTTTGGGAGACTTTAAATAAATGAGATTAGCTGACAGGCTATAAGTTGATATAAAAGTGAGGGCTAAAACCGTGGCCATAGAAAGGTTGTAAGTAACTGAGGAAGGGATGGCAGACAGTTTGGTTAGAAGAGCATAGACCAGATGACCAAAGTAATAGTAGTTAATTTTTTGGCCCGAATACCACATATCCTGAGGCGGTAAGTATTTAGTTCTGAGAGCTGAGTTAATAAATCCCCAATCCATGGGTTTTTCTAGATTGTCTATATCCGGTCTGAAGGCACGGACATAGGACCAAAGTAGTAGTAGACCGAAAAAGACCAGTTCGTAGACAAGGAAAATGAGCCATTTTTGTTTTAAGGTTTTTATGAATTTGGCGGAAGTGTAGTATTTGTTTTTAAAAAGTATGTTTAGAATAAAAATGGCGAGAAGTAGCCAGGCAATGGCGGTTTGGCTAAAATCAATTAGCTTAATAAAACTTAAAAAAAAGATGGCAAAGGTGACAATAATGAGGGAAAGGGTTTTGGTAAAGGCATAACCTTTATCCCAAAATTTATCAAAGAGGTGAAGAGTAAGCGGCAGACAAGATAAGCCAATAACAAAGATTGTCAGATACCAGGTTACAACATAATTGAAATCTATGGGAGTCATTTAGAAAATAGACTAAATAAATTTGCAATCGGACTGGTCAAAAATGCAGGAAAAATAATTTGATGACTAAGGCCCCAAGTAAACAAACCGACCAGAATACCGCCTAAGACATCAATGGGGTAATGGAAACCAACCAGGACTCTGAAAAGAAGAAGGGGGGCGGTAACAAATAAAAAGTTTGAGGCCGACATAACCGAATATTGATTGATAAAAAGAAGAAAGAAAACGGCTTTACTAGTATGGCCTGAGGGAAAAGAGCCGGTATCGTACCAACTTTTCACAAGACCAGGCGGTAGGGTGTACTTGTATTTACAAATTGGTCTGGACCAAAAAAGAAAGGACTTACAAAACCTTTCAATAATTTCCGCAAGTAAAGTAGCTAAGAAAAGTTGCCAAAAAATGTTGGCATCAAAAGCTACTAATCGAAAAGAGACAAAGATAAGAAAAAACCAAATCAGATAATTGAAAAAGACAAGAGTTGAAGATCCAAATTTTGTTTTGCAGGCTAATTTAAAAAGACTTTGTTTGGGTTGCCAAAAAAGAATATTTTTAAGAAACATCTGTTGAAATTATAAACTATCTCGCCTAACGGCTCGATAGTTTGTTTCGCCTGGTACTTGGTATTATTGATATCTTGAAATAAATCTGCCTAACGGCTCGATAGTTTGTTTGGCTCAGAACATAGACATCTGATCCTGATTTGTGTCGTTATTATTGGCAGGATATGAAAAATCGACTTCAACTTGCCTTAATGTATTCCATTTATCTTTGTATCTTAAAAAGCCATTGTGAAGGCCAAAATCGTAAACTTTTTTAGTAACATCGACATCAGCTTGGCAATAATTTTGAAGTTTGGCAAGACTATCGGCATCCCCTTTTTGCCAATATAAAACGGCATTGGTACCAATATCTGTTTTAGTGGCGCCCATGGTCTGACTGGCAATAGAATTTAGAGATAAACGATGGCCTAAGGCTTGCTTAATGTGATCTAAAATATCGAAGTGGTTTAACCTGGTAAAGTCGTATTGATAACACAGCGAGCTTAGTACCTGATTGTCGAAACTAATTGAATTGAAGCCAATAATACGGTCAACATTGGTAAAAAGAGGCCAGATTTGATCTAGATCATTGACCCAAAAGCTATACATCTTTCCTTCAGTTTCTTGATAATTTTTATCCAGAATGCGCTTATAAAGCGAGACAACAGACAAAAGAAGGTCGGCGGGATTACCAGTTTGTATATCTTCAAATAGCTTTTGGGTTTCAAGATCGTAGATAATTTCTTCAAACATAAAAAGTGGCTCCTCTGTTACTATTTGAGCTTGGTTTCGACTTTAATTTCGGCTTTTTCGGTACTTATATTGTAGGCAAGGGCGACTTCTTCGGCCAGACGGGAAATAAGAAGTCTATAAACATATTTTTTGCTACTGGTAAATTTGAGTTCTAGATCGGTTTTTTCAAGGAAAAGTTTTCTGATAGTTTCGGCTACTTGCCTTGGTTCGTTTAAGTTAAGAATGGCCTTGGCAGTAAGGACGTCAACTATTTCAAGTTTAATTTTTTTATCAGATAAAATCGCCAAGACTTCATCTAGTTCTTTTTTGGTAAGAGGTTTTCTGATAGTGGTTCTGTCTAAGTTTTTGACTGGTAGAGAGGAAGTAACCTCTGATTCAGAATCAATTTTAAAAAATGGCCTAAAGACTAAAAGCTGATCCGAACCTTGATCTGTTTTGATTTTATCAACTCTAACTATTTTAAAAACTTGACCATAATCAACTAAAAAATCACCTTTTTTGTAGGTATCTAGACCGTTACCTGTATTCATTGGCATAAATCATTATACCACCTGCTTTTCGTATTATAGGATTACCGAATCGGCAGATGTTTTGAGTAGGCTAAAATCAACTAGGTAATTGTCACGAAAACCACCAGCGCCAACGTATTCGGCCTGACCTTTAATAATTGATTCAAATGGCTGACAATGAGAACAACCTTTATCTCCTTTGGGACAAGTGTAATGCTCTAATTGTCTGGCTAATTTAATTTGTTTACCGATTTTTAATATTTTTTGGGATGACTTAACGGGATCAGGTAATTTTTTCGAAATCAAGTCCGGTCCGGTTTCAAGATACCAGTAACTGGCGCCAGCGACCGGTCTTTGCTGGCAATTGAGAGTAAGTAAGTGATAAATAGGTAGCTGGAGAGAATCGTCATCTTGGCGATTTTTGCCTGTTTTAAAGTCAATAATGTGAACGGCGTTTTTGTCTTTTAGATATTCCAGCCAATCGATCTTGCCACAAAGGATAAGATTGTCTGACTCGGAAAGCCAAAAATAAGGCAGATCCATATTGATTTTGACGGCAAGTTTAATTAAGGGGCCAGGATTTTTGGTGACCATATCAAGCATATCTTGACCGCGTCTTTTATATTCATTTTCGGTTTTAGTATCAAGAAAACCACCTTGCTTACCACTAACTTTGGACCAAGCTTGGTTAAATTTTTCCAGAAGCGGTGTTTGAAAACGTTTATCGGTAGGAAGAATGGATAATGACTCAACCACCTGGTGAACGATTGAGCCAAGAGATAAAGATGGAGAAACTACTTGAACTTTGTGGCCGGTTTTTGGATCTTTGTAGACGTTTTTGAGGTAATAAGACCTGGGGCAAGCCAAGAAGTCAGATATTGAGCTATGAGATATCCAAACGGCGGTATATTTGTCAGGCATAAACTAGTGTAACATCTACTGTAAAGACTCAGCCACAATGACTCTCATTTCTATTTGAGTATTTGGATTGTTGTGTCTCAGTGTCCCTACTATTTCTTCAAAATCGCTGTTGGAAAGAAGTATTCCCGTGCTAGTTGGAGATGGTCCATTTCCAATTAGAAGATTTTCACCGAAACAGAAACGTAAGAGGAGCTCATGGGTGGCTTCGTTCTGGGTTGGACCAGCAAATCCAGCAACCCACGGAATTTTTGAAACAGTTGCCTCAGTATTTGAGCCAACGCCGGAATAATAAATCCCTCGCTCGTAACCCTTTTCCTTGCGTAATATCTGAAAAAGAGTAATTTCTTTGATCTTTATTCTTTCTGTTGCAGACATAAACTAGTGTAACAAAGATTGTGATAGATTAATGTATGAACTTAAACATGTTTACCAATGGCACTAAATATATAATGTTAGCGTTGGACCAAAGGGGTAGTTTTGAAAAAATGGTGGGAAGTACAGATAAATCAGTATTGATTGAAAAGAAGAAACAAATAATAGAGGCATTGGAAGATATCTTTTCGGGAGTATTACTGGACCCAAAATATGGACTGCCAGCTTTTAAGCAATCGGGCGGCCTTAAGCCTTTCTTGCTGTGTGTTGAAAAAAGTGGCTACCAAGATGTCAAAGGAGAAAGACTGACTGAAATTGAGTACGGTGTTGAAGAGCTAAACAATATGGGAGCATCGGGAATTAAACTTTTGGTTTACTTTAATCCGTTTTTGGAGTCAGCAAAAATGCAGCTGGAAACAGCCAGAAGGGTGCTTGAAGATTGCCATAAACATGGCTTGCCAATGTTCCTTGAGATAGTCACTTATGGAGATGGTGGTGGAAAAAATTTAATAATTGAATCAGTTGATTATTTTTTGAAAAATAAAATTGTAGCTGATGTGTTTAAAATACAGTTTCCCGGAGATGAGACTGCCTGTAAGAAAATAACAGAGATGCTGGGTGAAACTAATTGGATATTGCTGACGGCTGGAGTAGATTTTTATCAATTTGTAGAGCAATTAGAAATTGCCTGTAAAAACGGGTGTAGTGGATTTTTAGCCGGTAGATCGATTTGGAAAGATGCTGTTGGAGGTGATATTGGAAGAAAACAAGTACTAAAAATGCAAGAAAGATTTGAAACAATAAGACAAATTGCAGAAGGAAAATGAAGAAAATACTAATAAGTTGTACTTATTATTTACCTAATATTTCTGGAGTAACTGTTTATGTTGATATATTGGCTAAAAAATTGGCACAAAAAGGTCACAAAGTGTCGATATTAACTTGTAGATACAAAAATAATTTGACTAAAGATAAGGAGATTGATGGCATGAAAATTCACAGATCTAAGAAATTGTTTTCTGTAGGTAAAGGTGTGTTTATGCCTATGTTTTGGTGGAACTCTTTAAGACATGTCAGGAGTAATGAAATTATTATTGCAAATTTACCGCAGTTAGAGTCAATTTGGCTGGGTATATGGAGCAAGATATTTGGTAAAAAATTTGTAATTATTCACCACTGTGAATTTAATTTTACCGGAAGACTAGTTAATATTTTGACTAGTCTTGTCAGCTACCCTATTCACCTTTTGACTTACGCAATGGCCGACAAAATAGTTAGCTACACCAAGGATTATGCTGATACCTCAATATTTTTAAAATATTTTAGTAAAAAAATAGTTTATATTTTACCACCAGTGGTTTTGGGAAAGGAAAATAAAGTTAGACAAAAAATAATTTTAAATAAAATTGATAAAAAAAATGACGAAAAAATAGTTGGTTTTGTGGGCAGAATTGCCTGGGAAAAAGGTATAGACCATTTGGTTGAGGTTGTGTCTAAAATCGACAAGGTTAAGTTGATATTGGTAGGACCTTATAAACAAGTGGTAGGAGATAATAGTTTTTCTAAACTAAAAAAGCTAATTGATGGGAATAAAAATGTAATTTTATGGGGGCCAGTAGACCATAGTGATTTGGTAAATTTTTATAAAATTTTTGATTGTTTGGTACTGCCATCAACTAATAATTTAGAAACATTTGGTATTGTTCAGGCTGAAGCAATGATTTCCGGCTGTCCAGTGGTGGCTTCAGATTTGCCCGGAGTTAGAATGCCGATTAGGATGACCGGATTGGGTGAAATTACCAAGATAGGTGACGGTGCGGATCTGGCTAAGAAAATTAAGGAGGTAACTAAGACAAAATACGATAAAAATATGTTTGACAAAGCCAGAGGGATATTTGGTATAGAAAAGTTTATAGAAGCTTGGCAAAAATGCATAAATTGATTGGTCAAATTGGCGTAAGCGGACTGTTAAAAGCAGGTGTGTCTGAAGTTTACAGAAAAGTTTGGCGAGAGTGTGTCCGTAATTCCTTTTCGCAAAATTGGGAAGATGTTTTGATTGATAAACTTTTGAACCATCCTAAAAAAGGTTTTTATGTAGAGATTGGGGCATATAGACCAAAAAGATTAAGTAACACTTGGAGATATTATAAGAGAGACTGGCAAGGGGTAGTAGTTGAGCCAAATCCAAAAGTGGTTAAAGATTTTAAAAGAGTGAGAGCCAGAGATAGGTTTGTGTCGGCAGGGATTGGTGTCAAAGACGGGATGATGAAGTATTTTAAATTTGATATATCGGCTTTAAATACTTTTTCAGAAAAAGAATCTAAGGCAAGCGTACAAAAGGGCTTTAGGCAATCGGAAGTGATGGATATTAGGGTGATTGGAACCAAAAGTTTTTTGAAAAAGTTTGTAGGGAATAGAAAAATTGATATTTTATCAATTGATACGGAAGGATGGGATAAAAAGATATTGAAAAGTTGGGATTGGAAATATAAACCAAAAGTAATATGTGTAGAAACAGATAAGAAAAATTCAATTGAAGCGTTATTGATTGGGCAAAACTATACTCTGGTGGCAAAAACAAAACATAATTCAATTTTTCTTAAAAATTAAGACTTGAGGGTGGTCATAGACAGTAAAAGATTCATCGGCTGTATCGTCTCTAAGGTAAATACCAGGGTATAAACAAGTGTTGTCGATTTCAAACCATTTGTTTTTGATGCCAGGATAGTCAGAGGGACCCAAATAAATACAAGTATTTAGAAACACATTTTCTGTAAGATATTT
>CAZBXB010000034.1:0-7251 GCA_964496075.1 uncultured Gammaproteobacteria bacterium
AGTTTATACAATCAATTGTATTGGCTGCCTCGGTGTTTGTACTTTTGTATATGTTTATAGCCCAACCTAACGAAGTTAAGGGTAGTTCGATGCTGCCAAATTTTACCGACGGGGAGTATTTACTAACTGATAAGTTGAGTTATCGATTTGGAGACCCCAAAAGGGGTGATGTAGTCGTATTTAAAGCCCCTCCAACCGAACCTTGCTCTGAAGATGAGTGTGAATACATAAAAAGGATTATCGGTGTTCCTGGTGACTCTGTTATGGTCAAAAACGGGCAGGTTTATTTAAATGGCCAGCTTTTGGAAGAATTTTTCTTACCTGACGATTATATTTCTAGATCTGGAAACTTTTCTATGTATGGGGTTGAGTGGGTTTTTCCTGTAGGTCAGTATCTATGTTTTGGAGATAACAGATCTCACTCAAGAGATGGTAGAGAGTTTGGTCCAGTTGATAAGAGTTTGATTGTCGGCAAGGCCTTTTTTAAATATTGGCCGGTGTCATCTTTTGGGGTAGTTGAAGAGATCAGGTTTTAGTCAGAGTCTGTCTCTATCAAGTCTTTGCCACAAACAGTTTTATAGAGTTTTTTGAGTTGCTCAAATCTGTCATCATTTGGTCCTTTGAATTGGAAAATTACCTTAGTAACAATGTTTGTTTGGCTAACTTTGACCGAGGTGGTTTTATTTTTAAAGAAAGACTGGAAATCAGTAGAAATGACGTCTAGTCTAGATTTTAAAAATTGGGGCATGTTTTCTTTGGTAATCGGGACAGTCCCTTCCTCTATCCTACGCTTCATTCTTCTGGCAATTTCTTCGGCCCGTCTGACCGAGGCCTGTTCTTTGAGAACGATTTTGTAGGCTTCAATCGTAAGTCGGACATCCTTGATACTTGCCAGAGCTCTGGCATGACCTTCGGTGATGAGATTACTCAAAAGTCCATCAGTTAGAGTATCAGGTAGTTCTAGTAGTTTAAGACTATTAATAACGTACGGTACACTTTTACCTATTTTTTGGGCAATATCTTTAGTGCCCAAACCGTAGTCTTCTTTAAGCTTAAGAAAGCTTTTAGCTCTTTCAACCGGGTTTAAATCTTTCCTTTGGACGTTTTCAACAATGGCCATTTCTAGCATTTGTTGAGGCGTGGTTCTTTTGACGACAACAGGTACTTTTTTGATTTTTAAAAATCTGGCAGCTCGCCAACGCCTCTCACCGGCAATGATTTGGTAGCCGGCTGGTGTTTGGGCAATGATAAGGGGTTCTAATATGCCGTGTTCTTTGATAGAGTCAATCAATTCCTTAATAGATTCCGGATCTATATTACCTCTGGGTTGAAGTGGATTTGGTTCTAGTTTATCAACATCAATTTCGACAATATTAGTCATAATTTAAGACTACCATGAAAATGTTGGTGAAAAAAGAAGGGGTGAGTTAAGCTTTGACAACAGAAACGTATTTCTTACCTAGTTTCTGGGTGAACTTTACCAAGCCATCTTTGACGGCATAAATGGTGAAATCTCTACCAAGCTTGGTACCAGGACCACTATGAAATTTTGAGCCAACTTGTCTGACAATAATGTTGCCATTTTTAACTACTTGACTGCCAAACAGCTTGACTCCACGCCTTTTGCCTGGTCGATTGGATTTTTGTCTTGTTTTTCCTTGAGATTTTGTATGTGCCATGTTTACTTGGCTTTTTTAAGAGTAATTTTAATAATTTTTATATCAGTTAATTGAGGTCGAAAACCCATAGTTTTTCGATATCTTGATTTGGCTTTGTATTTAAAAATTTTAAGTTTTGTACCTTGATAATGCTTAACAATTTGATAAGAAACTTGGGCATTTTTAACGTAGGGAGTGCCGACACTAACCTTGTCTTCGTCGACCATCAAAAGGACTTTGTTGGTTTTTAGTTTTTCTTCTGGTTTACCATCAATTTTGTCGATAGTTATGGTGTCATTTTCAGAAACAAATGATTGGTGTCCAGAGATGTCTAAAACGGCGTATTTCATACTTTTCGATTATAGCACAAAGCTAACTGAATACAATTCCTAAGGATATTAACAAGGAAATTATAGATGAACCACCGACAGAAATAAAAGGGAGGGGCATGCCAGTGACCGGCAATATGCCAATATTGGTACCAACATTAATGAAAACTTGGCTCCAAATTTGGATAGCAGTGATGAGGGTAAAAATAAAATATTCGGGATTGTTTTTATTTTGATATGCTTTTTCAATCAATGACTTAATCAGAACTATGTAGGTAGAAAGTAATAAAAAAGCACCAATCAGACCAAGTTCTTCTGTAAGAGCGGCAAAAACAAAATCAGTATGTTTTTCGGGAAGAAAAAGAAGCTGACCTTGTGTGCCTTGTTTGTAACCTTTACCAAAGATGCCAGCTGAGCCGATAGCGATTTTTGATTGGATGAGATTGTAACCTTTGCCAAGCGGGTCACTTTGGGGGTTGGCAAAAGATAAGATTCTTGATCTTTGATAATCTTTTAACCCGAATTTCCAGACGAGTGGTGAGGCGACCAGAAAAACGGCCATTAAAATAAGTATGTGTTTCCTGGTGGTTTGATTGTAAAAAAATAAGGGAGTGATCATCAAAAACATAAATACGGCACTGCCCAAATCTGGCTGTAATAAAGTTATTAAGACGGGCGGAATAATTAATAGATGATTTTGAGTTGATGCTAGTATGGTCGCCAACCAAGGTTTGATAATTTCTGATGGTTGAAGTCTAAAAAAACCTATACCAATCCATCTTCTTGAGCCTCGGACGTTTGAACTTAAAAATATTGGAGCTGCTAGAAGTAAACAAGAAGCAATTAAAATTAGCCATTTGTTGTACTTAATCTGTTTGAGATTAATATTCTGACTGACGCCAAAAAGAGTGGCACCGATGGTCCAGGAAAACAATTGCTTGAGGATTGATTGGGGGGCAAGCGAAGAGGTAATAAGCATATTGAAACAAAAAAGTGAAATAAGACATATTAAAACTGTGGTAAAGTGACTTTTTCCCATGATTTAATTTACTATAGCTTGTTTATTTTAAGTTGGTTTGATTTTTGGATAGATATGGCTGAAGTCTTTTGAAGCAATTCGTCCTCAAATTCTTTAGGCCAATCTGGTGCCTGGATAGTTATTTTGTCGGATGGATTTAAATTGGCTTCTTTTCTTAAAACCTGAATTTGTCTGATCATATTTCTTAAATCCCCTTCCCTGCCAAGCTGTGGGGTGATATTTATATCTAGATCTACCTTCAATTTATTTTTCTTGAGGTTAAATTCAATTTGTTTTATGTTTAGCTCGTTTTCTATGATTTGAGACAAATCATCTGAGGGTTGTTGTGTTGATTGTATGTCTATGGTGGCTTTTGCCAAGGGTTGTCTAGTGCTTATATTATTAGTTTTTCTAAGCATGTTACCTTGTTCGCAGATTTGTCTAACTAAATTCATCTGATCTAAAAGTTGCTGATCATATTTTTCGGTTGGGGGATACGTTTCTAAGTGAACCGATTGTGAAACTTGATCACCAAAGATGTCGCCAGCTAGTTTTTGCCAAAGATAGTCTGTGATAAATGGTATTACCGGAGCAACGGTTTTTGTAAATTGAATTAACACATTCCAAAGAGTCTGAAGAGCCTGTTTGTCACCATCAACGAAGCGTTGTCTGGATTGCCTTATATACCACCTGGATAGGTTTTCAATAAACGGCTGGATTAATCTAGTAGTTTGGGGTATGTTGTATTTTTCGATTTGAGTTGAAAAATCTGAGGTTAACTGTTTTGTTTTTTCAACAATCCACCTATCGAGGATATTGGTCGAGTCGGACTTGTTGAGTTGTGGTTGCCAATTGTGAAGATTGGCATAAGTAACAAGGTATTTGTATGTATTGTAAAGAGGTAAGAGAATTGTTTTTACCTTTTCGGCAATTTCGTTTTCGTTTATTTTTATATTCTCTCCCAACATGACAACACTTTCCATAAAATAGAGTCTTAGGGCCTCTCCGCCATACTTTTCTATAACCATTTTTGGATCTGGGTAGTTGTTGAAAAGTTTACTCATTTTTCGTCCATCTTTCCCCATAATTACACCAGTTACTACACAGTTTTTGAAGGATGGTTTGCCAAAAAGGGCGTTTGATATGACATGGAGGGTGTAAAACCAACCTCTTGTTTGAGCAATGTATTCAATTATGTAATCGGCTGGAAATTCTTTGTCAAATTTATCTTTGTCCTGAAAAGGATAGTGTCTTTCTCCATATGGCATTGAGCCAGACTCAAACCAGCAATCTAACACCTCCGGGACTCGGTTGACTTGCTTGCCACAGTCCGGACATTTGACAGTTACAAGGTCTATGTCTGGTTTGTGGAGATTGGTGACTTTTTGACCAGACATTTTTTCTAATTCTTTAATAGATTCAGGAACAAAACGATAGCCACACTGACACTCCCAAACAGGTAATGGCGAAGCCCAATATCTTGATCTAGATAGGCACCAGTCCGGGGCTGTTTTAATCCCCTGTTTGAATCGGCCTGTTTTTATGTGTTGTGGTACCCAATTAATTTGCTTGTTCGTATCAAGCATAGTTTGTCTTATTTGATCTATTTTTAGGTACCAGGCGATTTGACTCTTATAGATTAGGGGTGTTTGACATCGGTAGCAAAAGGGGTAGCTGTGTTTTATTTTTTCTGTTTTAAAAAGGAGATTTTTGTTTTTTAGATCCTCAATAATAGGAGCGTCGGCTTTTTTGACAAAAAGACCGGAGAAATCAGAGACTTTGTCGACCATTTTACCCTCTTCATCGACATGATCGATTGAAGATAGTTTTTCTTGTTTACCAAATTCAAAGTCTTCTTCACCGAAAGAAGGAGCTATGTGAACAACGCCGGTTCCGTCTTCCATGGAGACAAAATCACCGTGGTATATTTTATAGTCATTTTCAGAAACCGAATCTAGATAGTAGTCGTATAAGGGTTTGTATGAAAGACCAATTAGCTTGCTTCCCAAAAATGTGTCAAGTTGTTTGTATTCCAGGTCTTTAAAAACATGAGAAATTCTTTTTTTGGCAACTATTAGTTTTTCACCTTGATAATCAACGGTGGTATATTTTTCTTTTTTATCAATTGCTAGGGCGAGATTGCCCGGAAGGGTCCAGGGCGTAGTTGTCCAAGCCATAAGACTTCTACCATCATCTAGTTTAAATTTAATAAAGACGGCCGGGTCTTCAACCATTTTGTAGGAATTGTCCATGGCTATTTCAAAGTTGGATAGTGGTGTGGCACAATGAGGACAATAAAGTGAAGTTCTTTTTCCCTTATATATGAGGCCTTTTTTATAAATCTGAGCGAAGACCCACATAACTGTTTCCATGTAATCTAGATCCATTGTTTTGTAGGCGTTTTTGAAATCTACCCACCGACCTATATGGTCTATGTACCATTCCCACTCTTGAGAGACGTTAGTGACATATGAATAACACTCGTCTATGTATTTTTTTATACCGATTCTTTCAATGTCCTTTTTTGATTTCAAGCCAAGTTTTTTCTCTACTTTGTTTTCAGTTGGTAGACCATGACAATCCCAGCCCCAAACCCTTTTACCTTTCATGGTCCAATATCTAGGAATCAAATCTTTGGCTATGCTTGGTAATAGATTGCCGTGGTGAGGAAAACCGGTTATAAAAGGGGGACCGTCGTAGAAGGTATAGGTGTTATCGGCAGGTCTGGACTCGACAGATTTTTCAAATATTTTATTCTTTTTCCAAAAATCTATTATGTCGTTTTCAATTTCCGGAAAACTTATTTGACTCTCAACTGGTTTAAATTTGTTTTTATTATCCATTTATTAACAAAAAAAATCCCGTTATCGGGACTTTATAGACCGCCAAAAATCTGCGGTCTTTTCAAATGATAACTTTTATATTTTGTAATTTGGTCATTACTGAGTTTATTATAACAAAAATAAATATTTTTGTTGGTTCGTTAAGGATGGTAGTTATTTGTATCTTGAACAAGCAAACTTCTTTGAAGTTTGATGTTTCGCCTGAGGAAAATATTATGTGTATCTTGAAATAATTATTTGTATCTTGAACAAGCAGATTATGTTTTTACTTTCTCAAAAACGACGGGATGTCGTATTCGTCGACGATGTCAACACCTTCGGGGATGAATTGATCTTTGAGGGCATCATCTAAGTTTTTGTGGATTTGCTTGGTGTTTTTTTTGTCAGTTTTTGGTTTTGGTGTGTGTTCGTCTACTTGCTTTTGTTGATTTGTTCGGATTTGGTGTTGGATAACTTTTGGGTTGTCATCAAAACCGGTAGCGATAACGGTTATTTTTATTTTACCCGTCTGGCCTTCGTCGATGGTGGCTCCGAAAATAATGTTGGCATCGGGAGCGGCCAGCTTAGTGATTTTTTGAGCTGATTCTTCTATTTCGGCAATAGTAAGGTCCGGTCCTCCGGTAATATTAATTAAAACACCTCTGGCTCCGTCGATATCAACTTCAATCAAAGGTGAGTCAATGGCGGCTTGGACGGCTCTTTGGGCTCGATTTTCTCCTTCTGCCTCCCCTACTCCCATTAAAGCAGTACCGGCTTCGGCCATAACAGATTTAACATCAGCAAAATCAAGATTAATTAAACCCGGGGTGGTAATTAATTCAGATATAGCCTTAGTGCCTTTGCTTAAAACCGAATCGGCCGTTTTTAGGGCTTGTTGAAAAGTGGTTTTGTTTTTGACAACTTCTAATACTTTTTGGTTGGGAATAACAATCAGGGTGTCGACATTATTTTTAAGTAGTGAGATACCTTGCTGGGCGTTAGTCATGCGCCTGGTACCTTCAAAAAGAAATGGCTTGGTAACAATGGCAATGGTAAGTATGCCTAGTTCGTTTTTGGCGATGTCAGCAATAATTGGGGCTGCTCCGGTACAAGTACCTCCACCCATACCACCGGTGATAAAGATCATATCGGTATCCTGAAGAATTTCTTTTAGTTTTTCCCTTGATTCTTCGGCCGCTTTTTGACCGATCTCCGGATTGCCGCCCGACCCAAGTCCTCTAGTAAGTTTTTGGCCAATTTGGACTTTGACGTCGGCTAATGAATTAAGTAAGACTTGAGAATCAGTATTGATGGCCACAAAATCAACACCGGCAATGCCTTCGTCTGAGATCATGGAGTTGATGGCATTATTTCCGCCGCCACCAATACCTAAAACTTTGATTTTGGCGAACTGACTAGCGAGT
>CAZBXB010000035.1:0-6864 GCA_964496075.1 uncultured Gammaproteobacteria bacterium
TAAGATACCGGAGGCGGGAGAGGAATGCGAGTATTGTGAATATAGAAAAGAGATTAAGAAGTACGAGTAGGTGCTACTATAGGTTAGTGATACAAAAAATATTCAATTTCCTTTTAAATATTTTTATTAAAGCTAAAGGGTATCTTTATTTTCAGAATTTTAAAAAGAAACATATTAATTATGGGTTGGCTAAGGGTAGGCTTCAAATTAATATGGTTGAACACGATGATTATATGGTTGGTGTTAGAAAAAAGATCAATAAATTAGCAAAAAATAATAGCCGACAAGATTTTATAAAGCTGGCTCTTACAGAGGCTTTGAAAGGATGTAACTTTATAATATTTTCTCCAGCCGATGATGAGGATAAATTTGTTCAGTTTTGGACGGGAGACGGTAAACTTGCCTATGATTTTCGTGCCAATAAAACGAATAATCTTAAGGATTTTTACTATCCTGTTTTAGGATTGTTGGCTGAATTTGGTTTTGTTAATAAGAATAATGAAAATTACAAAGGCATAAATACCTATAAGATAGATAAAAATAAATACTATATTTCCATTGATGTCAGTTTTAGAAAAGATATTGAATCGGCTAGTAAATTTACGGAGCTATTATTTAAAAAAATTTATAAAATTGGAAATAGTAAACTGATAGCAAAAATTGAATAGGCTAATAACAAACAAGGAGGATTGTTGGACAAAAATAAGTGAAGATGAAATGATTATACCTAGCTTTAGAGATGAACTACATAATGCCTTAAATATATTGAGCATACCTAAGCTTTATGAAATATTAGTTGTGGGTGGGATATATGATAAAAAAATAAACTGGGATGTTGGGGTGGCGTCAGTATTAATAAAAGGTAAAAACGACAAGGAATTAGATGACTATATGGCAAGACTGGGTGTTGGTGTTAATCCAAGAGCAAAGCAATCGGCAATATATGAAGTTATAAAGATAATTGGCATAAATTTTGAAACAGGAGAAGAAAGAAGTGTGACCGGAGTTACTATTCCGAATGGAAGTAATTTTGCGTGAGAAGAAAAAATGAAACTTTTTAATAAACCCGAGGTGGTTGGCGGGGCAGTGGAGGCTGTGCTATATTAAATTATGAGTCTTTTGATGGTTTTGGCGGGAATTGGAGGAGGAATTTTAAGAGGCGTATTTGGAATAGCCAAGAGTGCGGCCTTGAAAGAAGGTTTCAGGATGAATTGGCCATGGTTTGGGGTGACGGTTTTGGTGTCAGCTATAGTAGGTGTGATAGCGGCCAGTTTTTTTGGAGAAGATTTGAGATTAGCTCTATTGGCCGGATATGTGGGAGCGGATTTTATTGATGGATTGATTGATAAAAAACTTAAAGAAATGTTTGATCCGAAGAAGAAAGAGGCAGATAAAAAGACGGGTAGTTTTGCAGATTTACTTAGACAGGGAAAAAAGTGAGATTTTGGTAAAGGGTTTTTTTTGAGCCAGAGGCTTGAGATTGTTTTGAAGTGTTTTTGATAATTTCTTTTTGTCGTAGGCAGTGGCCAAGCTAACAATATCAAGATCTAAATATTTATCGTGGTCAGAAGAGGATTCGACCAGTTTTTCGAGCAGTTGGCGCTGAGGGCTGGATTTTTTGGGAAAAACGGTTTTGGTTTTTTGGATGACGTAAAGATAATGGGTGGCAGTTTTAAGACGGTGGAGCTTATTTTTTTTAGAAAAAACAAGAATTCGGCTTTCGAGGTCGGCAATTTTTTGATCAAGACTATCTTTTTGATTTTTGAACTTTAAGTAGTCTTGGACTAGGGATTGTTGAGTGGAAGTTGAAATTTTTTTGATCATGATTACATTTTATCAACATATTGGCCTTGAGAGGGAAAGGCTTATTTAACTGAAGAATTTAATATTAACAAGTTAAGTTGATGTTGACTAAGTGGACCAGTAAGAGAGGCCTGTTGGCGGATGTGGGCGGCTAGTTTTTTGGCAATATCGTCAGGGAGTTGTTGTTTTAATTCCCTTTGGGCATAAAATTGGAGACCTTTGTAGCCGGTAACACAGTGACCAATGTTTAATTTGAGTTTAAATCCAAAATCTTGAGGAGTAATGGATTGATAGGAGTTATGGCCATTGATCATACCATCAACATGAGGACCGGCTGAGTGACTAAAGGCCCAAGGATTGAGAGGATCACGACGACAGAGAGGTACTCGAATTGTTTTTTCGATTAACCTGACTAAACGGGCATAATTATTGATTTTGTATCTTTTTTTAAGTTTATTTCTGTTGATCAGATAGAGAATAGAAAAAACATCTCCATATGACAAAATACCGTTCCTTTCTCCAAACCCGGCGAGTGAAATGTCAAAAACTGCCTGACGGCCATTTTTGGCTAAAAGCTTTAAAATTTCGAAGAAATTAGCTGCTACTAAACCATGATCGTTGTGGAGATGGAATTGAATGGGGATATTTTTTGGTATAACTTGATAAATGGCTTTAGCGTATTTTTTAAGTCGATCCGGAAAACAAACACCGCTAGTTTCGGCGATGCCAATCCTGCTGACGCAGTTGATATTGGCAACATCTTGGTAGACTTGCCGTAAAAGATTCAGGGGTAGTGATAAGGCATGCTCAACACTTACTCTAAGTTCGATATTTTTACTGATAATTGAAGGTGCAATGAGGGCTAAATCTTGTTTGGCTGTTTGGATAGAGGCTTTAATATCTGCTTTTGAATCAGGGTTGATGGGGATATAGGTATTGATACAATTAGCACCGGCGTTGATGGCTGTTTGGATGTCTCTAAGATTACATCTGACATGGGTGGCAATTTTGGTTGTTAAGTTTAAGTTTGAAATATCTTTAACTAGCTTTTCTAAGGCTGGAGAGGAAGCTGGATGGTTTAGTTCAATATAATCAAGACCAATTAGATTTACTAGTTTGGCATGTTTTAATGAATCTTTAGGCGTTAAGTGAGCTCCTTCCGATTGTCTACCCTCTCTTTGGGTGGTATCGGAAAAGGAAACTTGATCAATTATATTTGTTAAATCTGTTGATAGCATGAATAGTTATTATTGACCATAAGAAGCAAAATGTCAAAAATATGGTATGTAGGGTTAAATGTATTTGATGTTGAGTTTGTTTGGGCCGATGTCGATGGGATAATCGCCAGTAAAGCAGGAAGTACAAAGATTTTTTTGAGGAAGACCGATGGCCTTGATCATACCTTTTAATGAAAGATAGGATAAACTATCGGCTTTAATAGACTTTTTGATAGTCGAAATAGAATGCTTGGAGGCGATAAGTTCAGATTGGTTAGTAATATTGATGCCATAAAAATCGGGGTATTTGACCGGAGGCGAGCTGACCATAAAATGAACTTGTTTGGCACCGGCTTGACGAATTAGATCGACAATTTGCTGGCTGGTAGTACCTCTGACAATTGAATCATCGACTAAGATAACTCTTTTGCCTTTGAGAACAGATGATAAGGGATTTAGTTTTAATTTAACATCTTTTTGGCGCAAACTTTGAGCCGGTCTGATGAAAGTACGATGGATATAGCGATTTTTAATCAGTCCAATGTCAAAAGGAATGCCTGATTGCCTGGAAAAACCAATGGCGGCAGGAATACCCGAATCGGGAACTGGAATAACCAGATCGGCCTTGATGTTGGGAAACTCTTTGGCTAGCTGGCGACCTAAATTTTGACGAACCTGATTAACACTTCGACCTACCAAGTTACTATCCGGTCTGGCAAAATAGACAAATTCGAAAGCGTCGATAGTTTGGTGGCCTTTGGCCAATTGATGAAAGTGAGGGCCGTTTTTATCAATAACCAACATTTGGCCGGGCTTGATATCACAAATAAATTGGCCCGAAATGGTATCGATGGCACAAGTTTCTGAAGAGATGACGTAGCCAATACCGTTTATTTTGCCAAAAGATAAGGGACGGATACCGAAGCGGTCACGGAGAGCGACAATGGTATTTTTTGACATAAACAGACAAGAAAAGACACCGTTAAATAAGGGAAAGGCTTTGGTGACGGAGTCAGCTAAACTGTGACCTTTGACAAAATAATAAGCAACAGCTTTGTACATTAACTCCGAGTCATTACTAAAACGGGTACTAATGCCTTTGGTGACTAAAAATTTTTTTAGTTTGTCGACAGAAGGAAGATTGCCGTTATGGACAAAAGCTAAGGATCGATCTTGGGAAGTAGTCGGTTGGGCATGAGCTAGTTTGGAAGAGCCAAAGGTGGAGTAGCGATTGTGGCCAATGGCGATGTTTCCGGGAAGAGATTTTAAAATTTTCTCGTTATAGACATGAGCGACTAGACCCATACCTTTGTGGAGATGAATACGGCCATTTTTGGTACTAGCAATGCCGGAACTTTCCTGACCACGATGTTGGAGTGCCCAAAGACCGGTGTGAACGAAACGGGATGCTTCTAAGCTTTTTTTAGTTCCATATATACCAAAAACAGCACATTTCTCAAAAAGAGACATGGAACAGTTTAACTCACAAGAGAAGTGATTTGGGGTGAGAGTTTTGAGTTGAGTCGCCGGTGAAAAGTTGATTAAGAATCGGATTTTAAAAGCTTTCGGCAGTATTTTTTTAAGAAGGTTTTTTGTTCAGGAATAATGTTGTTGGGAATCTTTTTAAAAAAATCAAAACTTTTTCCTTGATGGCTACCCTTTATTTCTCCCTTAACAATTTTGGTTAAATAGACATTGCAAATAGTGTGGCGACCGCCGTCATTGAAGTATTCATTGACACCCAAGAGTTCGATAATATTTACCTTAACCCCAAGCTCTTCTTGCGATACTCGGTTGATAGCATGGGCAATTGGTTCTTTAAACAAAACCGTGCCTCCGGGAATGTGCCACATGCCTTTAAATGGTTCTATGGATCTTTTGGTTAAAACAATTCCGTCTTTGGTTTTAACTATAACGTCGACAGCGGCTCGAGGAACTTTGTGATAAATAGACATAAAATCTTTGAAAGCGAGTCTTTTGTATTTCATATAAAGATTATAAATAGTTTTTTGAGAAAGGTATAATTGGGCTGTGACTGAAATGAAGATTAAGAGCATCGGAAGAGTAAAATGGATATGGCTAATTTTGATTGTACTGATATTTGGATGGTTTAGTGGCGGGCAAGTTTTTGGTCAAGAAATGACTGAAAAAATAACA
Source organism: uncultured Gammaproteobacteria bacterium (assembly GCA_964496075.1). Taxonomy (GTDB): domain Bacteria; phylum Patescibacteriota; class Microgenomatia; order UBA12405; family UBA12405; genus UBA1372. The sequence goes on from CAZBXB010000035.1 coordinate 5,178, forward strand.
GAGGAGACTCTGGAAACCAGAGTAACGGAAGTTGTCAAAGAAGAAGAAAAGTCGGATGAATACGGAAGTTATGTATATCAAAATTTAGAGCTTTTGGTTACTAAAGGATCTTTGTAAGGAGTAAGCATATATGTAGAAAATTGAAGTACTGCTTTTTCAAATTTAAAGAGCTATGAAAAAGGAGATAGATTGCTTGTCAGTTATGTGAAAGATGTTGATGAAAGTGAATATTTTTATGTTATGGATTATTATCGAAGTGATTCTATTTTAAAACTATTTATAGTGTTTGTGATATTGGCGATGTTAGTGGCAGGCTGGAAGGGAATAAGTTCAATAGTTGGAATGGGGTTGTCTTTTGTGGTCATCTTTAAATTTATCTTGCCAAAAATATTGGCCGGAGCGGATCCAATATTCGTATCCGTACTAGGGACATGCCTGATTATCCCAATTAGTTTTTACTTATCACATGGATTTTGCAAAAAAACGACAGTGGCGATTGCAGGAACGATAATATCGCTGATTTTAACCGGCGTATTGGCAGGTATATTTGTAAACATACTAAACATTTCCGGATTTGCCTCTGAAGAGGCGGGGTTTTTGAGTGTAGAGATGGGCGGAAACATCAATATGAGAGGCATACTCTTGGCGGGTATAGTGGTCAGTGCTTTGGGAATATTGGACGATATTACAATTTCTCAGGCATCTATCGCCTACCAGCTTAAAAAAGCTAATCCGGAATTGAACTGGATGGAGTTAAACAGAAAGGCAATGGAAGTGGGCAGGGATCATATAGCTTCGATGGTAAACAGTTTGGTATTGGTGTATGCCGGTGCTTCCCTGCCCTTATTACTTTTATTTGTGAATAATCCACATCCGTTTGGCGAAGTAATTAATTATGAAATAATAGCTGATGAAATAGTCAGAACAATGGTGGGTAGTATTGGACTAATCTTAGCAGTACCGATAACAACTGTGGTGGCAAGTTTGGTTTTAAGTGATAAAAAAGTAGTAAAGATTCATTTATAATTAAGTGTGAGCAATAAGAAAAAATGGTTTTGGGGAATAATAGTGGTGGCTATTTCGGCGTCGATGGTAGTGTTTTGGCAGATATTGGCCAGTTATTTTTGGGGAAGTGCAGTATTGGAGGTGGACAGAGTTATTAATGAGTGGCTGGTAAGCATAAGACAGCCGTTTTGGAATGAGGTGATGACACTTGTGACTGTGGCTGGTAATGGCTGGACAATATTTTTAGGAAGTTTGCTGGTTGGGGTGTTTTTGAAGATGTCGGGAAGAAATAAGTGTTTTTGGTCATTGGTAGCAAGTAATTTGATTGGTGTAATGTTTGTTAATTTATCAAAGCTAGCAATTGGTAGGATTAGACCACCAGTGGAAAATGCAGTCATCAGTGCCGGTGGCTATGCTCTACCTTCCGGACATAGTTATTTTGGCATGATATTCTATGGACTTTTGACTTATTTTTTGATGAAACATTTTAATAATTTTAGTAAAAGACTGGTTGTGTTTTTTATTGGTATGGGATCTGTGGTTTTATTGGCCATATCAAGGATATATCTGGGAGTACATTGGGCATCAGACGTGGCAGCAGGATTGGCTATGAGTACTGTTTGGTTGAGTTTGACTATAGCGTATTTAGAATATCGAGGAGCTTGGCAACATAAAAAGATAA
>CAZBXB010000036.1:0-6708 GCA_964496075.1 uncultured Gammaproteobacteria bacterium
GTACCTCTCAATAATTCCGCCAAAATTGCTCTTAATAGGTACGTTAAAGACGACCGTCTCGATACTAGATCAAAAAGTGTTTTTATCACCAAAACCGGTCGAACCCTTTTAGCCAGAAACATCAGGAGTCTTTTAAATCGCTACTTTAAAAAAGCCGGTATCAAAAGTGTCAAGGTCAATGATTTAAGAAACACTTTCATCGCTTACCAGCTCAAAGCCGGTGTTCCTATTGATGTCGTTTCACGTATTGTTGGTCATAAAAGAATTTCTACTACCGAAAAATACATCAAACTTACCGAATCTCAACAAGAATCCAAAGGCATCAAACTCAAAGAATTGTAAATTGGTTTTTGAAAATTGAAAATTTAGAATTTTGCTCTTTTAGCTATATCTGCTTCCACTATTGCCCTTGGCCTACCGTATTTTAAAGAAGATAATTTCTTAATCATCTCCGCCAGTTTCTTATCTCCCGGTTTCTTTCTCTCATAAGCTGGTACTTCCAGAGAAAAAGGTTTTTGCGGTGTTCCGTCTATCATTGTTTTTAAATATATGTTTGCCGTCGGTAAATTAAGCAGGTCTTTTTCCGAAAATTGCGGTTCAAATTGCCTTACCAAAAAATTAGCGTCCGATATACCTACCCTAAAACTAGCAATTGTTCCCACATTACCAAAAACGGCATTTTTAACATCCTCCTCCATTTGAGAAATAAACTGATTGCCTACAATTAAGTTTAAATGATATTTTCTAGCCTCACTCATAATAATGGCAAAGTCTTGGGTAGCAAAGTTTTGAAACTCATCTACGTAAAGATAAAAATCACGTCTATTTTCTTCCGGTGTGTCCTGCCTGCTCATGGCCGCAATCAAAATCTTAGGTATCAATACCAGTCCCAAAAAGGCCGAATTTTCCTCACCAATTGTACCTTTGGCCAAGTCAATAATCAGGATTTTACCCTCATCCATGGCTTTTCTAAAATCAAAGGACGACTGAGATTGGCCAATAATATTTCTCATCATCTTATTAGTGATAAACCGGCCAAATTTAGACACAATATAGTCCAACACTTCAGATTTATGAAAATCAGACGTCTGGGCAATTTGATCCGTCCAATATCTCTTTACCATTGGGTCTGTTACCTTTGGTAGCAAGCTTTGTACATAAGATTGATCTGTCAAACATCGCACTACTTCCACAAAGGTCGACCCCGGCTCCGTCATTACCGTCAACATAATGTTTCTGATAGCATGCTCAAATCTTGGTCCCACAATGCCCGTCTTATACGGGTCATATAGCTTGTACATTAGGTTGATTATTGAGCTGGTTACGAAGTCTTTTTGTTCTTCAGTTTGTACTTCCATCACATTAAAGCCCATTGGCCTCTCCGTATTGGCCGGATTAAAATAAATCACATCATCAGCTCTCTCCGGTGGAATCCGCTCCAAAATACTCTCAAAAGTATCATGCGGGTCAATAAAACAGACCCCTTTTCCTGCCTTTATATCCTGTAGCGCCATATCAGCCATCAACCAGGATTTACCCACACCTGTTTGTCCAACAATATAAAAATGCCTTTGTCTATCAGTGTCTCGAATATGGAATTCCTTTTTCTCTCCCCGATAAATATTATCTCCTATATACATACCCTCTTTGGGACTATCTACCGGAGCCGGTGCCTTTTTAGCCTTAAGCCAGTAAATATTTGGTGTATCCACACTGGCGTTGGGTAAATGAAATATCGAAGCCACTTCATCGGTTGACAATATAGTTTTATTCTTTGTCCAATATATTATTGGATATTTATAGATAAAGTCAGTCATAAACATTGATTTTATCCTTATTTTTCTCGAGCCCAGACTATTCCAAGGTGAGTCAAATTCCCCCAATGCCCCCTTAACGTTCGATAAGTTATTTTTGGCGCTCGCCTTATCCGGCGCTACAGATACTATTCTGATAGCCACCTCAAAGCCGGGTTTATTACATTTAGTTTCAATTGCTTCCAACTGTCTGGCATCTACCTTATAAGATGCTTTTTCAGGATTAGATTCGCTTTTCTTAGTGTCAGATATAAAACTTTTACCCTGCTTTGCCCAATCTCCATTAGTAGGCGATAGTACCAATTGGACAGCTACTGCTTCGTTGTCACTTAACTTTGACAAAGCTCCGCAAATTGAAGCCAAAGGATCAACTGGAATTTCCCTATATGTCTTAATTGGATAAAACACATCCTTTTTTATACCCATCAATGCGTACTCCACTTTTCCTTCGGCTACATCATAGATATTAATATCGTCCACCTCTTCGATTTCCACTCCCGAATAGACACTAAATATTTGTTTCTCCGCCATCTGCCTATAATCCTCAGGTATACACATATAAAATCTAATATCTTCTTTAGTCCCCACTATTTCCAAAGTTACATTAGGTTGAGCCACCAAAAATTGCAAAAATTTCGGCTTCTTCTTTTGATACATGTTGGCCATACTTGCTATCACCTGCTCCATCGAATCAATCTTAATTTCATTATCCTCAGGCATACTTAGTCTTAAGTTAACCATCTTCAGAGATTTTTTCTCCCTATCCTTCCATCTAATCCATAGAACTACTCCAAAGCCCACCAAAGTCAGCAAGGCCAACACTAATACTCCCAGCAATATTCCTATTGACGTTCTTACTAAAAAATTAGTTATTGTCTCCATCTTCTTCCCTAAATTTTACCTTACCTTGCTTTTTTTTAATAACTCTTAATACAAACACCGACAGCCATCTGGTTACATCTTCCAAACTCTTTTTAAATCCACCCAAAAATTTCCTCTTAGAAACAGGCAGTTGATATATATCATCACTTGTAGTTGTTGTCCCGCCTGGCTGATCACTGGCCAACTTCGATGGTCCTTCTTCTACCTTTCGCATCCAACTCTTAATTTCACGAGGGATTTCCACTTCTCTTAACTCTGTTACATCGACCAAAGCTTCAGTTGTCTTTTCCGATCTTCTTATTTTTTCGCTTCCTTTTTGTTCAAACACCTCTTTTCTTTCAGCCATACTTATAAAGTATAACTGAAACGGACAATATCGTTAAGGTATAATTTGAAAGAACAATGCAAAAGGAGTCAGGCTTTCAACAAGTTAGGAAAATAGACAATAGTCACCGTTGGCTACCCTTAGCTACTACCGCTTTCATGATCTCTCTTTTGGTCCTTCTGGTTTGGTTTTTTAAAGGCGGTAGTTTTCGTCTCTACGCCAGCGTATTTTTTAGCTACTATAATCTAACTGGCCAAATTTGGCTATCCGTCATTTTAATCGGTATCACTCAAAACATTGTCTTTTTACCCCTAAGGTTTGTCAAAATGGCTCTTGAAGACAAACTTAAGCAGTTTGAAGATATTCTAGAGAAGACCAAAGATGACAATCAGTCTTTCTTGTTTAGTAAAAAAGTCAAAGAGGGCGACATATCAGTCATTTTTTTTATTCTGGACTTTTTGGTCAACGCCATTGCTTTTTTCTCGGCCGGCCGTATCTTTTTAATCGATTTCTATAGTAAACAATTAAATCCCCGTTTTCTTTATTCTTTTGTCAAATATCCCACCTATCCTCTCAAAGGCACTATTTTCAACCTTCCATATCCAAGGGTCGACCAGTCCATGGCTCTCGACTGGTCCATTATCCTAAAGACTGCTCTCATATTTTTAACAATCATCATCATTCCTCGCCTTATTTGGCGACTAATCAGATTTATTTTTACTAAAAACAAAAAAATCCTTGCCGCCCGCATCAAATACAATAAAATCATTCTTTTTTTTAGTGGTTTTGCCGGCACCCTTTTCTTAATTACTCTTTATATCTTAAGGCACATTCCCACCAAACTTAGTTTTCCAATTGCCAGCTTTGATCTAACTCGTCCCAGCCCCACTCTAAATATTATTACTGCCATTGCCACCTTTCTTACTACTGTCCACGCCGGTGTCAAAAGAAACAATTTAGCTGTTTCAGTTGCCAAAAAAGCCAAAATTCCCCAGGATATTATCAAAAGAGTTACCCATCAAAATTTAAGAAATAGTTTTAAAAACGGTCTCCTCTTAGGTATTGGTGCCTACCTTATCACCAATCAAATCCCTTCTGCTTTTGAGCTATCAGTTGCCACTTTCGAAGCTATTTATATAATATCTCCCTACAGCTTCGATTTAATATTAAAGTCCGTTCAAGCCAAAACCAAAGCCAATCTCCCAAAAAATTGATTTTCTTCAAAATCGGAAGTATTAAAAGCCAGGCATCCTTTCAATGTTAAAATCAATCAAATCTAAAAAGTTTAGAAAATTTAATATTTAAGTTTTGAATTTGGTATTTTGATAATTAAATATTATTTAGAGCTTAAAATTTAGGATTTAGAATTTAAAAAAAGTGGACAATCAAGTTGAAGACATCAAAGCCAAGATAGATATAGTCGACTTAGTCAGTTCTTACCTGCCTCTCAAAAAACGTGGTCGCAATTTAATGGCCGCCTGTCCCTTTCATAGCGAAAAAACCCCATCTTTTACGGTTTCACCCGAACTCCAAATTTTTAAATGTTTTGGTTGTGGTAAGGCCGGTGACATTTTTACTTTTATCCAAGAATATGAAAAAGTCGATTTCAGAGAAGCCTTGGAGATATTGGCCAAACGAGCCGGTGTCACACTTAAAGTCAACCCCAATATCACCAAACAGCAACAATTATCTTCCCGGATTGTCTTAGCCAATCTTTATACCGCCAAGTTTTACCACTTTGTCCTCACCAAGCATCCTCAGGGTAAAGTCGCCCTAGATTACCTAAAAGACAGGAGAATTACTGACAAAACTATCCAAGACTTCAATATTGGTTTTTCCCCTTCAAGCCCAAAAAGCCTTTTGGACCTTCTTAAGAAGAAAGGTTTTTCTGAATACGAAATATTAGAAACAGGCACTTTTGGTAAAAAAGGTAGTTATCTTTATGATCGTTTTCGCCAAAGGCTAACTTTTCCCCTTATTGATCATCGTGATCGCATTGTTGCCTTTTCCGGCCGTATTTTACCCGGTTCAGATAACCAAAATTTAGCCAAATATATTAACTCTCCCGAGACTCCTGTTTATCACAAGGGCCATATGTTTTTTGGCCTCAACCTGACCAAAAAGAACATTCGGGACAAAGATCAAGCTATTGTGGTTGAGGGTGAGTTTGATCTGATTTCTCCCTACCAAGCCGGTTTTACCAATATAATTGCTCTCAAAGGCACCGCCTTTACTCAAGATCAGCTTACACTTCTCAAGCGCTATACTACCAATCTACTTTTGAGTCTCGACTCCGACTTTGCCGGTGCTAATGCTGCCCGAAAAAGTATTCAAATGGCCGACTCCATGGGTTTTGATATCAAGGTATTAGATTTAGGTGATTACAAAGATCCCGACGATGCCATTAAGGCAGATCCTAAGTTTTACCAGACCCAGCTTAAAAACGCCCTGTCCATCTGGGATTTTATAATAAACTCTTCCCTCAAAAATTTTGATCCTTCTACTGACAAAGGTAAAAAGCAAATTTTAGATTTTACCTTTCCCTTCATTATTCAAATCAGTAATCTGGTTATCAGATCTACCTATCTTGCCAAATTAGCTCAACTTCTGGACGTTGACAAGCAGGCTCTTTTTCAGGAAGCCGATAAATTTAGTCGTTCCCAACAAAAAGTAGACACTAAAGTCGTCCTGCCCACTCAAGTTGACAATACCAATCCGCTAAAAACCGAACAAACGCAACAATACTTACTTACTCTCATTTTTTCTCAAGACAGACCTCACCGCTTTATCAAAAAAATCGAAGACGATCTCGATGCTGCCAGCCTGCCTCAGTTTAAAAAAATCCTAAAAATATTGTCCCTCTACAAACTAAAAACCTTTGTAGCTAAAAAGTTTGTTAAAAAGTTACCCGCCGAATTAGTTGATCTCTTCAATCAGATTTACATTGAAGCCAAAAACGACCCTCAAGATAAGGGTTGGACAGTTAGACAAATTAAAAAAACTGCCAACAGTATAAAATTAACCAAGCTTAAGCAAAAACAAAGACAGATTAGCCTAAAAATTGCCAGAGTCGAACAACAAAAAAACTCAACCAAGCTTAAGAAACTCGAACTATTGTATAATAGAACATTAAATCAGATTTCACTACTCCAATAGTAAAGCTAGATTCTTTCCTACTTTTGGTATAAAATACAACAATCTAATGCCAACTTCTCTCAACTTTAGCACCATCAAACAACGCCTGCTTAGAAAATCAAAAAGTCAAAGTTATCTTACAGTCGATGATGTCTTGGAACAAGTACCTCAACCTCAAAACTATACTGACGAACTTGATGCTCTTTTTGTCTACATTTTTGACAAAAATATTGATGTTTTTGACAAAATTACTGCCGATGACGAAACTCCAGCCACTACCACCAAAGGTGCTAAGACCCAAAAATTACTTGGTATTCTAAATCCCAAAACCGGCGTCGATTCAGTCAGGATGTATCTAAAGGAAATCGGCAAAGTCGATCTGCTTACCTTTGATCTGGAAATAAAATTAGCCAAAGCTATCGAAGGGGGCTCTCAGTCTGCCAGAGACCACTTAATTTCAGCCAACTTAAGGTTAGTTGTTTCTATTGCCAAGAAATATATTGGTCGAGGTTTGTCGTTTTTAGATTTAGTTCAGGAAGGTAATCAAGGTTT
>CAZBXB010000037.1:0-6653 GCA_964496075.1 uncultured Gammaproteobacteria bacterium
GTAGTTGATTATTTATCTCATAGTATGATAGTATTATTTTGCTATCTTTTTGTCTCTCCAGCTATCAAAGTTAAAAGCGGTTCTGAGATTTGAAAAGGAATGTTTCCTATAACTTGATGTCTGGCATCCCTATTAGATCCAATCCACCTTTTAAAATTAAACTTGAGTGCATTTTGAACTAATACTTGAACGTTTGTACAATTTCTTAAAATAGTTTGTTGCGCCTCCGCAAAATTGGGAAAAATGTCAATACCAATTACATTGCTGGCTCTCTGAGCAATTCCCCGGGTAATATTTCCCGGACCACAGCCGATTTCGACCACGTCTGCTCCGATAAGTGTCGAGGTAACCACTCTTCGAACCATTGCCGGGTCGACTAAAAAATTTTGTCCAAGTTTTTCTACCGGTTCAAAAGGTAAAATTCTTTCTAGGATGGCTTTGCTCAGAGGTTGGAAAGATTCTTTTATGGCAACCATAGTTATAAATCTGTAATTTAGGTATTATAATGATGTATATCGTATATTACAAGATATAAATTTTTATACTCAGATATAGTTTATAATATATAAAACGTTGTTACACAATTCTATAATGTCTTCACTAAATAATAAATTCAATAAAGTTATCACCAGAACTGATATTGGCCAACATTTCATTATCAACAACCATACTTTACAGTTAATAACCAATCAAATTCCTCCAGATAATACAGTAATTGAAATCGGGGCTGGTTTGGGACAATTAACTGAAAAATTAGCTCCTTTGACCCAAAAGGTTGTTGCTATTGAGATAGATGAACGATTTAAAGACCGATTAGGAAGTATTCAAAAACGCCATTCAAATGTAGAAGTGGTCATTGGTAACGCTCTAAAAGTGAATTTCAACTTGTACCCCAAATCCTGGGTTGTTGGCAATATTCCTTATCATATTACTGAACCACTTTTTAATAAGATGATTAAAACCGATTTAAAAGGTATTGTGTTTCTTGTTGGTAATTCTTTTGCTCAAGAAGCAATGGCTATTGACAAAGATATGAGTAGATTTGGAAAGTTATCGATGTTGGTAATAACTTTCTTTAAACCGACATTAATTGCAACGGTGGGGAAAGAAAATTTCGAACCCAAACCAAGAACGGAATCAGCCATATTAAAGTTAATACCTCTCCAATTCAAAGATTACCAACAAAATAAAAATCTATTTCTGATGCGTCAGTTTTTTTTAACCGCCAGCAAAAGCCCTCTGGTAAAGAATGTCTTAAGGGAAAGCCTGATTAGATTCGAGTCTTTATCGATGACCAAAAATGAAGCCAGAAATTTAGTGGCGGCTTACGGACTTCCGGAAGCAATATTGTCAAAGCCATTTGAACAGCTAAATAATAAAGAATATCGAATACTCTATGATGCTCTTCAGAAAGAGAGTGTTATTGATATTTTTTAGCTAGAATATTGTATCTCTCTAATGAATTTGGATGTGATTCGTGAACTTTAGCAATAGTAAAAAAGTGTCCGAAAATAATTTTAATTTCTTCGCTGGTAATACCATATATCTGATCAAGGTCATCCGGAATCAATTTACTCCTGGTTCTTTCAATTTGATTCAATCACTAAGCATTTTCCCAACTCTGTTTCGCGCCTATACATCTTACCCTTAACTAGCCATTAATCACCTCAACTGATACCCTTTCTCCAGGATTAATCCGCGCCATTTCACTTCCGGCACTTTTTAATAACCGAGCAATCAAGTCATAGTGAGTCACAATAACAGTCAACTCTCTTTTTGTGCTTAGTTTTCTTAAAGAAGTAATGAACCTGAGAATCTTCCTTTGAATCTGTTCGCCCGTTTCCATTGCCAGTACTTTTGTCTTTAGATCTTTTGGAAACTCTTTTCACGCTCCCCCCTCCATATTTAAAAAGCATCGGCCCATATATTCAGTAACATCTCCTCCTCTAGGATTTGTTTTGCTTGAGTCAATTACCATTCAACCGGAATCGCTATTCCACACTCCTCCGTAGACCAAAAGATTCATTATTGAATTAGAAAAATGAAGTTGCTCTTGAGGGCTCTTTCTGACCAATATTGGTATTTCATTTTCGTCATCAGTTTTAAGCTCGGCATTTTGTGGATATTGCCAGATTCTCAGTTACTAGTCTGGTAGTATTTGCTTTTACCACAATCCTACCGTTTTCCATTAGGTCTGCTTGCTTCCGCCAATGATATCATCTCTTGATCATACATAGCCTCTCCATGCCTAAAATTTCTATCCGATTTCTTGCCATTGTTATCTTATAATGAGTTTTCCTATCCTACCATCAAACTATATCACCGTAAATAACCATATTTACTAAATTGGTGGTAAAATAAACCAATATTTAATGTAAAAACTCATAGAAATCTCCCGCCATTTATGAAACTTACCAACCTAACTACTTCTTTAGGAATTGGAAATCCGAATAATCTTACTGGCATGTCCCTTTACCGACATATTCGACAATCCTACTTCCAACACTTCATCTCACTTCTCCGAAACTCTTTCCAGTCCCCTTCGGTTAATCCTACTTCTCATCGTCAACGAACTAAAGTCCAAATAGAGAGTGAACATAGTGTTTACCAGCGTTCAGATTACACTCCACTTGGTTTAGAAAACAGTTTTAATTCGGTTTTTCCTTCCATCGGCCTCATTGCTCCCAAAACTCTTTTTTTTAATAACGGTATGGCAGCAATCTCTTGTTTGGCTTACTATCTCCATGGACCTAAAAATATCCAAAAACTGGTGTTGGGTGAAAATACTTATTTTGAAACCAAATGGCTTTTAAGTGATTATCATCGTTGCCGGTTGGTAAACGAATATTTACTTGATATCCCCAGTGGGGCTGATGTTTACTGGTTTGAATATCCAATTAACTGCGCAAGCCCTAGTAAATATCCTTTTCTGGAACAATTAAATCTTGACCGTTTCTTCCAAGAAATTTTCAAAATCGTGAGTATTGCCTCATCTCACGTTTACCTAGTCCTAGACTACACTCTCTACTATCTTCCTTTTAACCTTACTCCTTATCTAAAATCTCTACCGCCAAATCTTACTGTTTTTCTTGTTACTAGTCTTCAAAAACATCGCGGTTTGGGGCTCGACTTAACCAATGCCGGTGCAGTTACGGTTTATTCTCATCAGATTACGGATATTTATGATTATCTCGGCCGGGTTCGGGCTATTTCGGGGACTTCTATTACCCAAGAAACTGCATGGCTGATGCCACCATTGAATCCTCGAATAATTAATCAGATCATTACAGATAGTGGTCTTGAGGCCCGCCGGATATATCACCTAGTCAACCATCCCAATTCTCTCATTAAACTATATTGTGCTGAAAATAACGATTTTCAAACTAGCTTTATTTATATAGGAATTGATTCAGAATTAATGAAGTTTTCCACTTCAACTCCTTATTTTAGTGACCTGCTTATAGCCGAAATTATTGCGGTTGCCAAACGCCAACATGCTGTTCTGGTCCAGGGGACTTCCTTTGGTTTTCCGTTTTGTCGTATCTTCAAGAATTCCGAGCGGTACGACAATACTTCCACCATACGTTTAGCTGTCGGTTATGATCCTGATTTGAACCGTAATGTCGACTTGGCTCTTTCTGAGGGTATCAACAGTTTTATCCAAAAACATAAATTATGAAACCTCTAACTTGGGTTGAAATTGATCTTGGGACTCTAAAATTTAATCTCCTCAATATCAAACACCAGCTTGCATCCGGAACCCAAATAGCCGTAGTGGTCAAATCCAATGCCTATGGGTATGGTTTTAAGGAGATAATTAAATTTTTGATTTCACAGAATGTTAATTATATTGCCGTTGGTAATCCCCGTGAAGCAATTCAGGCAAGAAAATTTGGGTATTTAGATAATCTCATGGTCCTATCTGAATTCCCATTCTCAGATTACCCAACTTACCTCTTAAAGGACCCAAAAAATATTTTGTGCCTAGGAAGCTTACCTTTAGCTATCTCACTGAGTCACTATTCCCAAAGTCATAACCTTTTGGTATCGCTCCATATTAAAGTTGATTTTGGTATTAACAGATCAGTCTTAAATCTTGACACGGCACTCGGCCTGGTTCAAAAGATAATATCGTTACAGGGTTTAAATGTAACTGGTTTAATGGTCAATTTTTCTGACGCTGACAATCTAATACCAAATACCACTTACCATCAACTATCACTTTTTAACCAACTTATTTCTCAACTAAAATCTCACCAAATTAAGATTGACTTTTACCATGTAGCTGCCAGTTCGTCCGCTTTCGAATTACCCCGATCGCAATTTAATTTAATTAGGATTGGTTCGGTCTTTTTTGGTCTTCAATCAAGTACTCAAAAAAAATATCCCATTCCTGTTAAACTGGCTCTTTCTTGGAAAACCCGACTTATCCGTCTTCGCACCTTATCTCGAGGTTCTATTATCGGTTATAGTCAAAACACTCTTTCTTCCAACACCATTATTGGCGTTATCCCAGTTGGTTATTCTTTGGGTTTAAAAAAACACCCACATCAGCCATTTGTTTTGGTAGATAGGGTTTGTTGTCCTATTTTAGAAGTAAATATGTCGGAAAGTTATGTTGCTCTCAATGCTTGTCCGAAAGCAAAAGTTGGGAGTGAGGTTGTTTTAGTCGGGAAAAATTCGGAAGTGAATCCCCAATTTATTGCCCAAGAATTGAAGACCGTGCCAGAAGAAATTGTGACTTCGATTTCCCCAAAAATCAGACGGAGTTATTTTCTTTAACAGCTTCTTTGTATGAACTGAAGATTGCTTTGGAATTACTTTTAGCAAGCTTAATGTCACTTTCAGGAAACTCTTTGGCATATTTTTGGTACTCTGGAATGCTTTTGGCCTCAATTATTGCTACCTTTAACAGTTCTATGTAAGGTTGATAGATAATTTTTTCAACTCCTGCCGGTATTCTATAGAAATTGTCTCTATCGCCGGTAATAATGTAGCTGTAATCAATTAAGTTCATTTTAAAGCTATGGTAGTGATAGTAAATTAACGGCCATAGATTATTTATTAATATTTTTCCCTTTTTGTTTGCCAGGTCATACTTTTGAATATTCCATGGGGCAATATTGGCTCCTACATTAGTCACTTCTTTCACGCCCTTAAACATAATCCTCCATTTTTCTAGATATTTTTGATCAGCAAATTTGTCTTCTTCAAATCTTGCATAGCACCACTCCATGCATTTTTGATGCCACCAATTCAGTACTTTATGACCCTCCTGATTATTTTTGAAACTTTCCCAACAAGAACAGTAGTACCCCACCGGCAAAAATTGTTTTTCCTCATCGTAGGAAAAGTTATTCGGTTGAATTAGTACTGATGCCCTATCGGCCTCTTCGAAAATTGGTTCTGGGTTTTGAAAAAACATAAAGTCGCTATCGATATATGTCACCATATCAGCACCAGTTTTGTCCATAATCCATTTAATCGTATATGGTTTGCACGACCAGTAATACTCGTACATCTTTTCCTTATTGGTCTTACTTTTAATTAACTCTTCATTCTCAAACTCCGAATAATGGACTGGAACAAAATTCTTATAATTTAATTTCTTAACTACGTTATAAGACAGATCGTCAAAACAAAAAGCATAAAGGTCAAAGTTGTCATTAACTTTGACCAGTGACTTGTAAGTCGCTAGGGCTTTCGGAATATAATTACTATCAAAAAAAGTTACTAAAATTCTTTTTTTCATTCTTCAATTTTAACTTTTAACTTGTTATCTTTTCTTTCTAAACCTCTCTTGATCATGATTTCCACAAACTCCTCCATGGTGTAACCTCGACTTTTTAACTGCTTGGGTAAATCGCTTTGTTCATAATTTAGAAGCCCGGAAGTGGTGTTGTTCTCCAACAATACCACTTCTCCAGCCTGGTCAATTCTCATGTCAAAGCGACTTGCTCCACTACAATCTGTTAATTTAAATAACTTTACCGCTGTTTCTTCTAGTCTTTTCTTTATGATTGGTGTTATCTTTGGTGAGATAATTTCCTCGATCAAAGATGGGTCGTCCTTGGCTACAGAATCTCGAATTTTCCCAGATCTAAAACGTATCTCGATTATTGGTAAAACTTCATATTGACCTTTTTTAGATTCCAATACCCCCACTGTGTATTCTATTCCGTCGATATATTGTTCAATAGTAATTCGATGACTAAAAGTAAATGCCTCTTTTATTGCCTTATCCAGTTGCTCCTGACTTTCTACTAACGATACTCCCAAAGAATAGCCTTGATACGATGGCTTGACTATTGCCGGATAAATAACTGATTTTTTACTATTTTGCCAGTCTTTAGCGTCTCCATAAAAGTAAACTTCTGGAGTTCTAACTCCCACTGATTTGGCTAAAGAATATAAATTATATTTGTTTTTACTGATTACGCAAGCTTCTACTCCACTGCCAGAGTATGGTATTCCCATTACTTCTAGAAAACCAGGTAAAACTCCTTCTTCTCCCCACTTACAAAACATCGCCGGTCTGATATTTGGCCCCAAGCTATACAGAGCCCCAAGGTAAGCTTGTACTGACCTGTCCTGAGCCCGTTCGGCACTTCGACGCTGCTCAGTGCAGGCTACGCTCAGGGTAAACTCCGCCG
>CAZBXB010000038.1:0-6616 GCA_964496075.1 uncultured Gammaproteobacteria bacterium
CACTATCCAGGTCCTTGTGGTCAACTACGACCCTGCAAATAAACACACTGAAGCTTTTCCGGTTAATTTTTTAGGTATCTCTCCTGGTCAATATAGCCTTAAAACATCTTCTTATCTCGGTCAAACCAACTCAAAAACCATCACTGCTCAATCTATTTATACCGAGCAAGTTTATATGGAAGCCAACACCGCTACTTTATTGGAGTTAACACCAATAAAGTAAATTTAAAACTAAAAATCTAAATTTCCAAGTAAAAATCACTTTTATGAACGATAAAAAATATGACTTAGAAGAAAGAACTTTGACTTTTGCCAAACAGACCATAGATTTGTGTAAAAAATTACCAAATAATACAATTAACTTTAAATTAATTGATCAGATTATTCGATCTTCTGCTTCTGTAGGGGCTAATTATAGAGAAGCAAATGATTATTTAGGTAAAAAAGATTTTTTATACAGACTAAGAATTTGTAGAAAAGAAGCTAAAGAAACACAATTTTGGTTAGATTTAATTCTACATAGTAATCCTGAATTCGAAAAAGACATTATTATACTTAAAGAAGAATGTTTACAGTTAAGAAAAATCGTTTCTTCAATTATCAACAAATTTAAAACCAAGTTAAATTAGTTTTGGAAATTTTAATTTATGATTTGAAATTCATGAGAATTATTTTGGAAAAATAATTCTCATCACATCCCCTACCGTCACCAACAGTAGCAACCCCAATAAAAGACTCATCCCAACCGCATTAGCCGTTGCTTCAAACTTAGCGTTTATCTTCTTTCCACTTATTTTCTCCCACAATACAAACATTATCCTGCCTCCATCCAAAGCTGGCAGTGGCAGCAAATTTACTACCGCCAAGTTTACCGACACTACTCCAAAAAACTGCAATACTCCCAAAAACCCGCTTTCTTCTCTTACCATGGCTGTCACTTGGTACATTCCCACCGGTCCGGCCACATCTTTGGGTATCTGCCCCTTAAATACGCCTGCTATCATATCAACCAATCCACCTACAATTGTCTTACCCCAAAAATAGGCTTCACGAAATCCCTGGCTTATTCCCTTATAGCCTTGCCACCAAGCCAATTTGACTATTTTAATACTAGTTATCACCACCCCCATACTCCCCTCTCCCTCAGGTGGACTTTCTCTTACCTCTACTACTACTTTTTCTCTTTCTCCAGATGATCTTTCTATTTCCAATTCAACCAACTCACCCTTATATTTATCAACTTTTTCAATCAAAACTTTAGTGTCGTCAATCTCCTGGCCATCAACTGCCACTATAAAATCATTCTCTTTTATGCCCGCCTCGTCAGCCGGTGATCCCTCAACTACTTTTTCTACCAATACTTTGCCAATCTCCTCTGGCACACCCGTCACATAATAAACAGCTGTAAATATTCCTACTGCCAATACCAGATTCATTGTCACCCCACCCGCCAAAATCACAATCTTTTGCCATGGTTTTTTAAAATAAAATGATCTCTTATTATTTTTCAATTTAACCCGCCCACCTGACTGCGAAGCTGTTGGCGGGTCCTCACCCAAGAGTTTGCAAAATCCACCAATTGGTAGTGCATTTAATGAATAAATAGTCTCTCCAATTTTTTTACCCCAAACCTTCGGTGGTAATCCCAGTCCGAATTCCTCCACCTTGACTCCATTTCTTCTGGCCGCCACAAAATGCCCCAATTCGTGTACTAATACTAATATTGATAAAGCTATAAAAAAAATTAGTAAGTTCATCACTCTCCTCGTATTTCCTTCTCTTTTTTATCCGCCATTTGCTCCAACTTTGCTATATATTCATCGGTTATTTTTTGAAGTTCCCCTTCATCTCTTTTAAATTCATCCTCCGATATTGATTTGTCATTTTTTGCATCCATCAGTTCTTTCCTTTCATCCCCTCTGGCATCTCTGATCATTACTCTGGCTCCTTCCAGTTTTCTTCCTAAAAGCTTGACATAATCCTCTCGCTGTTCAGTCGTCATTTGAGGCAAAGCCATTCTGATCACCTGGCCATCAACTACCGGATTAAATCCCAAATTAGCCGCCGCTATTCCATTTTTTATTTCCGCAATTATTGTCTGATCCCAAGGCGAAAAAACCAAAGATCGAACATCCGGCACACTTATCGAACCTAGTTCTTTTAGCCTCATACTCTGGCCTTCATATACCGTTACTGCTACGTTTTCAATCAATCCCGGATTAGCTCTTCCTGTTCTAATTGTACCAATATCTTCGACATAAATTGATACAATTCTATCCATCCTGTTTCTTATTTTTTGACTATTTATCATAAACTATTGTACCAAAATACCAGCTCAAATTTCATACCTATCAAACTTACCCACTTTTATATTCTCTCCCAACTTTGCTACTACCGCTTTTACCATACTATCTATAGTAGTACTTGGATCTTTGACATATTCTTGTTTCAAAAGTTCTTTACTGTTTTTTGGATTCATGGCCGCAATATGAATAGCAATCTCTTTTCCTAAACTAGCAAAATCGTCACCTTTAGCTACAAAATCAGTTTCACATAAAAGTTCCACCATGACTGCCATTTTCTCAGTCGCATGCCTATACACAAACACCCTACCCTCTTTTGTATCTCTTTTGGACTTTTTCTCTGCTTTAGCGAATCCTTTCTTTTTTAAAATCTCTTTGGCTTTCGTTTCATCTCCGCCAGCTTCTACCAAAGCCTCTTTAGTATCCATTATGGATAACCCCAGCTCATCTCTTAATTTTTTAACTTTTTCTATCAAATTATCTTTTTGCATTTTGTGTTTTATATTTCGAATTTAATAACTTGAATTTGTTTAGTATTTCGGATTTCGAATTTAGGATTTGCTTTTAAGTGCTTTACCTAATTCTTCAACCATTAATGAAATACTTTTAACATTATCATCATTACAAACTATTGGATAGTCGACCAATCCAGGATTGGTATCCGAGTCACAAATTCCGATTGTTTTAAGACCTTTTTGTTTGGCTTCAGCTATAGCTGTTTTTTCATGATTAACACCAACCACAAACACGGCTGTTGGTAATCTATCAAGCTTGGTTAGTCCACCCACCATCCTTTCCAGTCTAATCATCTCTTTATTAAGTTCTGACTGTTCTTTTTTGGTTAGATCACTATACCTTCCTCTCTCCATTCCCTCACTTATCTCATTAAGTTTCTTTATATTTAATCTTATCTGATCCCAGTTAGTAATAGTTCCACCTAGCCATCGGGAAGTTACATAGGGCATTTTAGTATCAAGCGCTATTCTTTTAACTACTTCTCTTGCCTGTCGTTTTGTACCAACCAAGACTACCTTTTGTCCCTGATCAACTAAATTAAAAAGATAAGTACAGGCAGACTCCAATAGATGAATTGTTTTTGGTAAATCAAAAATCTCTACACCCTTTCTAGTGTCATATATGTTTTCCTTCGCTTTCGGACTGGTCTTTGAGCTTCTATGACCCAAATGGCAACCAGCCTCAAACATATCTTTTATACCAATTGACAGTTTATATTTTTTCTTAATAGCTACTTCAGGTGTTTTTTTCTCTTCTCCGCCTGCTTTTATTATTCTTAATGCTTCTTGCTCTTCTTCTGCTTCCTCTAGCTTTTTAGCCTTAATATTTTCATTTATTTCAACAATCTTTTTCTTAGTTGATTCAGTCTGTTTCTTGGCTCTTATTACCAACGAACTTTTAGTAATCTTTTTACCGGTTCTATTTATTGTCTTTATTATTGTTCTTGTCATTTTTTATTCCTTTTAATATTTTAACCCATTGGGTCGCACTTGCGGGTTTCCCCAGGAAAAAGTGCTATCAAACTTTTAATTCGTCTATTGTAACACAAAAAATCCAACTCTTTTGTTTTTTTGTCCGACAGGACTATTTGTCAAACTTTTTAGCAGACTCAACTACCCTCATATGATTCGGATCACCTTCTCTGATCCATTTCATTATCTCTTCCTCGGTTGGTTCTCCTGGTTTTATTACTCTCCTTTCAATCGGTCCCACTTGTACTTCTTCAACACTATGCTCTGTGTCTATCAAATTATCTATTTCACCAAGAGATAACAACATCTGACGACCACCGTCAACAAGCACACGTTGACAATATCTCCTTCCATAACCTTGACATTCACCAGATACAACCACTTTCTCACCTTTAATTATTTCAATTTTATCTTTCATAGATAAATTATATCTTTATAAATTAAAAACTTATAACCATAAATTTGTGTGTTTAACCCAAGAGACTTTTTTTATATGTTTGTTTTTTCCCGCCAACTGGCGGATAATCTCAACAACAAAGTTGCCGAATCTTTTTTTTGTTTTTTTTCTTTTCTTCTTCGCTCTTTTCCCTCTTTTTTGGAGGGGAGTGACCTTTCGGCCCCTCCCCCCTCACCTACTTCACCGAAGCTTTCAAAATGCTAGACCGGAGCATTTTTTGTAGTGCAACACACAGTCTGTGTGCAAAACACTTGCGCCCATTAAAGCTAACGTACTCGGTCTTGTTTCCATCATCGTCATGGATTTTTTTGCAAATGCAACACTTGTGATTACCCATCACTCACATCTCCTTTGCCTTTGAACTATATCTCAAAAAAAACCATTTCCAACATCCAACTCACACTCTCAAGTGTGAGTTAAAAATACTCCTTTCTTTCTTTCCCCCTGCGTGAGGAAAGATAGTTAAAAATAAAAAAACTTAAAGCACATGTCGCAGTATGCCTTACCCTAAAATCTCAAATAAATTAAGAACTTAGGAAAAAGCATACCGCTAAAAATCTCTTGGGTTGTTAATGTTCTGGCCACAAAAGGGCCATCTATCTACCTTAAGCTGTTTAGCTACCAGCTATAGGTTACCAACAACCTAAGATATTGAATCCTATAATATCAAATACACATTAAATATACAATAAGATAATATAGGTAATTTTAATTCTAATATAAATATTACCCAAAAATCAAAAACATATACATAAAGACCGAACAAAATACGAAGCTCATGTTATAATTAACTATTATAAAGCTTAAATAAGAAAATGGTTGAACAAAGGAATCGTGTGGTTAGATTACTCGAGGAGGCCATACCTGAACTTCCTCCAGAAACATTAGAAGAAGCTTACAGAAAAGTTATAACTGCAGTTGGAAATAACAGGGTATCGGATATTGGAAAATATCTAGACGAATTGGAACAGACCTGTCCTCGATGTGTAGAACTTCTAACCACACCTTTAAACAATCTACCGCCCGGAATAACCAAAGAAGTTCTGGCCGGTAAAACTGCCATGGTTTTCATGAGACAGACAGCCCAAAAAGCACTCGTTAGAAAGTAAATTGTCAATATCTTATCCAAATATTGTTTCTACCCAGATCTCTTGAGTTTAACTTTCCGCGAATCTTTCCTCCATTTGAAGAATATGCCATTCCATTTTTTTCCGAAACTTTCGGTTTTTTTCCTATTGACCTCAACATTTTTATTGTCTCATCAACTGCTTCCTTCCCATATCCTTTGGCCTCAAATGTCCTTTTATCAAACACAAATAAGGCATGTCTAGCCTTCTTTAAGTGACCCTCCAAATCATATAACAAGCCATCCTCAACAATATTTTCTGGGTTAGGTGCTACGCATATCAACAAATCTGTATTAAATACTTGCAACTCATCTATCTTAGATTCAAATGCCACCACTCTCGCCCCTTGACCAATTTTATTAACCCCTAACTTAAACCTATCATTAGGTCCAATTAACGGATCAACCCCTATATACAAACTACCCGATCCCACATTTGCATTCATCCTTCCTGCCATACCAACATCCAATATCTTCAGTCCTCTAAACGCTTTCGCTACCTGAAATACCCCTCCACTATTCATATGTTCTGGCATAATAGTAGTATTCCTAAAAATACCTCCTTCTCTTAATTCATTCATATCCATCATTATAATAAACTTTTAGATTAACTATCAACATAAAAAGCTTTTTTCCTTGTCGAGGGGAGAATATAAGAAGGGTTTTATTCTATTTCAAGATACAAATAGTACAAAGTACAAGGCGAAACAAAAAAATTCTATATGAATTTGATTATTTCAAGATACCAATAGTACAAAGTACAAGGCGAAACAAACAAATTCTATAAGAATTTGATCATTTCAAGATACCAATAGTACAAAGTACAAGGCGAAACAACCAATTTCTGTAAGAAATTGGTTATAATATATCCATGTCTGCCCAAGAACCGATTAAACCAGAGATTAGTACAAATTTCATCCACCTTCAGGTCCGAATTCCTAAGCTGAACGAATTTACTCCTGAGTCCACCTCTTCCCTATTTGCAAACTTGACCCACTTTTCTTCACCTGGATTTTTTCAAAAATTGAAAGGCGCCTCCAATCTGATCGTTTCTCTTGAAATAGTTTTATTAAATAATCAAATCTTTTTTTATGTCACTTGCCCTAAAAACAAGCATGATTTCATCTCTTCTCAAATTTTGGCCCAATTCCCCACTGCCATTGTCGAAGCTTCCGATGACCCTCTAAAGGATATTGACAAATCTACCCTAAGCTACCAACAATTAACTACCGGTAAGTCCTAT
>CAZBXB010000039.1:0-4777 GCA_964496075.1 uncultured Gammaproteobacteria bacterium
AAACCAGATTTGGAATTAAATCAGCCTGTCTTTTGAGTTGATTGGCAATTTCTTGAATAGAGGCTTTAATCCTGACTTGGATTGTTTTGGTGCCATTATAGAAAGCAATAAGATAAACAATTACGATGATGATTGGGATTATAAATATCATGATTAATTATAGCACCATAGATACGTTTTTGGTTGTTTCTTTAGATGAAATTTGGTATATTTGCCTTATTGGGCCCTTGGTGTAGCGGTTTAACATGTCCGCCTGTCACGCGGAAGATCGTGGGTTCAAATCCCACCGGGCCCGCTAGTTTATTCCAAAATTCCATCTAAGTTGACGTCGTAGAGGATTTCTTCGTTGACAAGTCTGTAATTGAAAATTTCTTTGTCTTTAAACCATAAGTTTATTTCCATTTTTGCTTCTTTGGCGGATCCAGAGGTGTGTACAAGGTTTCTGGCGGCTCTTCCATCAATATCTGAAATTTGATATGAATCTATAGTGAAATCACCTCTAATAGTACCAATATCGGCTGTCAGTGGTTCGGTGCCACCTGTAATTTTTCTGACGACACTGACTGCGTTCATACCCTGCCGGTTGATTTCGTTTCTGGCTCTGTCCAAGAAATGGTTTGGATCAAAAACTTGATTATAAAGACCAAAGAAAGAATCAGAAGTGGTGGTTTTGAATCTAATCATACTTAATTTTAAAACCAACCAAAACAAAATTCAGAAGATGTTATTCAACAGACTCTTGAAATATCGTTGAACTTAATGAATATATATGTTATAAGGAATAAATTCCGTTAATTTAATTATTCAAAATTCAGAAGATATGAGTAAGGTATTTCTTTATGTTTCCGGAGGAGTTGCTTTTGTTTGTTTGATTGGGTTATCTTTTTTTCTTCTTCTCAAGAAGCCTAATGAAGCAGTAAAAGTTTCTTTAAGATTGAAATGGCTTGATCAGGCTCAATTCGCTGGTTTTTATATGGCGAACAGTGGGGGTCTTTATCAAAACAAGGGTTTTAATGTAACGATCTTACCGGGTGGTCCAGATATTTCTCCTGTTCAGATGGTAGCAACTGGAGCCAATGATTTTGGTATTACCGGTGCCGACCAGATTATTTTAGCAAGAGAAAAAGGGATTCCAGTAGTCGCTTTGGCGGTAATTTACAGAGAGTCACCCGTAGCTGTCGGTTCTTTGGCCGGAAAAAATATAAAATTACCAAGCGATTTAGAAGGAAAAAAGATTGGCGTGGTTTATGGTCGCGATGAGGAAGTAATTTATAGGGCTTTATTGTCGAAAACAGGAGTAAATTCCGCTAAAATTCAGGAAGTTCCGGTAATTGCCGGTATTTCGCAGATTACGTCGGATAAATTTGACGCTCAGGTTCTTTATGAAATTAACGAGGCGATACTTCTCAAACAGGAAGGATATGAAGTTAATTTAATTAAACCTCGTGATTATGGACTTACTTTCTATGCGGACACTCTTTTTACTACCGAAAAAATGTTAAAGGAACATCCCGATACAGTAAAAAATTTTGTAAAAGCGAGTATTGCCGGATGGGAAATGGCTGTTGCTAATCAAACAACAGCTATTGATGAAGTATTAAAAATAAACAATTCTCTTGATAGGGGCCACCAAGAGAGATTTCTTCAGGCGAGTATTCCCTTAATTAAATCGGGCCAAGCAATCGGTTATTCAGAGAAAAAAGTTTGGGAAGATATGCAAAATATTCTGCTTAGTCAAAATTTACTTAAAAAACCAATTAAAATAGATGATGTTTTTACTAACGAATTCTTGAAGTGATGGATCTTATTGAAGTTAACGCTGTTGATAAGGAATATGCAAAAGGATTTTTCGCTTTGAAAAATCTCAATTTCAAGGTAAAATCTGGCGATTTTGTTTCTATCGTTGGTCCTTTTGGATGTGGAAAAACTACTATTTTGAATCTCCTGGGTGGGATTACAGAAAATTATTTCGGTACCATCACTATTGGAGGAAAAAACCCTACAGAAGCCAAGAAAAACCGTAAGATAGGTTATGTTTTTCAGCAACCAACTCTCCTGCCTTGGCGGAACGTAGCTAGAAACATCGCCTTGCCTCAAGAACTTGTTGGGACAAAGGACGAAGGTAAAATCAACCAACTTTTGCATCTAGTAAATTTAGAAAATGTAGCCCTCAAAATGCCTGCGGATCTCTCTGGTGGTATGAGGCAATTGGTTTCCATAGCCCGTAGTCTGATACTAGATCCAGATGTGTTGCTATTAGACGAACCATTTTCTTCCATAGACGAGATTAATAGGACAAAATTTCATCTTAAATTATTGGATATTCACAAGAAAACACACAAAACAACATTGCTGGTAACTCACTCCCTATCTGAGGCTGTTTTTTTGTCTGATCAAGTAATTGTTTTAACTCTTCGACCAGCCAAGGTAAAAAAAGTTATTGATATCATGTTGAGTCACCGCAACGAAGACATTCTTTTTTCCGAAGAGTTTTTTAATTATAAAAAAGCTGTTAAAGCAGTATTGATCAATGTCTAACTTTATTCGTAAAATATTGGAGTTGTTGGTGTTTATCGCAGGCTGGGAGATATTGATTATTTTGATAAAACCGCCAGCTTATATTCTACCTTCTCCGCTTCAGGTTTTTTCAGCTTTTCTTACCAATTGGAAAATAATCGTAAATAACGCAGGGGTAACCTTTTTTGAAGCTTTTTCTGGATTTCTTATTGCCAATTTGATCAGTTCCATAATCGCAATTCTTATCGCTTTTCATAAAAAATTGGAAAATACAATCATGCCAATAGCTATTCTTATAAAGACAATGCCAGTGGTCGCCTTAACTCCGCTTTTAATAATTTGGTTTGGCTCGGGGGTTTCTTCAAAAATAGCAACCTCTATTCTTATTTGTTTCTTTCCGACTTTGGTGAACGTTTTGAGAGGAATAAAATCGTTGGATAATAATCTCATCGGACTTTTTAAAGTTTATTCTGCTAATCGTAAGCAATTAACGAAATTTTTAATTATTCCGAGTATTTTACCGTATATTTTTGCCGCCATGAAGGTTTCCAGTTCATTAGCGATTATTGGTGCCTTGGTAGGTGAATTTATTGGTTCAAATAAAGGGTTAGGTTTTATCATCATGTCCAACTATTACAATATGAACACGGCCTGTGTCTTTGCGGCGATTACAACTTCTAGTATCATGGGTATTTCTTTCTATTATGTTATTCAATTTTTTGAAAAAAAGTATGTTTTAGAATCGAAAGAAATTATGTAAAAGTGAAAAAATTTACAAATAAATTATGTTGCTAGAAATAATCGTGGGTCGGTCTGGAGCCGGCAAAAGTACTTTTGTGGAGGCCATGGGGATATCAGACGAATACCACTGTGTCTTAAGCCAGCCTATGGTTGACGAGGTCCGTCGACGTGGCCAACCCGTAGATCACGACCATATCCATTCTTTGGCTAAAGAATGGTACGCCGATAACAAATGGTGGCAATTAGAATATCTTTTAAAATGGGCCAAAGATAAACCACTAGTGCTTGTTGATGGTCTCCGATACGCCTTTGAACTTGCCAAACTACGTGAACTTTTCCCAAAAGATCTTCTGGTAATAAAGATCAATGCAATGCCAGAGGAGCGCTTCAATCGACTCAAGGTCAGGGGGAAAATTCCTCTAACGACTCAAGAAGAGTTTAATCAGCTTGAACATGACGAATCAGTTGACATGGGTGTTGAAGAAATTTTGTCTGCCGCAGATTTGGTGATAGAAAACTCCGGCACTGTTGGAGAGCTTCGTGACAAAGCCGTCCGATTCGGTAGCTTGCTCAAAAGACTCATGTGAGGTTAAAATAAGAGGTCAACTTCCTTTGTTCCATAAAGGATAAACATGAAATTACATACAAAACATTCAATAGAAAATCTGCTTTTTAATACTCCGGATGTTATCCTCTACGATACCAAAAAATATATTGAAGTTCAGCCTGGGGTGATGACGCCATTAGTTGTTAATATCAAGGCCACTCTTAAGGATTTTAAAGTTAGATCAAAAATAGCTAAAGAACTAGCCAAACAAATAAGTCCGAGATCAATTTGCATTTGTGGCATTGAAAGCGGTGGAAGTTACTATGCCTCTATCGTTGCTGACCTGCTAAGGAAACCACTAGTTCTTTTTAGAAAGAAAAGCAAAGAATATGGTTTGGGACAAAGACTCGTTGGCGAATTGCCATCAGTGAAAAATGGATTGGTGACAATTATTGATGATGTAATAGGAGAAGGTAAAATAAGTACCGATAATTCTGAAGAATTGATGCGGTTGGGTTATCAAGTGGAAATTTGTTCTATTTATAGTTATTTGCCGGAGATGAAAGAATTTATGTCAACAATAAAAATTGTTCCTTTGTCTAATATTAATGGTTTGTGTCAGGTTGGTTTTAAAAATGGATTTTTTTCGAAGAAAGATGTAAAGTTAATAAAAAAAGAGTGCTTTTATTCAAGTAAATAAAATATGTCTGGTCAAAATAATTCCGTTGAAGAGAAAAAATATTCAGTGGTAGTTAATGTCCTTGTTGCCAACAAGGAAGGTAAAATTCTGCTTATTCAGAGGGGTTTACAGGAAGAACATGGTCCAGGAACATGGTCAGTGCCAGGCGGGAAACTGGAATTTACAGGTGTAGTTTTTGAGGCGCTTCAAAAAACAGCGGCCAAGGAAACCATGGAAGAAGCTGGAATAGAAGTAGAGGATGAAATGCATTTGATTGCCAATAATACTTTTCA
>CAZBXB010000039.1:4787-6535 GCA_964496075.1 uncultured Gammaproteobacteria bacterium
TCAGGTGATTGCAATCGTTTTTCTCTGCCATCATAAATCCGGCGACCCAAAACCATCAGACGAAGCAACTGACGTTAAATGGATAAGTCAAACTGAGATTGACGGCTTTGAGTATCACAACATTAATGTTAAGAATTACGTTCTCAAGGGATTTGAGTTTTTAAAAAAAGAACAAAGTCAGAATAAGTAAAGTTAAGATCTAGTGATTAAGTTATGACGGAATTGGGAACATGATTTAGTTCATAAAATAGGTTCTAACTGCGTCAATGGTTCGCCGCAATTGTTGGAAAGATTTTTTAAGAAAATTGAAGAAAAAGTATTGTGTGGACCCAATTGGGCAACAGAATCAACAACTTTTTTAAATAGATTATTGTTTTTTAGGGATACTTGTGAGGGGTCGGGTCTTCATAGTAAAGAATATACTGAAATAATTATGCAAGCAGACATAGATGCTGAAAGAAGTGACAATAAACGCTTTTGTACGAAACAAAAATTGAAAAGGTCAATAAACATTGGATTAGATGTAAGGTAACTTGACGAAATAAGTTTAATGTCTAGTAGATTTATTCTAAAATTCCGTCAAGATTAACATCGTAAAGAATTTCTTCACTAATTAGTCTGTAGGATAATATTTCTTCTTTTTTAAACCACAAGTCAATTTCGGTTTCAGCTTCTTGTGGATTACCGGAGGCGTGAATTAGATTTCTGACAGCTCTTTTGTCCACATCAGATATTTCATATGAGTCGATGGTTAGGTCTCCTCTAATGGTACCGACATCAGAGGATCGTGGTTCGGTACTGCCAGTGATTTTTCTAACAATCCCGATGGCATTCATACCTTGCCAGACCATGGCGACGATTGGTCCAGATGTCATATATTTGACTAATATATCGAAAATAAATTCACCCATTTCCTGTGGATTCGTATATGGGGGTTGTTTGTTGTGTTGGGTATAAGTTTCGATAACCTGTTTTCCCTTGTCCTTTATCCAATTGGAATTACTAATATAGTGTTTTTCGATTAATTCTCTGGTAGGAATAAGCATTTTTATGGCAATTAGTTTTAGGCCACATCTTTCATATCTTCTGACTATCTCTCCTATCAGAGTTCTTTGGATGCCGTCGGGCTTGATAATAACTAAAGTTTTTTCTTTTTTGGGATCTTTGTCTTGTAACATGCTTGATTTTCCTTTACTGTTTGCTTTTTTTCAATATCTTGTTATATTTTGATGCAGGTGGAATTATGAACAAAATATATAAAAGTCTAGCAGATCAAACCAGGAGAGGAATTATAAAGTTGTTATTGAATAGTGATTTGTCGGTCAATGAAATCGTAGCGAATTTTTCAATTAGCCAAGCAACAATTTCATCTCATTTGGCATATTTAAGATTGGCAGGTTTGGTAAATGTGGTAAAGATGGGTAGAAAGAGGATATATTCTTTAGATAAGGTTAAATGGTCTGACTTTGTAAAAAGCTTAATTGATGATCTTGATGGTATTGGTAATGATGAAAAAAAATATTTGGATATCGTTGAAAGAAGATAGTCATATAATAAATGACTATTGACTGTTAAAAAAGAATCGTGTAGATTAATTTAGCTTTAATAATTTATATTTATTTAAATATATGAGTAGTAGAAGTAACAAAAATTTAATATCAAAAGAAGATCTTATAAGTATGTTTTTAGGTCTGGCAATAGTGGGTATAGTTATGATTGTGTTGGTAAATTACTTTAAAAGTAGATCC
>CAZBXB010000040.1:0-6189 GCA_964496075.1 uncultured Gammaproteobacteria bacterium
ATTTCAGACAAGAAGGTCTCAACGGCCATCTTGGCATCTTTTTTGCTGAGTTTTACTTTTTCAGCTACGATTTCGATCAAATCTTTTTTTGTCATTTAGATTTTCTCCTTAAATATTAATTCACTCTCATTCTACCCAAATGAAATCAAAATTCAAGTTTTAAATGACCTATTTAACCGCAAAATTATTTAAGACTATCAAAATATCTCCCTTTTGTCGGTCAATTATTTTCTTCCTTAATACACACCAAAAACATATTGGTATTAAGCTGACCCTAGTTAAATTATTCGTCAGAAATTGCCTTGTTAGATTTCTGTTTTGTAAAACTACTCCTTGTTTCTCGGACAGTAGTTACCCGTATCCTTCCTGCCCATTTGGCTTCCTCTTCAAGACCTTCAGCAATTTCTTGGGCCAAGATGACGGCTTCATCATCACTGACTTGGGCCGCATCTACTATTACCATTACTTCACGGCCGGCCTGATAGGCTGCCACATCCTTAACACCCTTTTTATCCATAGCTACTTTTTCAATACTTTTCATCCTCTTTAGGTATTCTTCATGTCCGTCATATCTCGATCCTGGTCTGGATCCGGAGATTGCATCAGCCAAGTAACTTACGGCCGATATTACCGAAGAAAAAGGTTTATCAGCATGACTCTCTTCAACCGCGTTGATTATAGATTCCGGTACCCTATATTTTCGAAGCATTTCTACACCCAAATCTACATGATTACCCTCATCTTGATCAGATACTTTACCGATATCATGCACTAGGGCCGCCATCTTGGCCATATTTACATTA
Source organism: uncultured Gammaproteobacteria bacterium (assembly GCA_964496075.1). GTDB lineage: Bacteria > Patescibacteriota > Microgenomatia > UBA12405 > UBA12405 > UBA1372. Next base: position 804 of record CAZBXB010000040.1, read on the forward strand.
ATATTAAGTTCTTTAGCTAAAGCTCCTGCTAATTTTGCAACTTCTATACTATGTTTAGCTAAGTTTTGGCCGTAGGAAAATCTATATTTATACTTACCTATGCTTCTAATTAGTTCAGTTGGTAGATTATAGAGTCCAACTTCTTGACATATTTTTTGACCATCAGTTAGCAAAACCTTTTCCATGTTTAACTTTGTTTGCGCTACCACTTGTTCGATTCTTACCGGTTGAATTCTGCCATCTCTAATTAGTTTTTCCAAAGAAAGTTTGGCTATTTCTCTTCTAATAGGATCAAATGAAGAGATCAGCACTCTATCGTCTTCTTCCAACTCAAGTTCAACTCCGGTCACTTTTTCAAAAGTTCTGATGTTTCTACCTTCACGGCCAATTATCTTACCTTTAATTTTTTCATCCGGCAGATCAATGGTAGAAATAGTGTATTCGGCCACAAAATCGGTTACTCCGTGATGAATCGTATCTAGTACCATGTTCTGAATTATTTCATCTTCCTTCTGTTTTATTTCTTCTTTGGCTTCGACAATTCTTTTAGCTACCCAATTAGCCATTCTCTTTTCGGTGTTCTTGATGATAATATCTTTAGCCTCTGATACAGATAAAGTCGAAATTTGCTCCAATTTATCCAGTTGTTTTTTATACAGTTCATCTATTTGTTCTCTTTTAAGGCTAGTTTGTTCACTTAATCTATCTATATTCCTCTCTTTGTCTAAAAGATACTTTTCTTTTGAATCCAAGGATCTTAATCGTTGAAAAATTTCCCTTTCTTTTTCTTCAACTTCTTTTTTAACTAATTGTTCAACTCTTTTACTTACATCAATTTTGCTTTCGACAACAGTTTTAACAGTTTTATTTGCCTTAGTCTTCAAACTAACTCTATTTTTCTGAACATCATCAGATTTTTTTTGTGGTACATTTTTTACTTCTACTGTATCGGCGTCCACACCCCATATATTTTTAACCTTACTAAACAAGGAATTAAACATTTTACTTTTCTCCTACAGCCAAAATTACCTCAAAAGCGTCACACAATCACCAAAACTGCTCGGCCCAGCCGTACGTTTTGTAGAAATCATAAACATCTTTAACTTCAAGGTTATTCTGGCAAAATTATAATTTAATTTCAAAACAGTATATTTTACCCGTTATTTGTTAGTTCGTCAATCTCTGTTTTTGCCAACTCTATGGAAAAACCTTTTCGATACAGGCTTGCCAGTAATTTCCTTTTTTCATCTCGACCAAGTTCATTTTTACCTCTCATTTTCTTAACAATACAGGTCCTGATTGCCTCTTTTTCTCTATCATCAACATCAACCATATATTCATTAATTACATTTTTGTCAACCCCCTTACTCAAAAGTTTAAAAAAGATTTCTTTTTTTGATTTATTTTTATATTTTCTTAACATCGATTCCACATATACTCCGTCGTCAACAAATTTCTTCTTCCTCAAAAAATCCAAGTTTGTACAAACTATATCATCAATTATATTTTTATCCATATCTATCTTATTTTTAGCTAGCCAATTATCAATTTTTTTTTCAATCCTTCTTTTCAATTCAGCCTCACTTTTGGCCGAGATTGACAAAAGGTTAAAGCTATAATTTTTCGCCAAAAACCCAACTGCCAATCTGACCAATTTGCACCACTCGGCCTCATTTAGTCCCCGTCCTCTTTTATATTTCTCCCGCCCAAAATCATCAATTGCTATTTTCAGATCCACTTCACCCACCGACACACAGACGCCATTATTCGATATTATCCTTATTTTATCAATTACTTTTGTTACGCCAGTACCGCCTTCCATATATTTTTCTTAAGTTTCTCGACTACCTTAGGATTAGTTTTAAGATATTTCTTAGCTGCCTCCCTACCTTGGCCAATTGTTTCGTCTCCAATCTTAAAAAAGGCTCCCGCCTTACTGACAAACCCATGTTCCACCGCCAGATCCAAAACACCACCGGTCAGAGAAATACCTTCATCGTTCATTATGTCAAATTCGGTTTGTCTAAATGGTGGAGCTACCTTATTTTTAATAACCCTAGCTCTATGTTGAGAACCCACCGGATCACCACCCGTCGTTTTTATGTTGGCAATTTTCCTTAAATCAATCCGAATAGAGGCATAAAATTTCATGGCCAGCCCCCCCGAGGTTGTTTCAGGATTACCAAACATAATCCCAATCTTGTGTCTTATCTGATTAGTAAAAATAACGACAGTTTTTGACTTAGATATGGCTCCGGCCAGTTTTCTTAATGCTTGAGACATTAGCCTAGCTTGCATACCCATCATTGAATCGCCCATTTCTCCTTCAATTTCAGCTTTTGGTACCAAGGCTGCCACAGAATCCACCACAATTACATCAACCGCATTGGATCTAACTAATGTTTCAACGATTTCTAAAGCCTGTTCACCATTGTCTGGTTGAGATATTAACAGATCATCCAAGTTGACTCCGACCACTTTAGCTCTGGATGGATCCAAACCATGTTCGGCGTCAATAAAGGCAGCCGTTCCACCAACTTTTTGAGCTTCGGCAATTACATGTAAGCACAAGGTTGTTTTTCCCGATGCCTCCGGTCCAAACACTTCAGAGATTCGACCTCGTGGAAATCCACCCACACCTAAAGCAATATCAAGAGGTAGACACCCCGTTGGTATAACCGCAATCTTCATATCAGCCTCTGCCCCCATTTTCATAATGGCACCGTCTCCGTAAGTCTTTGTTATCTGTTCTAGTGCAATTTTAATAGCTTCTTTTTTACCGGCGACTATCTTACTTTCTTTAGCAGTGTTTTTCTTTTTCTTTGGCATATGTTTCAAAAATATTAATACTTATTGATAACAACTAAACAAGGACTATGTCAAGCCCCAAAACCAAACAAAACCCGAAGATCACTTATCGTCAAGGTGAGTTGTGTCGTTTAATAAATTTACATAAAAATATTTATTTTCGGGCAAATATTCCAATATTGATAGAGATGCTTTGCTAACTCTTATGGCGTGAAATAATCTCAACATTGTTTCTTCTTGATAATTGTCCCCAAGAATACAGCCGGCAATCAAGCACCGAATAGCATAGGCATGCGACACCACCAAAATATTCTTATCAATATATTTTTCAATCATCTCGTTTTTAAAATCAGCCATTCGTAAAACCACATCACGAAGAGATTCACCTTCATTTAAAAACCTCCATTCAAGGGTGTTTTGTAAATTCAGTTTCTCTTTGTCATATTTCTTAACAATTTCGTCGGTCAGTTTGGCCCCATACAGTTTTTTAGGATGATCAATTTCTCTCAGCCTTTTGTCCGACTCATGTTTTATTCCTGTTAATTTTGATATAGTCTCAGCCGTCTCTTCCGTTCTTTTCACTGGACTGGAGAAAAACAAATCAATCTCAAAATCCGTCAATCTTTGGCCAATTCTTTTGACTTGTGTCAAGCCTTGCTGACTCAAGCTAGACTCTTCTGTTTGTCTTTGCTTGTTTTCTAGATGATCTGTTGATCCATGCCTGACTATAAAAAGTCTCACAAGCAAATATAACACTAAAAAAATCCATCAAACACTGGTAAAATAACAACACCTAGTGACTTACTAAGCTATACAAGACGGGCCACTGTTCGTTGTACCGTAAGCGGGCCTAGCCCGCCGTAGCTTTAGCGTAGGCGGGGATTGGCGCAATTGGCTAGCGCGCGCGCATGGGGTGCGCGAGGTTACGAGTTCGAATCTCGTATTCCCGACATTTTTCTCGTTATAATTACTTATGTCCAAAAGACTTTTAGCCATAGTATTTTTTACCCCAATAATTATCGCCCTTGTCATTAATTTTCTTTTCTTTTCTCCTGTCGATCCCAAGGCCGATACTCAAATATTTATTGTCGACGCCGACTCTTCCCGGGCACAGATCGTCGATAATCTTTTGGGTCAAGGCTATATCAAAAAAATCTGGCCACTTAAATTCACCCTTTCCCTAAAAGCTGGCCAGAATCAGACTCAACTTGGAGGTTATTACCTATCAAAAAGCCAAACTGTTTGGCAGATCGCCAACAAATTAAAATCTCCGCCTGATTTAATTTGGATCGCTTTTTCCGAAGGTCTAAGAAAAGAACAAATCGGGGAAATCTTGGCTCAAAATCTAAACTGGCCGGAAGACGAATTAGAAAAATGGAACACCATCTACACCGCCACCTCGCCAGAATACACCGAGGGTGTTTACTTTCCCGACACCTATTTAATTCCAGTTAACGAGACAGGCGATCTTATCGCTCAAAGAATGATAAGAAACTTCAATGACAAGCTTAATCCCTATTTAGAGGAACTTGCCAAACAAAACATCAAGTGGACCACAGCCATCAAGCTTGCCTCAATCATCCAAAGAGAAGCTGGTGGCAGTCACGATATGCCTCTTGTTGCCGGCATCCTTTGGAACCGGCTATTGATAGATATGAAGCTTGATATCGACGCTACTGTTCAATACGCCCGGGGTCAGACCGCTTCCGGCTGGTGGACACCAATCTCGGGCGATCAAACCAGATCAATTGATTCTCCCTACAATACCTACAAATACAAAGGCCGTCCTCCCACTCCAATTTGCAATCCCGGTCTACGGACCATCAAGGCCGTCCTGTACCCAGAAGAGTCTGATTATCTTTTTTATCTTCACGACACTTCCGGCCAAATCCACACTGCCAAAACGTACCAAGAACATTTAGACAATATTGATGAGTTCTTATAATACTTTTCAAAATATTCTAAACTATTTTCACACCGACCATTAACTGTTATATTAAGTTTGTGCCACCTAAGCCGGATTTAATTGAGTCACCAACCCAAAGCCACCTTACCTTCCATGATTTTGTCGATCCGGAAAAAGTAGGCCTAAAAATAATTGACGCCGGTTACACGGCAAGCCACCCCGACACTAAAAAGTCAGACGACATTAGATTCAAATTTCTTTCTAGCTATATTAATGGACCGCTTATAATCGACGATATTACTGATCACAGGAAATACAGAAACGTTTGGGAAAAAGAACAACCAGAGGAAGCTCAACAATTGCTAGACAGGAACAGGATTGGTATTAATAGCATCAGTCGGGCACATGCCAGTTTTTGCTTCTTTGTTGATGAGCCGGATCCTGGGGTTTATTTAGACATCCAAATAATTGAAGAAATGAAAAATTTGATTGACTATATCGACGGGAACAAAAATCAAGTTATTCGCACAGAAAATGAGGATGGTGGCGTTACTTACGCCCACAATTCAAACTATGACAAGTTATCAGTCAGTCAAAAAATCAACCTCATTAACCGCATTACAAAAACATCTATCGAGATTCTTCGTCAAAACGGCTTCACTGTTGAAAAAA
>CAZBXB010000041.1:0-2398 GCA_964496075.1 uncultured Gammaproteobacteria bacterium
TCGATTAAACTCTTAATTTTGTCAAAAATGTTTGAGAATTTTTTACCCCCTTTTGAAGTCTTTTGATTTTCCTGGTGATGGCGACTATACATTAGTAGACCAATAGCACTGGTAAACATAGGGGTATTAATGTCATCAATTAGTCCACCAATGTCCTGAGGAGCGGAAATTCTTATGGGTAAATTTAAAATTTTACCGGCAATTTCCTGACAATTGACAGTTAAACTACCGCCACCTGTTAGGACAATGCCGGCCGGGATTGAATCGACTAGGGTGCTGTTGTCTATCTCTTGTTTGACTAAACTAAGGATTTCTTCGAGTCTGGGTTTGATGATGCCATTGATGGCAGTCTGGACAGATATCTTTCTTTTGGTGGTACCAATTTGTTTTTCTTGTAAGTCAACTTCGTCGGTAAAACCCTCCTTTTCAATTTTATTAAGGTAGATTTTTAATTTCTCGGCTTCGTCAATCGACAGTCTAAGGCCGATAGCTAGATCGTTGGTAATATTATTGCCACCAATAGGAATGACAGTGGAGTGGGCTGGTGAGGCTTGGTTAAAAACAGTTAAAGTGGTGGTGTTGCCGCCAATATCAACTAAAACTACACCAAGCTCTTTTTCTGTGTCAGTAAGAGCAATATGGGCAGCAGGTAGACCGGAGTAATTGATGGAGATAGCCTTAACACCAATTTGATCAAGGCTCTTTTGGAGATTTTTGAGTGCCGGAGTAGAGGCCATAATGATATGGGCTTCGACTTCGAGTCTGACACCGGTCATGTTGATGGGGTCAACTATTCCCTCTTGGCCATCGACAATATATTTTCGAGGAATAACATGAATGACTTGTTTGCCAGCTGGCAGAGTAATGGCTTTGGCGGCATCAATGGCACGGGAGACATCTTGGGGGGAGATTTCATTTTGAGGGTCGCTGATAGCTACTACACCTTGTGAATTGACCGATTCGATATAAGGGGCGGAAATTGAAACATGGGCGGAGTTGATAGACATGCCGGCCATCCTTTCGGCAGATTCGACGACTTTGGTTAAAGTTTGGATGGCTTGTTCGATGTTGACGATTTGGCCTTTTCTAAAGCCAATAGCTGGTTCGACCGCAACAGCCACAATATTGGTTTTATCTTCTTGTGGAAAATATTGACCAATTAAAGCGACGATCTTGGAAGATCCAATGTCAATAATATTAATTATTTTGGATTGTTGCATATGGGTGTGTCAGACTTAGATCGACTAATGTGGCCGATCTGTTTTTAATTTTAACCATTTTGTCGATTTTTTGTAAGACTGAAAGTTGTAGCCAAAGATCTTTTTGATCCGACAAAATGACCTGAGTCTTGTGGCCATCTTGCATGACTAAAAAGCTAATTTTGTGATTGTATGGATCAATGGTGAGGTTAGAAACATCAAGATTTTTATCAGCAATCAGTTTATCGATTTTGTATTTGGTCTGATTTTGACTTGATTGTGGTGTGGGTATACCTATTTTGTTGGTAAAGAGATAAAAAGCAATTACAGAAACGATGGCGATAAAAATGAGAATTATTTTAAACATATTTGTAAAGGAGGTCTAAAATTTGATTATTTTGAACTGGTTTGATGTGATTTTTGGTGGTTTTGAGGCGAGACAGGTGGTTGATGGCTTGATATAGCTTGTTCGGAGTTAAATCTTTTTGGTCAATAATGATAGTCAGACGGGGAAGTTTGTGTTTGACCCAAAGGGCATTCTTGGCTTGTTCGTTTTGCTGACTAAAGGGTAGAGGTATGAGAATGGATTTTTTACCAAGAGCCACAATCTCTTGGCAATAGTTGGCTCCGGACCGATTAATTATAAGGCTGGAAGTATTTAAAACCCAACCTATGTCGTCTTTGCCAACATATTTACTTAAGTAATAATCCGGATAGTTTTTAGTTTGCTTTTTTGTCAGTTGGTAGTCAAGGATACCGGTGTGGTGGATGATTGTGTATTTCTGGCTTAATTTCTTGGCTATTTTTAGAAATGTTTGATTAATAGATGAAGAACCTTGATTGCCGCCACTAATGAAAATTAGTGGTTTATTGCCAAGCTTTTGACTTAATTTTGAATAAGTTTTTGTAGTTGTAGAAAAAACTTCTTGTCTAATAAGATTGCCGGTTATTGTTTGTTTGTGTTTGGGGATATTGGTAAATTTTGTGGGAAAAGATAGGGCGACCTGGTTGACAAAAAAGGAGTTAATTTTGGTGCTAAGAGAGGCGGTGGTGGTTTGTTCGTGTGTAATAGAAGGGATACGTTTGAGCCAAGCGCTTATAATAACGGGCACAGAAATGTATCCTCCGAAGGAAACAACAATATCGGGCTTGACTCGGTTGATTATCTTTTTTGTGTCAAAGATGGCTCGAATAGTTTT
>CAZBXB010000041.1:2408-5804 GCA_964496075.1 uncultured Gammaproteobacteria bacterium
GACTTAGGTAGTGAGTTTCTATCAAACTTACCGCAATCAAGTTGATAAATGTTTTTACCCAAAAGTGGCCTGAGACTATTTTTTATATGAGTTTCAGTTTTGTAAGAGTGAGAAATATAAAAAATTTGCCAGTTGATTTTGGTATCATTTTTTAGTTGGCGAATTAGCTCAATAGCCGGAGTATGGTGTGTGCCGGTGATGATGATTGTTTTTGATAGCATTATCTTATTTTACAGCTTGTCGGTAAATGTTTTCTAAAAGTCCGACTGCAATTAGAAGGGATAAAAGAGACGAACCACCGTAAGAGATGAAAGGCAGAGAGACACCAGTTAAAGGGATAAGGCCGGTGACAGCTGATATGTTTATGGCTGATTGGACAAAAATCCAGGTAGCCAGTCCAATTGAAAACAACTGTTGAAAGTCATTTTTGGCCTTATGGGCGATATTAATAATATTTTTAATAAGCAGATAAAGAACAAAAAAAAGAAAGCTTATACCAACAAAACCAATCTCTTCACCAATGATAGCCAATATAGAATCGGTGCTAATTTGGGGAACAAAGCTAAATTTGGCAATAGAATTGCCTATACCTTTACCAAAGAGAGTACCGGAAGCAAGACTGATAGTTAATTGTTGGCTGTGATAATTTTGGTTAAATCTATCGAGACGATAGGGAGAGCTAATAATAGCCAAAAAGAGACCAATAGAAGCCACCAAAATAATTAATAAGACATCTTTGAAGTTTGACTTGGAGAAAAAATAAATTGAAAAAATAATACTAGCAGACAGAATGGTGGTGCTTAAGCTGGGTTGAAATAAAATAAGGGCCAGAGGTGGCAGAGCTAAGAGGGCTAAATTTTTAAGATTGATTTTATCTGGTTTGGAAAAAAGATGGGAAAAAAACAGCAGACTGGTTATCTTAAAGATTTCGGATGGTTGAAAACGAAGAGGACCTAAATTCAGCCATCTTCTGGCACCAAAGACGGTGTGGCCTAGACCAGGGATGTAAACAAGGGTCAGAGAGATAACTGAGATAAGATAGATTAATGGGGTAAGCCCTTTGATTTTATCGATATTAATATTGGCCATAATAAGGTAAAAAATGGTACCAACGGCTATCCAGATAAGTTGTTTTTGGAGAAAAAAGTATTGATTGTCGAAGTTTGTTTGAGCTTCAAAAAGAGAGGCGGTTGATATAAAGACGGTGCCGATTAAAATTAGGCAATAGGTAATTAAAAATAACTGGTTTTTAAACATGTTTGATAATTTGTTTTGAAATTTTGCCCTGTGCGTTTCGAAGACTTATCTGAGTACCGGTTATGTTTTTGTTTAAAAATCTATCTTGTTCGTTTTGTTGATTAAAATTTAGTTTTAGATTTAGAAACTCGGCAATGTGGAAATATAAAAGTGGAGTTAAATTGTTTTTTAGCTCAAGCTGGGTGTAAAAATTAAATGAAGCTGTCAGTCTAGGATTGCACTCAAGTAAATAAACCTTATTGTTGGTATCGACAAAATAATCCAAACCAAAGAAAGCTCGATAATTTAAATCACCAAAAAGATGGTTGACCTTTTGATTAATAATTTTGATTTGGTCGGTAACTTTTTGATCAAGGTCGACCGGCCAGGATCGACCGGTGGTGGCAAAGATGTTACTGGAGTGTTTGGGATTATTAAGCTGTCTCGCTAAAGGTCCATAGATAACTTGAGATCGATACAAACAGGCGTTTAGTATAAGACTTTTTCCTTCTAGGTATGGGGAAAACTTAACTAAGGTGTTTGATGGAAGTGGTAAATTAGTAGGATCGTTAACTAGATAGGTACTGTTGCCTGCCCAACCTGTTTTGGTTTGAATAATGAGATTAGTTTGATCAAAAGTCTGTTGATATTTAGTAACATTTTGGGCAGTTAGCCTGTCTATTGAGTTGGGAATAGTGCTGATGTTGTATTTTTGACATAGCTTGCTAAAGTTGATCTTGTCTTCCAGCATAAGGTTAAGTTTTCGGGGGTTTGCTAAAAGTTTCCAATTGTATTGACGACATAAAAATTCGATTTTAGCAGAAGGCTTAAAAGGCATGATGGCTGGCTTGGTTTGATTTTGTTGACAAGTTTGGGAAATGAATTGAATTGTTTTGGGATCAGCTAAAAGTGAAGGACTGCTTTTATGCTTGGTATTTTTGGCTGATAGAATAAATACATTTTTTAGTTGGGGTAGATCGAGGCTAAGGTAGGGATCGATAACCGGAAAAAAAATAGAATAGCCTGACTTGTTAATAATTTCCTGATTGGATATGGTCATCTGTTAGTGCCGGTAAAAATAACTAAGGGGTGGGAGCCTACATCAATATTGGTTGATCTGGCTTTAACTAGTCCAGCTAGAGCCATGGCTGATTCCGGAGAAGTGCTGATATTGTTGGATTCAAGATAATCTAATTGCTTTTTGATTTGACTATCGGTTATGACCAGTCCCCCACCCCCAGATTTATTAATAGCGCTAATAACAGCTTGCTTTAAGGGTAAAAATTTAACTGATAAAGAATCGGTTAAGCTGGTAGTTTCAGCTAGATAATCGTGATCAAAATGTTTGGAGATGGTGGGATTATTGGCAGGCTGAACGGCAAATAATTTGGTGGTTTTTGGGATTTTTTGGCTAATACCAAGTAAGGTAGTGCCACTACCAACTGGTATAAAGATACTGGTAACTTGCGGAAGCTGGTCAATGATTTCTTGGCCTATTTGAGCGTAACCCTCTAAAGCTGATGGGTCGGTAGATTGTCTTAAGAAGTAGGCATTATTCTTTTTAGCAAACTTAAAGGCAGAACTGATGGGCTTGGGGTCGATAATGACATGGTTATTTTTTGTTTTAATTAGCTTAAGCTTGTTGGGATTGATTTTTGGAGACAGGAAAATGGTCAGATCAATATTGGCCTTTTGACAGAAGTAGGAGGCGGAGATAGCGGCGTTACCGGTAGAAGAGATGACTGCTTTGGTGGTAAAGCCTAGTTTGCGCAAATTTTCGACTTGGTAGGAAAGGGCGCGGTCTTTGGCGGATCCGGTTGGATTGTGGTCTTCTCTCTTGATATAGAGATCATCAAGCTTGATTATGGCTGTTTTGGACATATAATAGAATATTATAGATTCAAATGACTAAATATAAAAATGAATAAAATAATTTGTCCAGATTGTAAAGCTGAAATAGAAGTCAAAAAAGGCATAGAAGTTGGTGATATTTTGGAATGTGGTGCGTGTGGAACTGAGGTAGAGATACTGTCAACTGAGCCCTTAAAATATGGGGAATTGGTTGAGGAAAACGGTCAGGTTCATTCCTTTACCGAAAAACCACGGTTTTCCAAAGGATTAATTAACGGTGGGTTTATGGTTTTTAATAGAGGGATGTTA
>CAZBXB010000042.1:0-5778 GCA_964496075.1 uncultured Gammaproteobacteria bacterium
ATATTGGTCGAGGTTTGTCGTTTTTAGATTTAGTTCAGGAAGGTAATCAAGGTTTAATGCGGGCTGTTGAAAAGTTTGATTGGCGCCGAGGCTTTAAGTTTTCTACTTATGCCACTTGGTGGATCAGACAAGCTATTACCAGAGCTATCGCCGATCAAGCCAAAACTATCCGTATCCCTGTTCACATGGTTGAGACTATTAACAAAGTTTACAAAGCCACCCGTGCCTTAACTCAAAAACTAGGCCATGAGCCCGAAGTTGAACAAATTGCCGAGGAAGTTGGTGTTACTATTGAAAAAGTCGAAGAAATCTACAGAATTTCTCAAGATACTACTTCTCTAGCTACTCCAGTAGGTGACGATGAAGATTCTTTTTTGGGAGATTTTATCGAAGACACCACCCAGCCATCTCCCTATGACGAAACTGCCAGAGAATTACTCAGAGAGTCAATTGAGACTGTCTTAGATAGCCTTGATGAGCGAGAAGCCAAGGTTTTAAGCTATCGTTTTGGTCTCTGTGGTGAAACACCCAAAACACTTGAAGAAGTCGGCAAAATATTTAATGTTACCCGCGAGCGTATCCGTCAAATAGAAGCCAAAGCTTTACGCAAACTCCGCCACCCCTCTCGACGCAAGAAACTTCAAGACTACTTAGAGTAATTTTTGTTATAATCACAAGCAAATAGCACCTTTAAAAATATATTTTCCCCTGTAGCTCAATGGTAGAGCGCTCGCCTGTTAAATAATATAGCAGCCTTTAGTGGTAACACTAGAGTGAAAATCGGGTGAATTGTCGGGAAACCTAAATTCAGATATTTCATCTGAATATGGCAACCCGCAGCCAAGCTTCGATATTATGTCGAGGAAGGTTCAGAGACTAGGTGATTACACCGTTTAGCGCCCGACTTCCTATTCTTTAGGAAGATGAGATAGTCCAAGCCTTTTGGAAACTTGAGGGCACTTGTAAGCGAAGGGTTCGTGGTTCGAGTCCACGCGGGGGAGCAAAAGTGGTCTTATCTACGGATATAGTCAATAATTAGACAGCCCGATTTCTTTTAATATCTCTGCCTTAATATTTTCGTCAAAACCGGAAAAAACCCTGTCTTTAATAAAAATAATTGGATAATAACCAAAGTCGTCTGTTACCCCTTCACTTTTATCAAAATTAATCTTTGCTTCCTGCAATTGCTTTTGAAAATTAATTTCGCTATTTAATATTTGTTTGCTTGGATAATTAGTTGACTCCAAAAACGCCATCGCTTCTAAGCACATTGATCCCTTGCCATTGTGAAACATAATCAGCTCCTGCTCATTGGTCGTTTCTGACACCTCGGTGTCAACCTTTGATGATAATTGCCCTACCGAACAAGGATTTTGTAAATTTTCTTCTTCATTATAAGGAATTTCTGGTCTTATTTCTGGTGTATAAGGCGTATTTTTGTTTTTTGGTATTTGCCACATCGGCATTAATTTATCTACCGTCGCATATTCGTCCAACGGCAACCAATCAATTTTAGCTGTATCAAAAAATTTCAACCACATTTGATTCCATCTGGCCTTATAACCGCCAATGTTGGTATGCGATACCGGTGTTATTTTTTTATTATTCAACCCCGCCCTTAATTCTTTTAACATATCTTCCGGGCTCCCTTGTCTTACCCAATAACTGTAGTCACACAAACTACCGTATTCAAACTCAATTGTGGGTATATTTGATACCGATAAAATTTTTACACTAAGATATTCTTCCGGTTGAAACACGATTGCTTCTGTTCCTTTAACTCCTCGGGCCAATACATAAGGAATCTCTAATTTTTCTGCTACCTTAACAGTATTTTCATCAGATGCAAAATATTGTGAACTGATTGCTCTCAATGGCTGACCGGTACAAGCCTCAATTTTTTGTTTAGATGCGATTACTGTTTCTAATTGTTCTTGATAGGGCATATCCCAAAATGACCCGGTCGGATTTTGAGCTACCAACTCCATTTTATGATCTAAAAGTTTTTTAATCGTTTCACAATTCTCCTCTACAAAATCCGGACTGACGGATAACAGAGAATAGATCCCTCTGGAATCCAAATCATTGACAAAATTAACCAATCCCTCCGTATCTTTATATTCAATCAACATCATTATTGCCTTGGTTTTTTCTTTGTCTTTTTCAGGCATTTTTACCACCGTTTCTGTCTTTGTTTCCTTTTCCAAACTTTGACTGAAAACAAACAAAGTTCCCATAACCAAAAACAACAATACGGCTTTAACCAATTTTTTGTCTTTTAACATATCAGCTTATGAATATATATAAATTCATAATAAACTTTTCTTTTTTCATGTCAAGTTTTTCTTTATCCAACTACTTTATAATACTTGACAAGTATATTACACTGAATATATATTCATTAATAATAGGAGATTAAAAAATGAAAATAGCCATAAGTTCAACCGGAAAAGATTTAAACAGCCAGGTTTCAGAAGTATTTGGCCGTTGCCCCTATTTTCTTATTGTCGAGATTGACGATAAAAAAGTAAAGGAATTTGAAGCACTAGAAAATACAAGCGTAAATCAAACAGGCGGGGCAGGAATTTCTGCCGCCCAAACGGTAGCTGGCAAAAACGTCAAGGCAGTTATAGCCGGAAATGTTGGCCCAAGAGCCTTGGATGTATTAAAACAGTTTAATATTCAGGTTTATAAGAGCACCGGTTTAGTAAGTAAAGTCACCAAAAAATTCATTAAGGCAGAACTTAAGGAGGTAAAATAAATGATAAAAATTGTAATTCCTACCAATGGAGATAAAGGCTTGGATGATCAGGTCGCACAGCATTTTGGCAGATGTAATACTTATACTTTTCTTGACAACAAAGGCAAAGTCATCGAAACAATAAATAATACCAGCCAGCATACGGGTGGTTTGGGTTTGCCACCGGAGCTTATGAAAAAACATGGCGCTAATATTCTATTATGTCGTGACCTTGGACCAAGTGCACTTGATTTGTGTAAAAAACTAGACATAGAAGTTTATGTTGGAGAAGTAGAAATGGTCAGTGATATTTTTAGAATGTGGAAAAATAACAAGCTTAAAAAAGCAGGCGCAGAAGATGCTTGCCAACAACACAAATAATGAAAAAGCTAGAAGAAATAAAAAATGAAGTCTTAAATTGTCAAAGATGCCCCTTATACAAAACCAGAACTAATCCGGTAATGGGACAGGGGAATCACCAGGCAAAAATAATGTTTATTGCCGAAGCTCCCGGCTTTAATGAAGACTTAACCGGCCATCCATTTTGTGGGGCTTCGGGAGAGGTTTTAGATGAACTTTTAAATTCTGTTGATATAAAAAGGCAACAAATTTATATCACCAATATCTTAAAATGTAGACCTCCGGAAAATCGCGGGCCAAAACCGGAAGAAATCAAAGCTTGTTCATCTTATCTGGAAAGACAAATTGAAATCATCAAACCAAAAGTGATTTGTACTTTAGGAAATTATTCAACTGTTTTCGTTTTTGAAAGATTCGGCTTAAAAGATCAAATTCAAGGAATTAGCAAGATTCATGGTAGATTATTTGAAAGTAAGACTCTTTTTCAAAACATTACCATAATACCTTTTTATCATCCGGCCGTAGCTAGCTATAATCCGAATATGAAACAGACTCTTGCCAAAGATTTTAAGATTTTAGAAAAATTTAAACAATCTGATTAATCCAAAAATATGAAAATCGCAATTACCGGCGGTAAGGGCGGAACCGGAAAATCAATGGTATCCGTTTCTTTAGCAACCGAGTTTTCCAAAAATAATCTCACCATGCTGGTTGATGCCGACGTTGAATGCCCCAACGACCACTTAATGCTTTCCGTAAAAAGAAAAAAATACGTTTCAGTTTATCAATCGATACCGAAATTTGATTATAGTAAATGCACGAAGTGCGGCAAATGCGCCATGGCTTGTAAGCGAGATGCTATTGTTTGGGTCAAAGGAAAATATCCTGCCTTTGTTAAAGACGTTTGTATCGGCTGTATGGCTTGTGTTTCTGCTTGTCCCTACGGAGCCATAACGGAAACTAAAAAAGTAATAGGAACAATTTATACTGGTGAAAATTACGGTGTTAATTTAGTTTCGGGAGAACTTAAATTAGGAGAACTGGCATCAGGTGAAGTAGTAGCTGAAGTTAGGAAATGCTCCGAAGAAATCGCCGGGAAAATAAAAGCCAAGACGATCTTAATAGATTCTGCGGCCGGTATCGGTTGTCCGGTTATAGCTTCACTGGTTGGTACTGATTATATAGTTGCTGTTACCGAACCAACCCCTTCGGCTCTACACGATTTAAAAAGAGTGTTGTATCTTGCCAATCATTTCAAAATTAAACACGGAATTGTTATTAATAAATTTGATCTGGCAAAAAACTTTTATAAGCAAATAGAAGAGTTTGCCAAAGAAGAAAATATCGCAATTATTGGCAAAATTCCTTATAGAAAAGATTTTGTTAATTCAAACATAAACATGGTACCGATTACTGTCTTAAATTCAAAATATGAAAAGATGTTTCAAGATGTTATAAAGAAGATATCAAAATGAAGGACTTGAACCTAAAGTATAAAAGTTATAAATTAGCCGTTTTTGCTATTGTATTGGTTATCCTATCTGTTTTGTTTTTGACAGGAGTCCAGGCTCAAAATCAAGAAAATAGTGAAAAAGAGGTTTATTTACATGTTTTCTATGGACAGGGTTGCCCTCACTGTTCAAGTTTATTGTCTTTTTTAAATAACGTTAAAAATAGTTATCCTACACTAAAAATCTACCAGCATGAAGTATATCAAAATAACCAAGCCAGAAAATTATTTGAAGAGCTGGCTGATAAATTTAATACAGAAATAGAGGGTGTTCCAACAGCATTTATTGACGATAAAGCAATCGTAGGATTTAGCAATGAAATTGCTGTTTCGTTAGAGAATGAGATTAGAAGATGTTTAATAGAAGAATGCGGCAACCCTGTTGAAAAAATTCTAGGAGTATCTTCTTCAAAGAAACTAACTATCCCAATCGTTATCGGAGCGGCGGCTGTTGATGCTATAAATCCTTGTGCTTTCGCAGTATTAATAATTCTTATGACTGCTGCTTTATCTATCGCCGATAAAAAACGGGCATTAAAGTTTGGACTTGCCTTTACTTGTTCAATTTATATTTCTTATTTTTTAATAGGTTTAGGCTTGTTTTCTATCCTTCAAGCTACCGGATTAAGCCACAATTTTTATATTTTTGCCACAGTTCTTGCCGTCCTTGTTGCTTTGTTTAATATTAAAGATTATTTTTGGTATGGAAAAGGGTTTTTAATGGAAATTCCTTTAAGTTGGCGTCCGCTGATGAAAAAAATATTAAACAGTGCCACCACGCCTTTTGGTGCTTTTGTAGCCGGATTTATCGTATCTTCATTTGAATTACCTTGTACGGGCGGGCCTTATATCGTTATATTGGGCTTATTGGCAAAAGAAGTTACCAAAAGCGCGGGAATTTTTTATTTACTTCTTTATAATTTGATTTTTGTATTTCCCTTAATAATACTTTCATTAATAATTTATAAAGGTTTATCCACTACCGGTAAACTAGAAGCAATCAGACAGAAAAGAATAAAATTATTACATTTAATATCGGGCATACTTATGCTTGGAATTGCAACTATGATGATTTTATCTTTAATTAAAGGATGGGTTTGATACGATAGTTAATTTTTTTATTAAGGCAGTAAAATAAGAATAAAAATGAAAGAAAAAATAGCGGTAA
>CAZBXB010000043.1:0-5631 GCA_964496075.1 uncultured Gammaproteobacteria bacterium
AGTCCCGGCATCTGTGGGAGAGCACCTGCCCATCTATTCGTTAAGAATAAAGAGAAATAGTTTTCTTATTGATTGGTAGGTGCGATTTCAATGGCTTTTAAAATTGCGGCTAATTCATATTTTTTTTCTTCATCTAACTTTTGAATCAAACTCTCTTCAAAACCTTTCACCTTATTATCTCCCACAATTCTATTAGTTAGGCTCATGGCAATATAATCACTATCAAGTCCGTGTGGCAGGTTAAAAGCACTTAACCTATGAGTTAGATGAGGCCTAATTTCGGATGAGGCCGTAGTTGAGGCTTCACGCGGTATTTGTCTTAATACTTTTTCAAATTCAATTTCACTATCTGTTACTTCATACATCCACCGCCACAAACTTGGTGTCGTTGGTAGGGGACCGTAATAGTAATTACTCTTAACCGACCACATTAGTAACCAAACAGCGCTCATCACCAAAACAAGCTTTGATAATAATTTAGATTTCCTAAACACATATCCAATTATCCAAAAAGCCAATATTAAAGATAAAATCAAGCCCACCACCATCCCACTATCATAATGCATCACAATACTTTTCATCTGCGCTTGACGACTCAAAATATTTATAAGCAAATCTGGACTAGACACAATCATCATCGGTAATCCTAAAAGCGGCAAAAAGCCAAACGGTCTTAAAAGCATATAATAATATTGTCTAGTATCTTTGTTCCAAAACTTCCCCCATAAGTCAGCCATATTGGGTAAATTAATTCCACCGGACACATTATTGTCAGCCACACTAAACCAATCCCAGGCCCAATGTCTGCCGGATGTAGAAAACAGTGGCATTATCACAAACACCAGCAAAGCAAACACCATAAAGCCAGATAAAAAACTCATCAATCCATTCTTTTTGTCACTAAAAAAGAAAACCAATACTCCCATCATTGACACTAACAAGGGTATTTGTTCTTTTGTCAGCATGGCCAAAATTACAAAAATCCAATACTGTCTCCACTTTTTTACCATAGCAAAATAAACTGCAAATAATAAGAAAGTCATTGCCATTGACACCCCATGAAAATCATACATATTTGTCCACTGTAGTCCCGGATTGAGTAAATAAACTAACGATAAAACAGCTGCCAACCATTCTTTTTTTAGTACTTTCTTTGAAATTAAATATACAGCCACACCACCCAAGCCGACCACTACCGACTGTAACACCAAAAGCATTCGAACATCATTCCATATCAAAAAAAACGGAGCCAGTAAAACCAAAATAAAATCAGAATGAAACTGTAATCTTGATACTTGCTCATCTATCCCTGATACCGAAAAAGCTTTATTTGAAAAAATCGTTGTCCAAGCCGCCTGATCCATATTGGCCAGATCAAAACTACTATAAAAAGCATTATGTCTCCTTATAGATAAAAACGAAAAAGTGACAGCATATACAACACACATTAAAAAAACCAGTCTTCGCATTACCTATTTTAAACTAATTTAAAACAAAGTCTTTGACTACCTTAACCAAACACTTCTTTATATCCTCTTTATCAAATTTTTCCTGGCCTCCGTCATATTCAATAGAGAAATCGTTTATATCGTCAAAATAACATAACTGCTCTAAAAAAAGTTTTTTACTAAATAAAGATCCATATCTTTTTTTTGACATTTTCAGTAAATCTTCTAAGCCAACTTTTCTGCTTTTCAACAAAAAATATACATCAAAATAATCTCTCCAAACACCTCGCCTTCCAATTGCATATGCTTTTGCAGTTGCTAAATCTCTGATATCAAAAATCTCAGTATAAAGTTTTAACATATCCTGATTCATCAACTTTTATATTATCCAAGCCTAAAATTATATTTTTGGCAAAATTTAAAGCAGATCTGGTATATAAATTCATCGGACTGCCTAGAAAGCCATCTCTTAATTCTTTTTTATCATATTCATCAATAAGCCAATAAATATCATCCATTGTTCCATATGCTAAAACCTTGTGGATTATCATCGTTTTGTCTCTCTCTACATCAACATTTTGCAAATCACTTGACCACAACTTTGCCTGTAACCTTCTTGGTAATTTACCCATAAAAAATTATATCATATCTCAAAACAAAGTTAACACTCCACCAATTAACGAAAACACTACTCCTAGTACTCCCGCAAAAGCAGATGATGCCAATATTAATTCATTTGAAACTGCAAATTTTGAAAAGAAATACACAAACAATCCTTCTCTGGCACCAAAACCAGCCACTGATATAGGTAAAATCAAGATTAGATTAATTACCGGCATTATTATCATTGTGGCCATTAGAGAAATTCCTGTATCAAAAGCCACGAACGCCAACCAACCGGTAAATGACCACAGAGGAGCCGTCAACAGGGAAATCATAAAAGACTTAAATAGTCGTTTTTTTTCACTCTTGGTTAGAATCTCTGCCATTTCAATAATCTTGCCAGGTATTTTCAATTTACTAAAGATCTTTTCAAAATCAAACAAAAACACACAAACATAAAAGGTTAATACTCCTATAAACAATCCCAAAAATATCCAAAAGATATACAATGAAAAGTCCAATTTAATTATCATCCCCACTATCATTGACACAAAGGCCACAATCACAAAAGCGGTAAAGCCGATTATTCTATCCAACAACACAGAGCTGGCCAGTTTCATCTTGCTTAACTCCGGATACCTTTTCATCAACGGCAACCATTTAACTAAATCTCCCCCCATCGATGATGATAAAAATAAAGAATAAAATCTACCAATCAAAGACGCTTTACAAAAGAACAAGATATCTTTTATTGTAATTTTCGGTAGAAGCAGTAACGACCATCTGACAGAAATCACCAATGTTGAAAATAAGGTAAGGAAAAAAGACACCAGTACAAACCACAAAGGTGCCCTAGTCATGCTAATAAACAAGTTGGCCACGTCAATCTTCCTAAACACAATCACCAACAGCCCCGCCGACACAATTACTTGACCATATTTTACTAATTTTTTCTTGTTCACAACCATATTCTATAATAATACAATGAACATTTTGTTTATTTCTCATATCTGGCCACCAGCTATCGATGGCGGATCCCAAATAATATACCAAAGTCAAATTGGTCTTAAAAAGCTAGGCTACAATACCTTGGTATTAACTACAAATTGCTCTTCAACTGACGATTTTATTAAACCAAGTTCAAGCCCAATCAATATTCGCTCCAACTCAATCATCAGACTACCCGTCTTTAAAACCAAACTATTTGTCTATCTTAAGAAAATTTTTAAATTAAATTTTTTTAGGATATTGGCCACTGGCCCCATATTTAAACCTCTGTCTTTCATAAAAGCTGTTATTAAAATAATCAAGTTTCAACCTAATCTAATCATTGCCGGACCATTTCCCACCAATATTTCTATTTACGCACTCATCTTAAAAAAACTTACCGGTAGCAAACTTCTAATCTTGCCTTGCTTCCACCAAGACGATCACTCTTTTCAAAACCCGATTCTGTTAAATCATCTCAAAAATTCAGATTATATTTGGACCTTGACCCATCACGAAGCCAAATATCTAAAAAATAAACTAAAAAATACTAACGCAAATATATTTACCCTTTATCCTGGTATTCCCGATACTTTTCCGCTCCTAACTTTTAAACCAAAATCAAAAGAAGCAAAACTTCTTTTTCTGGGTAATTTTTCGGCCCACAAAAGAATAGAACTACTGCTATCTGCCTTTTGCCAAGTTAACTCCAAACATCCCCAATCTACTCTCACTATTGCAGGTCAAAAAACTCTTTATTACCCAAATATTCAAAAATATTTAAAATCTCTACCTAAAATAGTCAGAAAAAATATCAATCTAGTTTCCAAAAAATACAATCAAACTCAGCTTAAAAAATATTTAGACAGATCAAGCATACTAATAAATCCGTCTATCCATGAAAGCTTTGGTCTAGTATTTTTGGAAGCAGCTAGTAGGGGAGTACCCGTTATTGGTTCGGATATCCCACCAGTAGCTGAGATAATCAACCAATCTCAAGCCGGACTAATTTTTCAAAAAGATAATCAAGAAGACTTGGTTCAAAAAATTCAAACTATTGTCAACAACCCCAACCTAGCCAGCAAATTTTCCCAAAATGGCATAAAATTTAGTCAACATCACACTTGGACTAAAACTATATATAAATTAAATCAATATGTTCTTAAAAATTAGTTTAATTCTAATCATTGTTATCTGTGTAGTTTTACTGGTAAAACCCACAAAACAACAATCTACACCTACTATTGATATTACTATTAAAGACAAAACCCTTTCTTTAGAAATAGCCAAGTCAGCTATCCAAAAGAGCAGGGGACTATCAAACAGAAACAGTCTTTGCCCCAACTGTGGCATGATTTTTGTCTACCGAATTGAATCCATTTACCCTTTTTGGATGAAAAATACTCTAATTCCTCTTGATATCATTTGGGTAAACAAACAGGGAACAGTGGTTGATATTATCCAAGGCAAACCAAATGATTTATCTATTCTGACACCAAAATCTAAAGCTTTATATATAATTGAGCTAAACTTAGATACATCTAATAATTTAAATCTAAAAATAGGTGATCAAATCCAAATCCCACAAAATCTCTAAACCAAGTTTCTCTATAATTATTCCCAACCTAAACGGACAGCTTTATTTATCTACTTGTCTAAATTCACTTTTAACCTCTCTTAAAACTGCTCACATAAAAAACTTTGAAATTATTTTAGTTGACAATGCTTCCATAGACAAATCAATTAACTTATTCTCCCGTCTCACCCAAGCTCATACATCTTCAATTATTTTAAACAAAAAAAATCATGGCTTTGCCCAAGCAGTCAATCAAGGCGCTCTCAAAGCCAAATATAAATATATTGTCGTTTGTAATAACGACATCAAACTTCACAAGGACTGGTTTAAGCATATTCAAAAAAATATACAACTAAGACCAAATTATTCAACTTACTTTGGCCTGGTTTTAAATCAAGACGGCACTAAAATTGAAAGCACCGGTCTTAAATATTATTGGAGAGGTAAAGCCAAAAACATTGGCAATAAACTTCCTTTCAGGGTCGACAACAAACCAAACCCCATTATTAGTAAAAAACCCAAAACGATATGGGGTGCCTCAGCTTCTTTGGTTGTTTACCAAAAGAATATTTTTAAAAAAGTCGGCGGTTTTGATCAAGATTTTTTTGCTTATGAAGAAGATGTTGACCTGGCTCTTCGACTAAACCATCTTGGTCACAAAACTCTTTTTATTCCCAATTCAATCTCATATCACATTGGTGGGGCTACCAGTTCAAAAATGGGTAACTTTAGAAACATTATGGATGCTAAAAACTGGATCTATATTATTATCAAAAATTATTCCCTAGGCCAATTTATAAAATATCTTCCCAGAATTATTGAAGAAAGACTTAGAAACCTATCCGGTCTTATCAAACAAACCATCAAAATTTATGGCTTTGATTCCATCTGGATCTTACCAATCAGCCTTATTAAAACCTACGGTCAAGTTTTGTTAAACTTACCCAAGATGATTTCCAAAAGACTATGATAATCGGCATTGACATTAGTTCAATTCAATACGGCACCGGAGTAAGT
>CAZBXB010000044.1:0-1142 GCA_964496075.1 uncultured Gammaproteobacteria bacterium
ATAAAACTTTTAAAACCAGAAAGAGTAGAAGACATTATGGCCATGGTCGCCCTTTATCGTCCCGGACCCATGGCTATCATTCCCGAATATATTAAAAGAAAAGAAAATCCACTCTTAACCACTTACCTTGATCCTAGAATGGAAAAATATTTAAAAAAGTCATATGGCCTAATTGTCTATCAAGACGATTGTTTGTACACAGCTATATATCTGGCCGGCTACGATTGGGTTGAGGCAGATAAATTTAGAAAAGCAATCGGAAAAAAAATTCCTCAAGAAATGAGACAGCAAAAGGAAAAGTTTGTTCAAGGATGTGTCGACAATGGCCTCTCCAAGAAAAAAGCAGAGGATGTTTTTGGTCTTATTGAGCCTTTCGTCGGTTACGGTTTCAACAAAGCCCACGCCTGCTCTTATGGTATGTTAGCCTATCGTACAGCTTACATGAAGGCAAACTATCCGGTTGAATATATGTGCGCTCTTTTGACAGCTGAAGCTCAAGATATTGATAAGGTTACAGACGGCGTTGAAGAATGCCGAAAGATGGGGATTATTATAAATCCACCCGATATTAACTTATCCAATAAAGGTTTTAAAATCGAAAAAAATACCAACTCTCTTGAGGGCATATCAATCAGATTCGGCCTAGATGCGGTCAAAAACGTCGGCAGTGCCGCTATCAAAAACATATTAAAGAAAAGAAAAGAGGGTCAGTTTATTTCATTTAATGATTTTTGTATAAGAACTGACAGTCAAAAAATAAATAAAAAAGTCTTGGAGAGTCTAATTAAAGTTGGAGCCCTTGATCAGTTTGGAGATCGTAGTGCAATTTTGGAATCCCTCGTTGAGATTAAGCAAAATTGCGACAAAATTAAAAAAGAATACAAAACCGGCCAGTTTGGACTTTTTGATCAATCAAAAAACTCAAAACCAATCGCCCCACTAGATAATTTTTCCGCTTCTCAAAATCTATCTGACAAAGACAAGCTAGCCTGGGAAAAAGATCTTCTGGGTGTTTATGTTTCTCAAAATCCACTTGGAAAATTATTAGACAAATTCCAAACCAACCATGACTCGAGAATAGACGATATTGAAACTTACTCTGACCAGAAAGACATAGAGATAATAGCTATCATCAATAAAAT
>CAZBXB010000044.1:1152-5570 GCA_964496075.1 uncultured Gammaproteobacteria bacterium
ATCCGAGTTATTAGAACCAAAAAAGACAATAAACAAATGGCCTTCGTCACCTTGGCAGATCAAACTGGTAAAATTGAGGCTGTTATTTTTCCCCGAACTTACGAAGAAGTAGGAAAAATATTAGTAGAAGATGCCGTATTGTTTTTCCAAGGTAAAATAAACATTCGAGATGAACAAAAATCTATCATTATAAACACTATTGGCAACCCGTCAACACAAACAAATAAACCAAAACAAACCAAAAAAACAATAACAAAATCAGACAAACCCGATTTTGTTATAACAATTCCACCAAAAACTAATCAATCTCAACTAATGGAATTAAACAAACTTCTAAAAAACAATCCCAACAGCTTAATTGGTACCATAAAAATGCCAACCGGAAAAATAATTAACATTTCCTACGGAGTCAACTACAGTCTCGACTTACAACAAAAAATTGATAAAATTCTCAATCGTTGATAAATCACATCAAATCAACTAAAATAAGAAGTCTTTAAGGCAACATTATGGCACTATCTATAACACATAATAAGCAAACATTTACAGTAGGGGACACCGTCAAAGTCAACTACAAAATTAAAGAGGGCTCCAAAGAAAGAGTTCAGGCCTTCGATGGCATACTTATTGCCGTCAAAGCCAAAGATGGTCAAAAAAACTTCATAGTTAAGAAAAACGCTTCCGATAAAGTCACCGTCGAAAGAATTTTTCCCCTAAATTCTCCTTGGATTAAGAGCATCGAAAAGCTCCGAGGTCCAAAAACAAAAATCAGAAGATCTAAGCTTTATTTCCTTAGAGATCCCAAAGCTAGAAAAATTTAATCGCGCTTTTAAAAATTTACAAACCACAAAATTCAGGGTCCATAGCTCAGGTGGTAGAGCACCTGCCTTTTAAGCAGAGGGTCGGGGGTTCGAGTCCCTCTGGGCCCACATTTACTTTATGTCAATTTACGGATTACTCATCGGTATTGCCATTTATCTAGGTATCTCTAGATTTCAAAAATTAAACAATATTGTCCCGAAACCTATTGAAAATAAATTTATCTTTTTTCTAATATTTTTTTCTATAATAGGTGCCAGACTTTATCACGTTGCTGACTATTGGCAATATTACAAATTTCATCTCCTTCAAATACCAAACACTAGAGCTGGTGGTCTTGGTATTTTTGGAGCCATCATTGCCTCGTTTATTTACACTACTTTATTTTGTATAAAACACAAAATAAACATATTCACACTCATCAATATAATCATTCCTTCACTTGCCTTAGGTCAAAGTATCGGTAGACTAGGTAATTATTTTAATACAGAAGTATTTGGTAAACCAACATATATAGACATTGGTCAATATGTACCAATCAATCTTCGTCCACTCCAATTTCGTAACTATTCCTACTTTCATCCAGTTTGGCTCTATGAATCCATTGTCATGTTTTTTATTTACCTTTTTATTAAAAACAAAATACGACCCACAGCCTGGTATCTATTACTCTTCGGACTGACTCGTTTCTTTCTAGATTTTCTAAGATTTGACACCTGGACTATTGATCAAATAAAAATTAGTCAAGTATTATCATCCATATTCATTATTTCAGGTATAATCCTACTTTCCAAAAACCGTAAAAAAGCTTATAATAAGCCATGATTAAAACACTCTCTGTACTTATATTGACGATCATTCTTTCCGCCTGTAATTTAAATATAAATGTCAACCAAGAACCAACTCCAACTCCAGCAAATCAACCAGTCCAACCCACCCAAAACATAACTCCAACAGAAGCGTTAACCCCAACCGAGACCACAGCACCCCAATCAATTGAAGATCAATTGACTACTTTTTTTTGTAACAAATTCAGTAAACCCATATCCGATGCCAATTTAACTGTATCTCAAAACACGGGCACACACGCCACGGGGGGTATTAGTTTTCAAGGCGAAATAGCCGGTGCTATGTGGCTTGCCCACAGTGACAACGATATCTGGACTGTCGATTATGATGGCAATGGCACTATTCCTTGCCAAGACGTCGAACCCCACAACTATCCCTCATCAATTTTAACCGAATGCTGGGACGAAACTACTCAATCTGTAAAATTTTTGTGACCCTACGGTGGGGGGCAAATCGAACATTTATTGAGAGAAGTGAGCTATCTATATATTATATTTGGACAGACAATATGTGTTTAAACCATACAAAAAACCTCAAAAACTACCATTCTTACTAAATCAATACACATCTAATAGTCTATTTATGTTTATAATGTAATCATGAGAGAAGATGGGGTCGGTGGACTATCTGTGTGGAATGAAGAATTCCGCGGGAATGACATCCCTGGCTCCACTAGAGTTCCTGTCCGTGAAATATTCAGCTTTTATAAAGGAAATACAGAGGGCTTAAGGGGGTTAGACCTGGGTTCAGGCCAAGGAAGGAGCACAAAAGTCCTCAAAGAATCCCTAAACGGGAGCCAGATTACAGCTCTTGATCTGAGTATAGAAGGATTGATCTTAACAAAGACCCAAGACAAAATACAAGCAAAAGCCGAAGAATTACCCTTCAAATTAAATAGTTTCGACTTCATAAACGTGTGTGGGGTAATGACAAACTTAGTTGATGAAGATCCTGAAAAAGCAAAAGACTTAAGAATAAGAGCCGTATCAACCCTGTACTCTGCTGTAAAACCAGGAGGATGTGTCGCCATATCCGATTTTGGCGCAGAACATATACTAGACGACTACGATGTGAATTACGATAGGCACGCACTGATAACAGGTGAACAAGGAACAATTGCTGTTTTAAAAAGTGGCGAAAACTTTATTGGAAAAAGCAACGACGATATTGCTGCAATGAGAGGAACAAATGCCATAGAGCGTTACGCACATCATTATACTCCAAAAGAACTAGTAACTTTGCTTCAAAACGCCGGCTTTGAAATTCATGGTTATACCGTTGAAATTACACAAACACCAAAAGGTAAAAAATCTATTGAAAACATCATAATGCTAGCAAAAAAGCCTGCGGATCCTGTTCAATAGAATTGATACCAACGTATGTGCGCAAAAGTGTGACCCTACGGGGGGGGCAAATCGAACATTTGTTGAGGGAAATGAGGAGTCTTTATGTTAGATTTGGACAAATAGCGTCTGTTTGAATTATGTGAAATAAAAAATCTATTATGATACAATTACGACAACTTTATAAGTAAACAAAATCATGGTAACAAAAGAAAATAGTGAAAAAAATATTGACATGATTAATGACCCAGAACTAATAAGTTTATTTTCAGAACTTGGCCTACCTGTTGACGAAGGATTAGGTAACTTATTGAGGCAAATAGACAGAAGAAAGTCAGGAGATGGGATATACTTTTTTGAAATAAACGCTCCAACAGAATTGACAGAATCTTAAAAATTTTTTTTACGTCTCCATTCCTTGTCTCACTCCGGTACTTGATCATATTACACTCTCGGTTGAAAAATAAGGGAATACCAAAGAAACAATTTTATCAACTCAAAACTCTCGTGTGAGCCTTTTAGAACAAATCCGAACTCATTTTGATGGCTGTTAGGACCCTCGGCTCCGCGCAGGGACGGCGCCCGCATCGCCGCCCCTTGCGCTCCGCCTTTTCCCGACTAGCGTCGGGTTTTTTCTGCGCGATTTTAATTTTGTTTTATCTGCAAAAGAATACAATCAATTATTCTGTAGCATAAAAATTCATCAATACCTATAATAATGTTTGATCTTTATAGATATTTATCAACTATTCCAATTTTTTTCTGAATATTCCAAACCAGTGCCATTGGTCGGGTCGTTTTACTGTGGGTATATTTCTAAACAAAGAAAGATGTTCAACTTCAAAATAAGGCATAAAAGCTTCTAGTATTTCATTACCTGTTAACCTAAAAGGGCCACTACCTGGAGTCATTTTACATGAAAACCCTCTCAATATAAATATTCCATCAATTTTTAAAACCCGATTCACTTCTCGAGCGTATTTATTTCTCATTGAATTTTTAAAATGATGAAAAACAAAAGTGTCGTTAACAACATTGAAAGATTTATCTTTCAAAGGTATTTTTAATGCATCACCTTGTATAAATTTGACATTTACCTTTTGGAGATCTGCCAATTTTTTTGCGAGTTCTAAAGCATCTGGATTAAGATCGAGTCCTGTAACTTTCATTCCTTGTTTTGCAAGAAATATAGCCTCAATACCAGGTCCACTACCAATATCAAGAATCTTAGACCCTCTCTTAATTGTATTATCAATAACTAATTCAATAAGTTTGTGTCCAGCTGATCCAAAATTCCAATCAATAGCGTTGCCTCCCTTCTGATAAACATTCCGAAAGTAAGTTTGCTTTTTCTTATCTAAAGAATTTGTATCCATATCTAACAATTTAATTAGTAATAAAAATTTA
>CAZBXB010000045.1:0-5542 GCA_964496075.1 uncultured Gammaproteobacteria bacterium
GAAAATTTAACTTTGATAAAAGTGATTAATGGTTTTTCGCCTGACATAGGGGGTGGAAAAGTTCTTGGAAAAGCAAGATCACATCGCCATGATCGTCGTCAAGCGAAAACCGAATTAAGGCAAATGACATTGGATTTAAATAGAATGCCAGTAAGCCGAAAAGAGACTAGAAACAACTCTATTGGAACAAGCCGACTTTCAGACAAGCTAGATTTATCCACTAAAATATTAAGCAAACCGTTTGGAAGTTTAAACAACCAAGAAGTTCGTCAACTAGCAACAGCAATTGACAACCTGTAGACAAAAACAGTTACTGAATTTGTTTTAAAAAAAGCGGAGAGTACAGGATTCGAACCTGTGCGGGTTTCCCCACTCGCTTTCGAAGCGAGCGCCATCAACCACTCGGCCAACTCTCCTAAGTACGCCCACCAAGAATCGAACTTGGATCAACGGTTTCGCAAACCGCCATTTTATCCATTAAACTATGGGCGCAGACATGTGAAATTATACCTAATAAATCAAACCCCTACATAATTTGCATTTTTTTATTACACTTACTTATGACAAATCTATATATTTTCCGTCACGGTCAAACCACTTACAATCGAGATAAAATTTTTTCTGGTTGGTCTGATCCGCCACTAACCGACTTAGGCATCAAGCAGGCCGAATATCTGGCCCAACTTCTCAAAAATACCCGTCTTGACATTGCCTATCAGTCCAGTCTTTTAAGGTCTCGCCACACTCTAGAGATTGTTTTAAAATTCCATCCCAAATGTACCAAAATTATTACCGACGACCGTATTACTGAGCGTAACTATGGCAATCTTAATACTCATCCTCACCAAGAAATTATCGACAAATACGGTCAAAAACAGTTTGATATTTGGCATAGAAGTTATCACGTTCCGCCTCCGGGTGGTGAATCTTTTGATGATGTTGAGGTCAGAGTAGGGGAGTTTATCGCCGATCTTAAGAAACTTTATTCTAAAAAAGACCTAAATATCGCCATTTCTGCTCATGGTAACTCTATCAGATTGTTTAGAAAAATTTTAGAAAATGCCTCCGAAGACGAAACCTGCTCCTGGACCATTCCCTACGACAAAGTCTTTGAATACAAAATTTAGCCCAGCTCTTCCTCAATTCTCATAAGTCTATTATATTTACATACCCTTTCTCCTCTAGTTGGGCCTACTTTAATCCATGGACAGTTAAAAGCTACTGCCAGATCAACCATAAAGGTATCATTTGTTTCTCCACCACCCCGATGAGACGGCACGGCCGGAATCTTGTTTTCCGCCGCTAGCTTCAAACAATCTACTGTTTCCGACAAGCTTCCAGCTTGATTAAGTTTCACCAATACTCCCGACACAGCTTGTTCGGACACAGCCTTTTGCAGTATTTGAGCCTTTGTCACCGTCAAATCATCCCCAATATTAGCAATATTTAATTTATTCAATCTGTCAGTCAACATCACCCAAGCCTGCCAGTCATTTTCGTCAAGCATATCTTCCATGGTTACGATCGGATATTCTTCCGCCCAAGCCGTAAAATAATCTATCATTTGGCCAGACGTTAACTCCTTGTTTTCAACTCCAAGTATGTATCTTTTTTTATCTTCATCCCAAAATTCAGAAGCTGCCGCATCTAGCGACAATTTAGCATCTTCTCCAGCTCTATAACCCGCCTTTTCTATCGCCCTCATTATCAGCTCCAATGGTAATTTATTACTGTTAATTCCGGCCGGTGCAAAAGCACCTTCATTGCCTACACTGATGGTAAATCCCTCTTGCCTTAGTATTTCAGCTAACTTCATATATACTTCGGACATCATTCTGACAGTCTCGGTCACTTTCATATCTTCTCTTGTTACAGTTAAAATATATTCCTGTAAATCCGTACTTTTATCAGCGTGTTTACCTCCTTCAATTAGTACTGCCATTGGTTTTGGTAATATCCAATCAGACAAATCAATTTCAAAACAGTCTCGCAAGTACTTATATAGTGGTTTTTTAGCTTCCATCGCCGCCGCTCTGGCTACTGCCAAAGATACCGCCAAAATTGCATTTCCTCCCAAATAACTTTTATCATTTGTGCCATCAAGCATAATCATTTTTTCATCTATTTGCCTTTGATCTTCCGCCTCCATACCCACCAAGCCATCCTTAATCAAGCCGGTAATATTAGTTACCGCCTTTTGCATTCCCTTACCTCCATATTTAGTCTCATCTCCATCTACTAGTACAACCGCCTCTTTACTACCGGCTGAGGCTCCGTAAGGCACAGATGCCACTCCTATTGCCCCGGACTTTAAATAAACTTCAGCCTCAACGGTTGGTAATCCGCCCGAGGCCAATATTTGCCTTGCTTTTATATCTACAATTTTTGACATAAACCATTATACAATCTCAGCTAACCCTTGACATTAGCCATTTAATCTTTAAAATATTAACAGTTATCACCATTTTCTGATAAATCCTACCCATTTATTACAAATTTACAAAGATTATATGGCAAAAATCATCCCAGTTCCTGGATATTTGTTAATAGAACCACAAAAAATTGAAAAAACTACCCAGTCAGGTATTGTTTTACCTGATTCTCATGAAGAGAAACCTCAGCAAGGCAAAGTCCTGGCTGTTGGTGGATCAATATATGATGATGGTCAAAAAGTAATTTCCCCTTGTAAAGTAGGCGATACCGTTGTTTATAAAGAATGGGGCGGCAAGGAATACAAAGATGAAGGCAAAGATCTTCTTATTCTAAAATTCGAAGATATTATGGCAATTATTCAATAATGTTTAGAATTTAGTAATTAGAAATTAGAATTTAAAATAAATTATGGCAAAACAACTCCAATTTGATCAACAAGCAAGACAATCATTATTAAAAGGTATAAACATCTTAAGTGACGCCGTTACTACCACTCTAGGACCTAAAGGTCTAAATGTTGGTATTGACAAAAAGTGGGGTGCCCCCAGTGTTATCCACGATGGTGTTACTGTCGCCAAGGAAATCGAACTGGCTGATCCTTTTGAAAATATGGGCGCTCAACTGCTCAAAGAAGCCGCCGTCAAAACCAACGATACTGCCGGAGATGGTACTACTACTGCCACCCTTTTAGCCCAAGCTATCGCCAATAAAGGCTTTCAAAACGTCACTGCCGGCTCAAACCCCATGATGATTCGAAAAGGCCTGGAAAAGGGTTTAAAAGTCATCTTGGACGAACTAGACAAAATGAAAACAGACATTAAAGCTAAAGACAAAGAATCAATTGCTCAAGTTGCCACCATTTCAGCCTCAGATGCTGTCATTGGTCAAAAAATTGCCGAAGCTGTCATCAAAGTTGGTCGGGACGGTCTGATTACTGCCGAAGAAGGTAAAGGTCTTGAAATTGAGACCAGAGAAACTTCAGGTATGGAATTTGATGAAGGTTTTCTGTCTGCCTACTTTGCTACCAATACAGAAAAGATGGAAGCAGAAATCGACAAACCATACATCATTATTACTGACAAAAAAATCAGCTCAATTCAGGAAATTCTTCCTTTCTTAGAAAAATTAGTCAAAATCACCAAAAATTTTGTCATTATTAGTGAAGATATTGATGGTGAGGCCTTAGCTACCCTGGTTGTTAACAAACTCCGAGGCACTTTCAATGTTTTGGCAGTTAAAGCTCCGGGTTTTGGTGATAGAAGAAAAGCCATGCTAGAAGATATTGCTGTTCTAACCGGTGGTCAAGTTATCTCAGAAGATACCGGTGCCAAATTTGAAACCAGTCAACCGACAGAATTTTGTGGTCAAGCTGATTCGATTGTTGCCACCAAAGACACTACTAGAATTTTAGGTGGTGCTGGTAGTCAGGCCGATGTTACCGCCAGAGTTAAACAGCTAAAGACTCAAGTCGATAGCTCTGATTCTGATTATGACAAAGAAAAACTTCAGGAGAGAATCGCCAAACTAGTTGGTGGCGCTATTGTTCTTCAAGTTGGTGGTGCTTCTGAAATGGAGATGAAGGAAAAACTCGAAAGAGTTAAAGATGCCATTGGTGCTACCAAAGCCGCTGTCGAAGAAGGTATTCTTCCCGGTGGTGGTGTTGCTCTTATTAAAGCATCCTTTGCTCTGGATAAAGTCAAAGTCGACACAGAAGAAGAGAAAGTTGGTCTAAATATTCTTAAATATGCCCTAGAGCAACCATTAAGAAAATTGGCTACCAATTGCGGTGAAGATCAAGGTTTTATCTACAATAAAGTCAGAGGTAGACTCAAAGCTGATAAGACATCAGACTATGGCTACAATGCTGCCACAGGTAAGATGGGGTCAATGACTAGTTCAGGTGTTCTAGACCCAGTCAAAGTTACCAAATCAGCCCTAATAAACGCTGTTTCTGTTGGTACCATGATTTTGACTACCAATGTTTTAATCACTGATATCCCGGAAGAGACCAAAGAACCGGCTATGCCAAATCCAGGTATGGGCGGTATGGGTGGCATGATGTAAATTTTGTTATACTCAAAAATATGGAAAAACAAGAAGAACGCGAACCTTCCGAACAAGTAGAATACCGATTTACTTTAATCTGTAATTCATGTGGAAACAAATATAAAACAACTGTTCGTGATTCTAGACCAAAAGACGCTCGTACAAATGCCGTCACTATGGCTAAATTAACAGCAGGATGTTGTTCTCGTCCGGATTATCGTTAATCATTCTTTTTCGTAATTATTTATCTATTCTTATTGCCATGCCTTTTATTATTGCCCTGGCTATTTTTTTATAAGCCATATTTAGTATTCTGCCAAAAGTTGGTTGAGATATGCTCATTTTTTTGGCCGCTTCAATCTGTTCTAAGCCGTCTACATCATGTAGTTTTAAGGCTTCCACTTCATCTCTTTCTAATACAACCTCATCCAAATCTCTCAAAGGGACACCCCGAGGTTTAAAATAATAAACATCGGGGTTAAATCCTAACCTTCTGGGTTTTCTTGGTCTGGTCATATTTTAAGCGTTTCTGCCTAAGCCACGTCCTCTACCCCTACCAACACCTTTTCTCAAAGGTCTGTTGTCGGGATTTTCCTTTGTTGAATCTTTCAATGGTGGGCAATTACCCAACCCTCTACCTGTTCTTGGTCCTTTTCCTCGTGGACCTGTTCCGTCTCTATTTGGCATTTTTATTTCTCCATCAATTTATAATATTGAATATATATTCATTATACCAAACAAAAAAATATTGTCAACCCTTTTAATTTTGTCTGTGTGACGCTATCTTTGCATCAATCCCGCTTCTTCTATTTATTTTATCAACATAACCCGAACTCACTGGTGGCGCTACATATTCACCACACCTAGGACATATATCTCTTGGAGGAAATATTACTTGTCTGCAACCCCCACAAACCTCACCCTCTAACCTATATCTCTGCCCTCTTAATCTCCAGTCACCAGCCACTCGATCTGCAGAGCTCATATTTTCTCTTTGTAATCCTTAAAATGATTTTTAGAAATTACCTGATATGTCCAATAAAACAAAAAGCCAAAAGCTATT
>CAZBXB010000046.1:0-5492 GCA_964496075.1 uncultured Gammaproteobacteria bacterium
TTAAAACAGTTGAATTTAAAAATTATTGATTTTTATAATTCATCAGCCAAAATAGAATCTTCCAGTGCTTTAACTCATATGGGTTTAGTCTATATGCGACTAGAACTAGTCGGTGGAGGATCAGAATATCTGCCATTTTTAGATGATGTTTTACCCGATGTGGAGCGTGTTGATAATTTTAACAATTGGTGGACTGAGGTGGTTATTAAAGATAAAAATCATAATTTATTTACACGAAAAGATATTGTATTATCGGTTTGCAACAAAGAAGGAGGCACACATATTGATCCTAAACTTGATACTAAATTCGAAAATTTATTAAGAAATAACTCTATAAATTGGCATGTACGATCTAAAGACGGAGTCAAACCATTTGGAAAGGAAAATGAACAGCTAGTTATGGCTAGTATTAGACAAATAGGCCACGAAATATTAAAAACCTTAGAGGTGTACTCGAAGTAAGTGTTACAGGCCATTTCGGGGGGAAATGTTGAATTTCGGGAACCTTTACCAACAGGTTAGGGGAAAACTAGCGTACTGATCGGGTCGCATAGAACTTTGACCCTTTGGCGGAAGGTGTGGGAGTCGAACCCACATGTCCAATTGGACGCAGGTTTAGCAAACCTGTGCCTTACCATTCGGCGCAACCTTCCAAGATGAGCTTAGTATATCATTTTAAGGCACTATTTCAGTTACCTTATCAAAAATGCTATATTTAAATGTATGCCCCAAGATTTGAAACAAAAAGCTAAGCCCGATAAGTCAGATCTAAATGAGGAAAAAGACTTATTTGTTTGGCAAGCCCCAGAGCGCTCTTTTAAAAAACGAGATAGGGACTTTTGGATTACTGCCATAGCCATTTTGGCCCTTGTTTCCATTATCCTATTCTTTGCCAAGGAAACATTTTTAATCGTCGCCCTGTCCGGCGCCCTCTTCCTTTACTATGTTTTGGCCACCGTTGAGCCACAAACTATCACCAACAAACTTACCAACAGGGGTATTTATTTTGGCGATCTTTTTTACTCCTGGGCCGATCTGGCTGCTTTTTGGTTTGGCAAGTCTCTTGACAGTCAGGCCATTTATTTTGAAACCTACCTTAGATTTCCACGTCAAGTCTCACTAATTATTGATCCCAAACAACAGGATACAATTAAAAAAATTGTTGTCAAAAAAATTCCCCTAATCAAAGACGAGCCCAGATTTATCGACAAAGCCACCACCTGGTTGATGAGCAAGATCCCTCTTGAAGATAAAAAGTCTAATTAGTTACCAACTCTAATAATTTTTCCCTATTGTCCTTTTTGTCCGCCCAGACTCTAAACTTATGTCCACACTTTTGGCATTTATACTCAATTTTATACTCACCTTTTTCCCAAATCACTCTAGTAGGTTCCATTATTCCACCACAGTCACTGGCTCTGTCTCCGGGAATTGCCTCATCCACATGTTTTCCCCACAAACAAACTGGGCAATGGTCAGTATAACCATCACCAACGACTTTAGCTCCACAATTTTTGCAGATAAAATCTTCTTTTTTTCTTAAAAAATTCTTTCTTTTTAACATACAAACCTAGAAATTTTCTATTTCTATAGCACTACCTTATTCTATCAACCTTTTATACAGGAAAATAATATATATAGTTGACAAAAATACTTTGGTTAGTTAGTATTCCAACAACTACGGTAGCAAGTATCCCACTCACAAATAGTGGACCATTAAAACTTGCAGCGGTAGCAGGGCCACACGAAAGTGTGCCAATAAAACCTGCAAATGAAACAAAAAGCTAAGTATTCAGTTGAAGACAACATTGTCAATTTATTGAAGTATTTCGGAGAAGATTTAACCCGTGAGGGTCTAAGAGAAACACCTGCCAGAGTAATTAGAATGTATAAAGAATTATTGGATGGTTATAACAAGGACGAAAGGGAGGTTTTTAAACTATTTGATAGTAACGGTTTTCATGATTTAGTCACTGTTAGCAATATTAATTTCTATTCTCTATGTGAACACCACATGATTCCTTTCTTTGGAAAAGTGCATATTGGCTATTTACCTAATGGAAAAGTATTAGGATTATCAAAATTTGCCAGGCTAGTAGATATCTATTCCAGAAGACTTCAAACACAGGAAAACATTACCAAACAAGTAGCTGATGCAATTGAAAAATATTTGAATCCAATGGGTTTGATTGTGGTAATTGAGGCACAACATTTATGTATGTGTATGAGAGGAATTAAAAAGAAAGGAATTGTTACCACTACTAGTATTACCAGGGGAAAGCTTAGTAAAGAAAAGCAGTTAATCGATCAATTTTACCGTGATCTTGCCAATTATTCATTAAAGGAAAAATGATTGTAGTAAAACAAATAGAGTGGGATATGGGTCATCGGGTGATGAACCATAATTCTAAATGTAACAATATTCATGGCCATAGATATAAAGTGGAAATTGCCTTAGAAGGTAATTTAATTACAAATAAAGGTAATTCGAGTCAGGGAATGGTAATTGATTTTGGGGATATTAAAAAGATAGCCATGGAACATGTCCATGATGTTCTCGATCATAGTTTCATGATTTGGGAAAAAGATCAACTTTTAGTTAAATTCTTCAATGATAATCCAGAGTTTAAGAAGATAGTCGTACCATTTACTTCAACGGCAGAAAATATTGCTAAATGGATTTTCGATCAACTGGACGATAAGTTTAGAGATACTTTTAAAACCGACTTGAGGCTAAAATGGGTGAAATTATGGGAAACTCCAACCGGTTATGTCATATATGAAAAGAAATAATGAAACCAAAATATTTACCAACCTCAGAAGACAAAAAGAGATTGGTCAGGCATAAAAATCGATTTAAAGTCAGCGGTGATAAAGTCTTCGCAACTTTCCAAGGAGAAGGTTTGTCAGAGTCTGACGGAGGTACGGCTGGTTGTCCGGCGGTGTTTTTCAGACTCCATTATTGCAATCTTCATTGCGGTTTCCCCAGTGGTTGGAAATGTGACACTGGATACACTTGGGATAAAGAAAGACAAGAATATTGGAAAGAGTCGGAAGACTGGACTATCAATCAAGCAAAAGATGAAATCGAAAAATCATGGAACGACAAGTTTGGTTTTAAAAATAAAAAAATTAAAAGACTGGTTGTTACTGGTGGTGAACCACTGATACAACAAAATTTGATGATTAACCTTTTAGCAAAAATACCCAAATGGAAAATTGAAATAGAAACCAATGGAACCATAGAACCCAGAAATGAGTTAAGGTATTGTCAAATTAATTGTTCCCCAAAACTAAACAATAGTGGTAACGATAAAGAAATAAGATTTAGGCCAAATGTACTCAAGAAAATAAATAACTGGCCAATTTCTTGGTTCAAGTTTGTTGTTAACGATGAGAAAGATGTCGAAGAAATCGAGGAAATAGTAGAAATGTGTCAACTAAAACCGGAGAGGATATTGATTATGCCGGAAGGATTGACAAAAGAAGCCGTGGCCATGCATCGTAAAAAGATTGGGAAGAAAATCTCGAAAAATGGGTGGAGAATCATCGATAGAAATCAGTTAATATGGTTTGGACCCAAAAGGAGAACTTAAAATGAACAATAAACAAAAAAAAGCAATATGCCTTATTAGTGGTGGATTAGATAGTACTGTAGCTACAGCCATTGTGGTTAATAAAGGCTATACTCCAACATTTCTATTCATTAGATATGGCCAAAAGACTGCTATCAAAGAAGAACAATGTGTTGACGCTTTAAAAAATCATTATAAAGTGGAGAAGATATTTAAAATTGATTTACCGTGGATAAAGGAATTTGGTGGCTCGGCACTTTTGGATAAAAATATACCACTTAATGAAAAAAATTTTAGATTGGAATATGTACCTTTCAGAAATTCAATATTTTTAGGAATCGCTACGGCTTTGGCCGAGGTCCAAGGAGCTGATATCGTAGTAATCGGTTCAACTGGAGGAGATCATATCTGTCCTGATAATAGTTCTGAGTTTATAAGGGCTTTTCAGAAAATCATCAGTCTGGGAACAATGTTAAAAAAAGATATTAAAATCTTTCACCCATTAACCAAAACAGACAAAACTGGTGCCGTTAAAATTGGCCAGAAACTAAAAGTTCCTTTTCAATATACTTGGTCATGTCACAATGATACTGTTGCTGCCTGTGGACATTGTAGTAATTGCAAAGCCAGAATTGAAGCTTTTGGGTTAAATAATTCCAAAGATCCAATAGAGTATGTATAAAATTCCTGTATGCCGACCATCTTTGCCGGATTTTGATCAATATGTTGAAGGGTTGAAGAGAATCTGGAAAAGTAAGTATTTGTCTAATTTTGCCTATTATGCGAATAAGTACGAGGAATTAGGTAAAAAGTATTTAGGGGTAAAATATGTGAGAGTATTAGGCAATGCTGATGTTGGATTAATCTTGGGATTATCGATTTTAGACTTAAAACCTGGTGAGGAGATAATCTTACCGTCTTTTACTTTTAACTCGACGGCTAATGCAATCAGGTGGAACCACTTAAAACCGGTTTTTGCCGATATCGATAAAGATAGTTGGTGTATTGATCCAAAAGATATAGAAAAGAAAATTACCAATAAAACAAAAGTCATATTGGCAACCCACGTTTTTGGTAACCCCTGTCGGGTAAAAGAACTGAGAAAAATTTGTAATAAACACGGTTTGACTTTAATGTTTGACTCTGCTCATGGATACGGTAGCCTTTACCAGGGGAAAAAAGTAGGGACTTTAGGTGATATTGAAGTATTTAGTTTTAGTGGGACCAAAGTAGTAACTTCGGCAGAAGGTGGATTAATGACGACTAACAAAAAAGAACTTTACGATAAAATGACAATGGCAAGGAATTACGGATTTATTGACAATTACAATAGTGTTCGAGGTGGTGCTAACGGCAAAATCTCCGAGTTAAATGCTCTCTTAGGCTGTCTGGCTCTGCCAAAAAACGAAAATGAGTTAGTCAAAAGGCAAAAAATTGCCCAAAAATACCGTGAAGAATTGGCGGATGTGGGTGATATTGGTTTCCAAAAAATTGAAAAAGAAGACAAATCGACTTTTAAAGATTTTGGAATCACTACAAATTTGAGAGACGAACTGGCAGCAAAGTTGGAGGGGAAAAAAATCCAAACAAAAAAATACTTCCGTCCAATACATTTAATGGACTGGTACCGTGACGGTACAAAGCTTCCAGTAACCGAAGAGATCGCGAACAAATGTCTATGCTTACCGATTTTCAACGAAATGATGATTGAGGATTTAAATACAGTTATTAAAACAATAAAGAACTTTTATGGAAAAAATTGATAAAAGAAATTTTAAAATAGCCGTATTGGCAGGAGGTTTCGAACCAGAACATTACGCCTCGATGCTAACGGATGAAAATATTTATAAAGCATTAAAAAACGCTAGTTACAAAAAAGTTAAATTATTTGACATAGACACCAAAATAGCCCAAAAA
>CAZBXB010000047.1:0-4665 GCA_964496075.1 uncultured Gammaproteobacteria bacterium
TTAACTCAAACCAAAACTTACGGACCAAAAGCAGTTAAACTTCGTCTCGGTGTTGATCCTAACCAAGTAGTTGATCTTAAGGCCTTAATGGGGGATCCGTCCGACAATTATCCCGGAGTTACCGGTATTGGTCCCAAAACGGCTACTAGTTTGCTGGATACATACGGCAATTTAGATAATGTTTACAAGAACTTAAAAGACATTAAACCATCTATTCGTACCAAGTTAGAGCGGGACAAAGACAATGCTTATTTATCCCAAAAGCTGGCCCAACTTGAGTATCAAGTCCCGGTTCATTTTTCCCTGAAACAATCAAAAATCACCCCTCAAAAAATCCAAAATCTTATTTCCGTTTTTGACACTTACAACTTTAAATCACTAAAAAGTCGCTTCAAGAGAAAATTTGCCATCGATCAAAAACCCAAAGTTAATAAAGATCAACAATCGCTTTTTTAAATTCCTTACCTTGACAATCTCTCCTTACAATTATATACTCTCCTTACTATGACTTATACAGCCACTCTCACCAGCAAAGGTCAAATGACCATTCCACATCAAATCGTCAAAAAATTAAACCTAAAAAAGGGCCGAAAGCTTGTTTTTCATCTGGAAGATAATCGTATCTATTTTGAAACAGCCACAGATATGATTAACCGTCTAGCTGGCTCTTTTCCAATGCCCGATAAATTTAAAGGCATGGATATAGAAAAAATAATCAAAACCTCTAAAGAAGAGTATTTTAAAAACAAAAAACAATGACCTTTGTTGATACAAACTACTTTCTTCGTTTTTTCTTAGATGACATTTTTGTCCAAAAAGAAAAAGTCAACAAACTATTTATCAAGGGATCTTCAGGAAAGGAGCACCTATTTACCGACACCATTGTTATTTTTGAGATTTATTGGGTTGTCAAAAATGGATATGGTGTAAAAAACCCCTTGACGAAAAGATTTTTACTTCAAGTCTGCAATCTCAATTTTATCGTTATTAGTGATCGTCAAATCTTACTTAACGCTATCAAAAATTTTGACAAATTTAATTATGATCTTGAAGATGCCTATCATTTTTATTTTGCCAAATCTAAAGGCATCACCACTATCGCCACCTTCGACAAAAAGCTAAAAAACAAATTTAAAAAGTTATCATAAACTATGAAAATAGCTCTAGTCCATGATTACCTCAAAGAGTTCGGCGGAGCCGAGCGTGTCTTGGAAGTCTTATCAGATATCTATCCTCAAGCTGATATCTTTACTTCAATTTATTGTCCTTCATTTTTAGGTCCTCATCGCTCCCGTCTTAGCAAAAAGTGGCAAGGTCGTATCCACACCTCTTTTCTTCAATACTTTCCTCTTAAAGCCAAACTAATCAGTATTTTTCGCTTTCTTTCTCCTTTGGCTTTCAAATCTCTCAATTTCAAAGGCTATGACATAATCATCACTTCAGCCACCGGCGCCTATTTTCCCAACGCCCTAAACAAACAAAAAACCAAACTTGTTTGTTATTGCCACACTCCACCTCGCTATCTTTATGGTTTAGCCACCGCCAGAGACTTATCCCAAAGGCCCATATTAAATTTTTTTGCTCAAACCTCTTTTCACTTTTTACGCCTCCTCGATTTTAAATATGCCCAAAACGTCGATCAATATATTGCCAACTCCCACACCACCAAACTAAGAATCCAAAAGTTCTATCGAAAAGACGCCTTAGTTATCAATCCACCCATCGATTTACCAAAAAGTTTAGAATTTAGAAATTCGGATTTAGGACTTACGAAAAATGAATATTTTTTGACAGGTGGTCGTCTTGCTAGAGCTAAACGTTACGATTTGGCTATCAAAGCTTGTAATAAATTAAAACTTCCACTCAAGATTTTTGGTCGTGATTTTGCCGGTCACGAAAATGAGTTAAAAGCTTTGGCCGGTCCAACCATAAAATTCTTAGGTGAAGTCAGTCAAGATCAAAAATCAACCCTCATGTCCACCGCCAAAGCCTTTTTCTTTTCTTCTGACAATGAAGATTTTGGTATGGTCCCCGTCGAAGCTATGGCTCATGGTTGCCCCGTTATTGCTTATCAAAGCGGTGGTACTGCCGAAACCATCATTAATGGTAAAACCGGTGTCTTTTTTAAAAAGCTAACCACAAAATCCTGCCTCGAAGCTATCAAAAAGTTTCAAAAACTATCTATCAAATCATCTGATTGTCAGTCCCGGGCCCACCAGTTTGGTAAACCAGTTTTTATCAAAAAAATCAAAAGTCTTGTTTCTGCCGTTACTTAGATTCAATCCATTTTTCTGCATCCATCCCCGCCATACATCCCATCCCTGCCGCCACTACTGCCTGTCTATAGGTGTCATCGACACAGTCTCCGGCTGCAAAAATTCCTTCAACCGAGCTCATTGTATGATATTCATTTCCTCCCCGTACTATTATTTGTCCGCTTTCTTTCAGAGCCACTAAGTCTTTCATAAATTCCGTTGAAGGATCATGTCCAATTGCCACAAAAAACCCATCAATTTCCATTTCTTTTTCTTCATTTGTCTTATTATTTTTCAGCCTTACTCTATCTACCTTCTCACTACCCATTACTTCCAACGCTTCCGTATTCCACAATATTTCAATTTTAGGATTGTTTAGCACTTTTTTCTGTTCAACCAAACTAGCTCTAAGTTCATCTCTTCTATGAACCATATAGACTTTAGAAGCAAACTTGGTTAAAAAATTGGACTCTGTACAAGCCACGTCACCACCACCCACTACCATTATTATTTTGTCTCTAAAAAACATGCCATCACACGTAGCGCATCCCGACACTCCCTTTCCCAGAAGTTCCTTTTCACCTTTGATTCCTAACCATTTTGCTCTAGATCCCGTTGCTACAATTACGGCTTTACCCTCAAGCTTATCTCCATTCTTTAATTCCACTTCAAACCCCTTTTCGCTTTTCTTCAGCTTCACTACTTCTTGACTCATTATCTCTCCGCCCAAGTTTTTAAATTGATTCATCATATCCATCATCAGCTTTGGTCCGCCTATCCCTTTTTCAAATCCGGGAAAATTTTCTACCAAAGTTGTAATTGTCAGCTGTCCTCCCGGTGTTCCACCACCAATTACTACAGTTTTAAGGTCAGCTCTAATGTTATAAATTGCCGCTGTCAATCCCGCCGGCCCCGAGCCAATAATTATCGTGTCATAGATATCATTCTTAGTCATACACATATTCTACCAGTCATTGAAAATACTTTAAGTTTAGAGTTTAGAAATTAGGATTTAGAGTTTATACTGAAGCAATGTCCAAAGACACTATCAAAACATTAAGGCTTATTTATAGCCTTACCCAAAACAAAAAAGACTTTTTTGTTTGGCTTTTTGTCAGATTAATTTCAGCTCTTTTTCCCATCGCCACTGTTTATCTTTATTCCAGAGTCGTCCGTGCTCTAGAAATGCACTCCTCTCTGGAAATTCTCTTCGGTATGGTCTTAGCTGTTTTAGTTTCTCGTTTTCTGGATAACTTCACCCGTCTTTTATCTACCAAAAAATTGGATTACATCATTGCCTGTATTCAACTAAATATCCAAGACATCTTAGTCAGTAGTATCAATACCCAAGATAAAAAAACCCGTCACAAAGCTGTTCAAGCCATCAGAAATTTTTCCGATGCTTCAGCTACCACCCTTATGATTTTCAAACAACCTGGTATTGACAGTGTCGTTTCCTTTTTAGCCATACCCATCATTCTTCTTTTTATTGATTTTAGAGTCTTTATCCTTCAGCTTTCATATATGATTGTTTATTATTATACCGATATCTATACCACTGAAAAATACGCCAAATTAAAAAACAAACACAACTCCAGAGTCGAAAGTTACTATGCCAAACTCCAGACTGCCAAAGATTTCAAATATGAGCAAACCTTAATCGCCAAAACTTTCAAAAAAGTCTGTAATTGGGGAGTCATTGAGTGGAACCTTCTCCAAAACACCGCCCTTGTATTTTATATCCTAATTCTTATCTATTTAGTATATTGTGTATCTACCGGTCAAAAAACCATTTCAGATCTTGTCCTTATCATTGGATACATTGATGGTACTCAGGTTTTCTTAAATAACATCAGCAGTATCAAAGATTCCATGGCCGATACCAAGGTTGCTCTCCATCGTCTTCTGGACAATAAAAAAACCCTAGCTGTTGACTACAACGATCTAACTACATAAGTAATACCTCTTGACAAAAGTAATACCTACCGTTTATAGTATTACTATGACTTACACCAGCACTATCACCACTAAAGGCCAAGTTACTATCCCCATTGATATCAGGAAATTCTTCAAAATCAAACCGGGGGATTTGGTTGTTTTTAAAAAAAACAACAATATTGTTACTATTGAGCCACACTCGGATATTTTGGAGGTAGCTGGCAGTCTTTCTAAATATGCCATCAAAGGTAAGACACTCCAACAAATTATCGACCTTGAGCACAAAGCCATAGAAGAAGCGGTTGTCCAAGATTACCTAAATTCTAACAAATGAAAACATACCTTCTTGATACAAACATAATTCTGAGACTTTTACTCAAAGACATTCCCGTCCAATATGAAAAAGCCAGTCAATTTATTAAAAAAGCCAAAAAAAAACAAATTAACTTAATTATTTATCCTCAAGCTATTT
>CAZBXB010000048.1:0-4654 GCA_964496075.1 uncultured Gammaproteobacteria bacterium
GGTGAAAGAAACGATAACATCACCGACTTTTGTTATTTTTAATGAGTATAGGGCGGGCAAAAATAAGTGGGGAGTAAAAAAATTTTTACATTTTGATTTGTATAGGATTGAAAATGGAAATGAGCTGGGTGAAATTGGTTTTTTGAATCT
Source organism: uncultured Gammaproteobacteria bacterium (assembly GCA_964496075.1). Lineage (GTDB taxonomy): Bacteria > Patescibacteriota > Microgenomatia > UBA12405 > UBA12405 > UBA1372. The sequence goes on from CAZBXB010000048.1 coordinate 151, forward strand.
GTTTGGCAAGGATAGTGTTGCTTGTGTAGAGTGGCCGGAAAATATGGGAGAAAAGTATTTGGAAAAATTTAGAAAGATGATCTACTCTATTGATGTCCGGTTTGAGTATGGGGAAAAAAAGTGTCAGAGAAAGATTAGTTTTGGTTTAGAAAAGCAAAACTTTGGATAAAGTCAAGACATTCGGAAACCAGGTCATCATTACCGTTATGGACACATTGGAGGGTATAGAAAAAACCATCGTCGGTCTTAAGATCAACTACTTTTTGAGAGGTGGTGTCAAAGACAAAGGTTTGTTTGCCTTGAATTAAGAGTTTGTCAGAAAAAGTCCTGCCGGAGTGGGTCCAGGCATAATCTTTGTTACCAACATGGACAACGAAATTCCCCAGAGGATTGACGAAAACAAAACGACTGGCAATTGAGCTATCGTCTTGAAAAGCGGTCCGAGTGGACATGTAGTCAACTTTAAAATTTTGGTCTTGGCTAGTGAAAGTTTGTAGATAAGGCTCTAGGGGCGTTGGTGTGGGTGTAATGGTGGGCGTAAGAGCTTGGGCAGATTGACTACCGGAAGCGGTGGTTGGCTCAGGCTCAATAGTTGGCTTGATAGGAGCCGGGGTTGAGGTGGGAGTTGAATAGATGTCATTGATGTTTTTGACAGCCAGTTGCTTTGAAAGTCGACCCGAAGTGTAGTTATAAGCAAATAGACTGGCAGTGATAAAAACTAGGCTTAGGGTAAAGAGAAGGAAATAAGGGGGATTTTTGGAGCCAAGCTTATTTAGATCGGAGCGGTTTTGTGATTGAGGCATTATTTTATTATCAATGAAAAATTAAAAATTATCAATTAATGTAAAAAAATTTGCTGTAATTTTTGTAAACTTTCATCATCGACTTTTTTAGATGGTTGACTTAAGATAGAGGACAATGATGTTTTGTGGTAACTAGGGTAGATCTTAGCATGAATATGGTTAATTTCAAAGCCTTCAAAAACCAAACAAGAACGAGAAGAGTCGGGTAATTTTTGATCCAGTAACTTGGCGACTTTTTTGGTAGCAATAATTAAGTCTGCCAATACTTGATCGTCAAGGCCTGCATAGTAACTATCAAAGTGTTTTTTGGAAATGACTAATACTTGACCGGGAATATTGGGAAATTTATCTAAAATAGCTAGAAATTGATTATCCTGCCAAATAGGATATGAAGAAATAGTACCGTCAATGATTTTACAAAATAGACAATCGCTCATTTAGTTGATTTTTGGGTTAAATTGTATGGTTTATGTTACCATATGTGATGAAAATATTGGCAATAGATACCAGTTGCGATGATACGTCAGCGGCAGTATTGGACAATGACAAAATATTGTCTTCGGTAGTGTCGTCTCAGATAGAAATACACAAGGTCTGGGGTGGTGTGGTACCAAATTTGGCTAAAAGAGCTCATCAGGAGAGGATAGGTTTTGTAATCGCTGAAGCTCTTGCAAAATCAAGCTCTAAATTAGAAATTCTAAATTCTAAACAATTTCAAAATTCAAAATTCAAAATTCAAAACAAATTTTTTGGGAAATATATGGAAAACATAGATGTGGTTGCGGTAACACAGGGACCGGGACTATCGCCTGCTCTGGGTGTGGGAGTAGATAAAGCAAAAGAACTAGCGGGAAAATATAAGAAAAGGCTGGTGGGAGTAAATCATATTGAAGGACATTTGCTGTCGGTGTTTTTGAAAGATGATAAGGGAGAGCCTGATAGAAAAATTGGGTTACCCGCTCTAGCTCTGACAGTATCAGGAGGGCATAGTATGATAGTTTCCATAAGGGGGATTGGTGAATATGAAGTGGTTGGAACAACGCTAGATGATGCGGCTGGTGAAGCTTTGGATAAGGCTAGTAAGTTATTGGGCTTAGGCTACCCGGGCGGGCCAATAATTGAAAAAATGGCCAAGGAGGGGCAGACTGATTTTTTGGTGTTACCCAGACCAATGAAAGGAGCCAAAGGTTTTGATTTATCTTTTTCCGGCTTAAAGACGGCTTTTTACTACGCTATAAGAGAGTGGACTAAAGAAAAAATTGACAAAAATGTGGCTAATTTGGCGGCTAGTTTTCAAGCGGCGGTGTTTGACAGTTTGGTAGGAAGACTTATAAAGGCAATTGAAGGATTTAGCCCAAAAAGTCTAATTGGAGTGGGTGGAGTCATGAATAATGAAAATTTGAGAAATAGATTGGATGAAGTTGGTAAAAAGATGAGTTTAGAGGTGTATTTCCCCTACTCTAAGACTCTAAACGGAGACAATGCGGCTATGATAGGTATGGCTGGTTACCAAAAGGCCTTAAGGGGTGAATTTGTGGATGATATTGATAGCTTTGATAGGGATGCAAAACTGGGGTTATAATTGTCTATGAGTAAAAATACAACACAAAAACAGGGATCAGTTAGCAAGAAGCCAATCATACCGACGCCGACTAAACCCTCCTTTAATTTTAAAAAACCATTGTTTGATAAGCGAGGGCCAAGTTTTAAGACTGCTTTTAAGACACAAAATAGGGGCGGGAAATAAAAGTCAGGCTTTAATGATAATATGCTTGTTATATTAGTATATAAATATATATGGAAACGAAGTCACCTGAAATATTGATCAGAGATCCTCTGGTTGATATCTTAACAGATAGATGTGAGCAAATATTAGATGTTGATGAAAGTAATCCAGAAATAATAAGGCATAGTAAGGATGGGCCATATAAGTACAGAAATGCTTGGTTTGCCGAAGTACAATCCGTAACTGAAGCTGTTTTTATTGAAGTCCTAAAGATTGATGAAATGCCAGAGCCGGAAAGTGATGAAGATTATTTAGAGAGAATTGAAGCTTTAAAGAAGAATGGTGATACTCTAGGAAGACATACAGGAAATGAAGATATTGAAGACGAACGGACAGTTGATTGTGTTTCTGCTGAGAGAGAACCGATATTTCCCGATGTATATGATAGAGTAATGGGGCTTGAAGAAATAGACAAAGATGATATTTATGAAGTGTTTGATCACTGGAAGTCGGTAAGGGGTAAGAGAGAGAGAAATCATAAAGAGGATGTAGAAGTGGGGAAAAAAATCATTGGGTTGGTTAAAGATGCACTTGCTAAGGTTTAAGTTGAATTTTGTATAATATGACCAGAATGGAAGAAGAAGTAATTAAACTAAATTGTCGAAAATGTGATTGCGGGAAGGTTTGGGTGCCGACTAGTCAGGCTATCAAAGTGTCAGACTTAAGATCCGGTTGGTATAAAAATAATGAAGAGTTGGCGAAGGCGTGTGAGAATAGCGACAAACAAGTACTGATAAGATTTTCAATATCAAAAAGAGGCTGGATAATTTGTCCGGATTGTAGGTAGATTTGGGTTATTGTGTAGGGCCACGGCGGTAGACGGCGGGCCAGGGAGTGTAGCTACTGCTAAAAGTTTGTTGATGGAGAGTTTGGCCATGTCTGTTGACTGTCCAGTCAAAGGCGGTTTTTAAACCGGGGACACGGTGCTCTTCTTGAACGACTTTGCCGGCAGGTAAGGTGGGATCGTCAATGTATTTGTCAGGTGGTGGCTGAGTATAACCCCATTTTTTATAGTTACTAATAGTAACTATCCTACCGTCACTAGTGCCATAGATTTGATAAATTAAGCTTCTGGCAGTGTCATTGTAAGTGCTCTGAATGAGGATGTGGTGACCGGTATCGTTTTTAAACTTTAAATCAGGACTGGGCAAAAAGACAGTAGCGTCAAAACCAGGATCGGAATCTTCTTCGTAATAAGAAACTCTATAAGCATGAGCTTGTCTTTCGACGATTTCTAAACCAGAATTGAGGGCAGCCCTAAAAAGAGTGGTGGATACCTGACAAATGCCACCACCAACATCTAACTCTGTTCGACCCTGACGGATAATATAGGCCATTTGGTAACCGTTTTCAAGAGTAACTTCTCCAAGATTTTGATTGAAGGAAAAAGTTTGATCGGGAGCAACTAGAATACGACTAATGACATCGGCTCCCTTTTTGATGTTTTTATTTCTGATGGTACTGCTGTGACTAAAAGTCGACTTGCCCTCCCCTAGCAGTTCTTTGATGCCCAGATCATTGGCATCTTCATTATTGATGATGGGATCGATATATTGAAAAGGTATGTCGACAGAAGCAGACTGATTATCTGAAGCCAAAAGATCGTTGAGGTTAGAAATTAGGCTAGAAGATAGGTCGGGGCTAGAAATAAAGCGACCTTTTTGGGCTGGCTTGAACTGGTTGACTTTGTTGTCCTCAAACTCAAAGACGGCATCTTGAGGATCAAGACGAAGACTAAGATTTAGATCATCAATAAAAGTGTCGATTTTGTCAGTGTCAAGGGTGTCATAAAAACCAAGCCAGGAAATAAGGGTGGAACTGTCGGCAATAAAAGGATCACTGCCGGCCATGTTTAGAGATATAGTTTTATTTTTGAGGATTTCGGCCTGAGATATGAGTTTGTCTACCTGATCGG
>CAZBXB010000049.1:0-4333 GCA_964496075.1 uncultured Gammaproteobacteria bacterium
GAAGGTGACTTTCGTAAGCTTCGATAAGAAGGCTATCTGATTGAATGTCTTCAATATTTAAGCTTTCGATTTCTTTAATCCTGAGGCCGGATTGAAGCATGAGTTCGACGATAGCGGTGGCTCTGGCGTCATTTCTGCAAACGTCTCTTAAAGCCCGATATTCGATGGGCTCTAAGACTCTGGGTAAGTCGTTTTGGTATTTGGGGTGTTTGACATCAGTAGAAGGATCGGTTTGAACAATATTTTCGTCTTTTAGGAAAGAAAAAAAGTTTTTGATGGAGTTTAACTTTCGACTAATGGATTTGGCGGTGTATTTAAGCTTAAGGAGTTCTTTTTTGAAATCTTTGATATGATCAGTAGTAATCTGGTTTACTTCCAGACTAGTATCTATTTTATTTAAAAATTTAATAAGTTGGTTTATGTCACCCTTGTAAGCTACAATGGTGTTAGAAGACTTGCCTTCTTTGGCAAGGGATTTGACAAATAGATCTAGTGATTTTTGTAATGATAAGTCCATACTAAATCTTATAGTAACATAAAGAAGGATAAATGGCAATCAAATCGGATAAATTTATAAATATCGGTAAATATACGTTAAAACTTATTTGGCTGGTATTTATGGCAACTACAATAAACAACATTGTAAGGCAAATTAAGGTGGTAATAAGAGCCAAAGAGGAAAATAGACAGATAGAAGAAAATATTGCAAAATTAGAAACAGACAGTATCGAATTAGAACAAAATATAAGATATGCGACTAGTAGTGCGTATTTGGTAGCGGTAGCCAGAGATGAGTTTGGTTTAGGAGACTTAAGCGACTATTGGATAGAAGCACCCGATATGGGGATTGAAAGAAAAGAAATTGGAGAAGATGAGCTACATAGTAATTGGAAATTATGGCTAGATTTGTTTACAAACTGAGTTTGGTCGTGTTAGAATCGAGGCGTTAACAATCTATGTGCGGGGTAGTGTACGGCTGCACGTGAGGCTCATAATCTCACAGGCTGGGTTCGACTCCCAGCCCCGCAACATAAAACTAAAAGCTCCCGAAAAGGGGGCTTTTTTGATAAAATCAGATACCTTAATATACTTGGCAGGGTAGCTCAGTTGGTAAGAGCGGTCGTTTCATAAGCGACAGGTCGCGGGTTCGACTCCCGCCTCTGCTACTAGGGGCATATAGCTCAGTTGGTGAGAGCACCGATCTTATAAGTCGGGGGTCGCTGGTTCGAGTCCAGCTATGCCCACAATGATGATATCTTTGATAAAATATATTACTTATAACATAGTCCCCTCCTTGCTTCGATTAAGGAAAAAATTATACCTATCTTGAAGTAAGTCGGGGGTCGCTGGTTCGAGTCCAGCTATGCCCACAATGATGATATCTTTGATAAAATATATTACTTATAACATAGTCCCCTCCTTGCTTCGATTAAGGAAAAAATTATACCTATCTTGAAGTAAGTCGGGGGTCGCTGGTTCGAGTCCAGCTATGCCCACAATGGAAAATATACTTAAACACGAACTTCCTTGGTATTATGATTTAGCTTGGCTGGAACCTGGTGGATTTGTCTTGTTTGAAACTGAAGTTAGAAGAGATTTGGGAAGTGATTGGAAATTTTCCCATGAAATGGCTTTAGAAGAATTATGTCTGACTGCTTTATGTATTGATATTGAGGTTAACCCTGAAAGATATACTTTTTAGATAGCTTTAGTTGGTAAATATTAGCTGAAAAATTTGATTTACTGTTTGACTGATTCGATGTCAGGTAGAGTACCGACGACTTTGAGTTGACCATTAATTGGCCTTAATTCCCTAAAGTTGACTGATGGGTGAGACAGAGTGTTTTTTTCAATAAACTGGAGAAGCCTGAGTGTGTAGGATGAAACTAAACCACGAGGGATGGATAAATTGCCGATTTTGACTTGGTTAAGAGTAAGATCGACCTGGTTGTTTTCAATATCACCGGTAAAATCGAGATAAAAAGCAGGATTGCCAGACAGAGGAATGTAGGAGCTGACTTTGGTGGAATCGTTTGGTGAAGAGCCTTCTATAACTTGAAAATAGGTGATTAATTTTTTGATATCAACGTTACCAGAGACTTGAGCTTGACCATCTTGGCCAAATTTGATTTGTAGATTTGAAAAAGGATAGTGTTTCCAAGTCCGCTGGTTGATCCAGGCAGTAACTTGAGGGGATGTAAGAGTTTGATTGACATGATGAGTCTTAGTGGAAAAATCAAACTCTTTACTTGAGCCAGGAGGAAGAACGGCTCTATCAATTTGAGTGGCTAATTCGGCTTGAAAAAGGTCTAGTTGAGTGTAGGTAATACCCAAATCTGTGGGTTTATCGGCACCAAGAAGATGTGACAGACCGGGAACAAGCCCTAAATAGGCAAAAACGAACAATGGAATGATTAAAATTAAAAAAAATAAAAAGAAAATTAAACTTTTCATGTGAGTTTGATTGATAATAGCATTTTTGAACTTTAAGATCTGTATTTTTGATACCAAAAAACAAGATCGTCAATATTGATCTTAGTATCACAGTTTAGGTCAGAATCTTGATTGGGGGCGCCTCGATAGGCTTGATACCAATTGATCAGATCGTCGATGGTGGTGTTGTTGCCAATAGGTGTACACGCCGAAGGTGGATCGACTTGGGCTGGTGTACCAGGCGTCTGATATCTAAAAATACAACCGGCACATTTACTTGAGTCCCAGAGTGGATATGACTCGTGTAGTGATTGTGCATAAAGGGCTGGAGCATAGAAATTGTCAAAGTTGATTAAATTTGAAACGGAAATATCAATACTTGTGTTTGGTTCTATATATGTGGAAATAAAAGTGTCGGCTTTTTGGGAATAATTTTTTAGGGTGTCTACAAAATTATTTAACTGACTGTTATTTTCAAAAACCTTTTTAGATTCAAGAGGTGGATCAAAAGATATAATTTCGGGATCGATAACTTCAAGCTGTGTTTTTAAATCAGAGGCTTCACCGATAATACTACTCTCTTCAAAATAACTTAAAACAACTCTGGCTTGTGGATCACTTTCTAATAGCCCCTGTTTTAGGTTATTAAGAAAATCGGCTAGATTGTATTCCCTAAATGTCTTGTAATTATTTGTTGGAGGGTATGGAACTTTATCAAGAGCTGGTTCTGGTACTTCCTTACTAGCTCTCCATTTGTTGTAAGCTGATAACTCGGCCGGGCTATAATCGACTTCGTACATACCACCATCACCGGATTGAGTGTCTCCAGTATAACCATTTATGTACGTCATTTGTTCTCTTAGATGGGCATAGCTTGGTTCCATAAATAAGTAGTAACCAAAAAGATTTTTGTCTTTGTAATGGTTACCTATTTTTACAAACAAGTCTCTGGTTATCTGACGAAACGACTGAGAAGAGTAGGAAGGAATTGGAAAATGAAGAGGGAAAGGCAAATTGTTGGGCTTGGTTGGATCATAGTGAAGGGCTAGGGAGGAACCATTGAAAACAAAATCTGGGGATTCAAACACTGGCCAGATACCAACACCAGTATCTTCAATGTTATCTGTAGTTAAACTCCAATGTCTTTTGGTACAATCGACCTTAACGTAACCAGTTTCGTGCTCGCACCAATTGTAATCTGAACTGATTTGATGACTATTTGGATGACGCATTGCCTCTGAGTGTGGACTGGCAATACCTTCGTCCCAATCTGGTCTTTTCCAAAACCAACCTGTTTTTGAATAATAAGTGAAAGGATAAGGAGTAGGACCACCATATGGAGTACCTGTCAGATAAAAAATGACTTCGATATTGTTTGCATGCGCTAATCTGATGAGATCGTCGAAATAATCAAACTTGAGTTCATCATCTCTTACTTGGTCTAAGGTGCGATTTGCTTCCGGTAAAACAGGAGATCCATTGATGAATTTTAATGGCTGTAAATCACCCCAACCAGCTAGAGCAAAAATAAGGTCTGGTTTGTGAATAGAGATCATGTCATTAAACTCTTTTTTTAATTTAGCAAAATCAGTTTGTCTTTGATAATTCATAAAAGACATGCCTCCATATTTATCTGTGTAGGCCCATTTGGATATTCTTTTGGGCTCCCACCAAATATAATTTTTGACGGTAGCGGCTTGGGATGGATTGACAAAAACACAAAGACTGATGGAGACAATCACAACAAAGAAGATTAAAAGCTTTTTAAACATATGTAGTTAATTATATATTTAACTTCTGTGGTTTTGATACCAAAAAATAAGGTCATTTATATCGATCTTGGTGTCACAGTTTAGGTCAGAATCTTGATTGGGGGCGCCTCGATAGGCTTGATACCAAT
>CAZBXB010000050.1:0-4084 GCA_964496075.1 uncultured Gammaproteobacteria bacterium
ACTTAACTAAATTGTCCCAATCGGATTTATTATCGATGGATTTGATTGATAGCATTGTTTATTTTTAATAATAATTTATTGACATCTGTTTTGCCGAGGTTAGGATTAGTGGGAAGATTGATGACGAGTTGGCTAATTTTTTCGGCTGTAGGACAGGAACCTTTGGTGTATCCAAATTTTGACAAATTGATATTAGGAATAACCGGTTGATAATACCAGTCACCTAAAATAATGTTTGATGGCTTGAGAAGATTTATTAATTTTTGTTTGTTTTTATAGGTTAAGGCATATCTTAAATAACCGTGGTCTTGGTGATAAGTTTGATTAAAAATTTGAGCATATGATTTGGCAAGTTGACGTCTGTTAGTTAATAAATGGTCAAGTTTATTGAGTTGATGATTGGTAAGAACTGCAAGTTGGTTTGGCAAGGAGTAAATAGGTGTTTCTGTTAACGTTTTGTCAGCCTTGGAGACAGCTTTGGTAATTAAGCCCGTTTTTTGGGCAATGAAATGAATAAGTTTGCCAAGGCCAGCGAGACCGTATAAAGTGGTGACTAAATATATTATTGAAGGATAGAGTAATTGTTTTGATACCCAGAAAAAATTTCTGTGGTGAAAATTTGTATTATCTAGTATGTTTTGATAAGTTTGTTTGTCTTTTACTAAAAGAGCTCCACCCCAAACCGAAGAAATGACCTTGTCTCGACCAAAACTGAAAAAGGCAGCATGGCCAAAACTACCCAAAGGTTTACCATGATAATTAACACCAAGAGCGTGGGCACAATCTTCAATAAGAATTAAATTATGTTTTTGACAGATTTGTTTGATGGTTTTAATGTCATCGGGACGACCAAAAGAGTGCTGAATAATTAAGACTTTAGATTTTTGGGTAATTTTTTTGGTAAGGTTGATAGTGTCCATATTGAAAGTGTCGGTGACATCAACAAAAACCGGCTTGAGACCAGCTTTGATAATGGCTGCCGGTACCACAGAACAAGTAAGAGCTTGAAGCAAGACTTCGTCTTTTGTTTGAAGTTTGAGGTTTTTAAGGTAAATCTCCAGAAGGCTACGGCCGGATTCAGCCAAAATCAGGTGATAGTCGGGATATTGATGAGAAAACCAAGAATTAACTGAGCCGATAGCTTTGGTTTGAAAATATTTTTGAGGAGAAAAAAGGGTTTTTAGCGAAAGTAAAATGTCGTCTTTTTCAAAAGTTGGAGTCAGGGCGGGAGAAATGCATTTATTCATTGATGTGGAGAAATTGATTAAGCTGAGGATATAGACGGCCTTTAGCGAAAATTACAAGTGGTGAATGGCTTGACTGGAGATTTATTATAGCTTTCAACATTTGGTCGGAATTATTGACCAAGACGGTTTTATTTTTGTTTTTGGTGGTTTGATAAAAAAGTTTGTTGGCTGTAATGATATGATCAAAAATGATGAGTTGTGGACTAAGTTTTTGATAATCTTTAATCTCATTTTCGCCTAATTCGATAATGCCGTTGGTGATAAGGATTTTGGTTTGGTCAGACCAGACTTGAGCGTAATTGATTAGGTTTGAAAAGGATTCAAAACTTGAATTATGAGTGTCATCTATTACAGAAAAAAGTTTGGTTTTAATTAGTTTGGGGTAGATGAGATGAGTGGGTAATTTGGACAAGGAAGTAGAAATTTGGGATAGCGATAGACCTAAGTGTTGACACAGTTTAATGGCGGCAACAATATTGGAAACAACAAGAGAGCCAATGACCGGCACAGAAAAATCAGTGCCTTGGTAAGTAAAACTAAGGCGATTTTTTTTAATCTTTAGTTTTTGAGTTTCTTTTTGACTGAAATCCATATCAGCAACGAGCCGATGGCCGTCTTTGGGCAAACTATCAATTAATTCATATTTGGCTTTTTTGATGTTGGCAAGAGAACCAAAAAGGTCCAGATGTTGATCTCCAATTCCGGTAATTATGCCTATTTGAGGTTTGGTTAGCTGACAAATTTGGGCAATCTCTCCTCTTTTATAGGCGGCCATTTCAATAACGGCATAATCAAAATCAGCAGGCCAGGATAAAATGTCCTGAGCAATACCAATAAGAGTGTTGTGATTATGTCTGGTCTTGGCTACTTTATAACTTTTAGACAAGACCCAATGAACAAGCTCTTTGGTAAATGTCTTACCGAAACTGCCCGTAATACCAATGATTATGCCTTTTGATTTTGATAGTTTGTGTTTAGCCTTTTTAATAATGATGGTTTTAGGAACAAAGAAAAGAAAGGAAAGAACAAGGTTTGTGGGAAAAACAAGCATTAAGGACAGGACAAGACTGATGGGACCAAAACAAAAAAATGGTAAAAGAATAAATAGAAGTGTCAGCAGAGACCTGAGGGTGAGGCGAGGCCGGTACCAGACTCTTAGATTAAACATTTGGAAAAAGATTTTAAAACCAAGTTGCTTGAGACCAGAGATTAATCTGTCGAAACGATATTCTTTGAGTTGAAGAAAATAAGTGAGATACAAAGCTTGGTGAAAGAATATGAAAAAAAAGATTATGTTGGTTAAGGTTGATGTCATTGGTTTAAAAACTGGTGAATACGAGAACAAGTGAAGCGATGATTCCTGTAGGGCAAACCATGGTTGTCCTCGGGAGAAATTATCAACTGGCTTTTTTTGATCTTTCGATTGATGATTTTGGCATGAGCCATAGGAGTGGTGTTGTCTTCGCCCCCCCAAAGGATGAGAGTGGGAATGCTGATTCTCGGCATATATTCTTGAAGGTCTTGAGAAACAACCAAGGAAAAGGTTTTCTTTTTAACTCCATTTAGGCTGGAATATTCGTTTGAAGGGAATAAACCCGACAGTTTGGTTTTGATAGTCTCGGGGATAAATTTGGACAAAAATATAATGGCTTTGATTTTCGGAGGCTTGGTCCTAATACCGGCGGAATTGATAAGAACAAGATGAGAAAAGCGATCGGATAATTTTGGATGTGAAGAGAGAACAATGGAGATACAGCCACCAAAAGAGTGACCGACAAGAACACATGGCTTTATATTAAGCTTGTCAACGAACTTGCCGATAAAATTGGCAAAGTCAAAAACTGTCCACGGATTTGAGTAAATATCTGAATCGCCAAAACCGGGAAAATCAAGAGCAATGACTTGATATCTTTTGGAAAGACATTTTAATAGTTTTTTATATTTTTGACGGCCAAAATTTTGATGCCAACCATGAAGGAAAAGAATGGTTTGATCTCCTTTTCCGTACCGGTCGTAGTCAATATCAATGCCGTCGATACGAGTTTTCATAGACAATAGTATATTTTAACAAGTTTGCGACGTTAGTAATTAATTATATGATAGACCCGAATAAAAAACGAAGAGATAGTATAATAGGAAATGGACAACTTCCAACCATTGGCAGACAGAATCAGACCAAAAAACTTAGATGAGTTTGTGGGACAGAAACATTTGGTGGGTAAGAATAAGCCAATAAGACTTTTGGTGGAAAGTAAGCAAATATTTTCAATGATTTTTTGGGGGCCACCAGGGGTAGGTAAAACAACTTTAGCTAGAATATTGGCAAAAGAGATGGGAGCAGAATTTTATGAAATGTCAGCAGTGTCGGCGGGCAAGGATGATATCAGAAAAATTGTAGGCAAGACTAAAAATTTGAATTTGATTAAAAAGATATTGTTTTTGGATGAAATACACAGATTTAACAAAGCCCAACAGGACTTTTTATTGCCATTTTCTGAATCAGGCCAGTTGATATTAATTGGAGCCACAACAGAAAATCCGAGCTTTGAGGTAATTTCTCCCCTACTATCCCGATGTAGAGTGTTTGTATTAAATGAATTATCAAATGATGAGATAGGTGAAATTATTGACAGATGCTTAAAAGCCACCAAAGCAAAGATGGGCAAAAAGGCTAGAGATTGGCTAGTTAATATGGCTAATGGCGATGCTAGGCAGTGCATTAGCATGATAGATAATTCATTGACTTTGTACCAAGACCTGGGAGTGAAGTCGATGAAGAATGCGTTGCAAAATTCATATTTGAGGTTTGATAAAAAAGGTGATGAGCATTACAACAC
>CAZBXB010000051.1:0-3762 GCA_964496075.1 uncultured Gammaproteobacteria bacterium
CAAATCAAAATGCAAAAATCTATTTACTCCCCACATATTTTTGCCCGCCCTATACTCATTAAAAATAACAAAAGTAGGTGATGTTATCGTTTCTTTCACCCCAAGAGTCTTACCTATACTTTTAGCAAATACCGTCTTACCTCCCCCCAATTCTCCTCGAAGCAAAAACACTATTGGCTTATTAATTTTCTTAAATTCAACTTTAGACAATATGTTCACTGCCACTTTTGCAGTTTCTTCTGGACTTTTTGTTAGAGTGGATTCCATCCGTCAATTTTACCATTATCTACCCACAAATCATGCTAAAATAAGCCCATGGACAAACGCTACGATCCAGCTAACGAGCCGGATATTTATTCCCTTTGGGAAAAAGCTGGTATTTTCACTCCCAAGATTCCCAAAAAAACTGACAAGAAAACCAAGCCCTTTAGTATTATCCTACCCTTACCCAACGCCAACGATCCTATGCATATGGGTCATGCCATGTATGTTATCGAAGACATCCTCTGTCGTTGGCACAAAATGACAGGCGACAATGTTCTTTGGCTTCCCGGAGGCGATCATGCCGGTATCGAAACTCAATTTGTTTTTGAAAAAAAACTAGCCAAAAAAGGTAAATCTAGATTCGATTATAATCGAAAAGCACTCTATAAACTCATTTGGGATTACGTTGAAGAAAACAGGTTACTCAATATGTTTCAAATGAAACAACTAGGATTTTCTCTTGACTGGACCAGGTATCACTATAGTCTGGAGCCGGAAATTGTCAAAAAAGTTCTCTACACTTTCAAAAAAATGCACCAGGACGATCTTTTATATCGATCCCAGCGTATAGTCAATTATTGTACTCACTGTGGCACAGCCTTTTCTGATCTGGAAATCGACCATGTCGAACGGGATGATTTCCTCTACTATCTGGATTATGGCTCTATTCAAATCGCCACCACTCGTCCCGAAACTATTTTTGCTGATGTAGCCATTGCTGTCAATCCCAAGCATAAAAAATACAAAAAGTTAGTTGGCCACATGGCCACTATTCCTCTTACAGATAAGCAAATCCCCATTATCGCCGATGATCTGGTCGAACTTGACTTCGGTACTGGTGCTCTCAAAATCACCCCCGCCCATGACACTACTGATTTTGAAATCGGTCAAAAACATGACCTAGAAACCATTTCCTGTATCGATTTGTCCGGCAAAATGATCAATGCTATCAATGGCATTGATGGTCTTTTTCCCAAACAAGCCCGAGCTAAGACTATCGAACTTTTAGAAAAAGCCGGCAAACTAGTTAAAACAGAGCCACTAACTCACACCGTCTCTATTTGTTATCGTTGCAAAAATTTAATCGAACCCTTACCTGTGCCTCAATGGTATGTTAAGACCAAGCCCTTAGCCGTCCCCGTCATCAAGTCCGTCAAAGACGGCACTACCAAGCTTTTCCCGTTTCGTTTCAAAAAGACCTATCTAGACTGGATGGAAAATATCCGCGATTGGAACATTTCTCGTCAAAACGTCTGGGGTCCCCAAATTCCGGCTTGGTATTGCTTGGATTGCAATCCGGATATTCAATTAAACTTTATCGATAAATCTGGCCAAACCATCTCAGATACATACAAAAATCTTTCCAAAAAATATGATTTTGCCACTATTAAATCCGGCCTACAAACATTAAATGCTCCTGTCAACGCCACTTATTCAATCGATGAAATTCATACTTGTCCTAGCTGTCATGGCAAGCATATCTTACAGGAAACCGACACTTTTGACACTTGGTTTTTATCCGGTCAATGGCCCTTAACTACCCTAGGTTTTGACCCTCAAGACCCTTCCAAAAGCTCTCCTGACTTTAACTATTTTTATCCCACCTCAGTTCTCGATACTCTTTCAGATATCCTTTTCTTTTGGGTTGGCCGAATGCAAATGTTTGGCTACTATCTTGCCGGTAACACTCCCTTCAAAACTATCCATCTTCACGCCAAAGTAGTTGACGAAAAAGGCCAAAAGATGAGCAAAAGCAAAGATAACGCCGTCAATCCCACCGATGTCTCCGTCAAATACGGTGCCGATGCTCTTCGAATCGCTCTCGTTTTTGGTGTTGCCCCAGCCAGCAATATTGCCCTATCTGATAAAAAGATCGAATCAATGAGAAATTTTGTTAACAAGATCTGGAATGCCAGTCGTTTTGTTACCATTATTGCTGATAGTCTCTTAGAGTCAGATCCAAACATTAATCTTGCTGATATTGATTACTCCAAATTAAATCAAGACGACAAAAAAGTTCTAGAAGAGCTCAACGCTACCATCAAAAAAGTCAATACTAATCTTGCCAAATACAGATTCGGTCAAGTCGCCGAAGATCTCTATGCTTTTTTCTGGCACTATTTTTGCGATATCTATATTGAACAAACTAAACATAGAGGAGCCGAAGTGCTTCCTGTCCTCTTTCATGTTCTTCTAACCAGCCTTAAACTTCTCCACCCTTTTATTCCATTTGTCACCGAGTCTATTTACCAACAGCTCAAACTTAAGTTAAACTTAACAGATGATTTTATTGCTACCTCAGCTTGGCCCCAAGCTAAAAAAACATAGTTGGCTTGCTGTCTCTATTCTGATTACTAGTCTCTATTTACTAATTACTAATTTCTATCCACTCTCATCCGGTGATCGTTATTTCAAGCGTTTATCCCGCTGGTATGGCTTTATAGAAACTAAGCAGTTTACTAAAGCTGACCAAATTCAACCAAAGCTAGACAATCAGGACGTTTCTTATTTTGCCAGCCTCCACCATCCCAGATTTATTACCGCCACCATCAAAAATATTTTAAAAAAATCGAATCGAAACACAGATGACTTAATCGAAGTTGCCCTGCTTTACTACAAAATGAATGACTTAGAAAACAGTCGTCATTTTCTACTTTTAGCCAAGCAATCCGATCCTATCAGGTCAGACACAGACAAACTTTTTAGCCAGTTATTTTAGTTTTTCTTTTCGCTCTTTTCTTCCTCGCCTTTTTCTTCAGCGGCAGCTTCTGTCTCTCCATCTTTCTCAGCTTCGGCCTCACCTTCCTCACCTTCTTCACTGGCTTCTCCTTCCTCGCCTTCAACCTCAGGAGCAGTTTCCACCATTTCCACCTCTTCCTCTTTTGGTTCTTCACTCTTAACCACTACTTGCTCAAGATCAGTCAAAATGGTCAATTTGTCTTTGTCAATTTTAAGACTACCAACACTTATCATGTCTTCTAGTGTTTCCAAACCAGACACATCAACCTCAAATTTTTCCGGCAAATCAGCCGGCAACCCTTCAACCTCAATTGTGTTCGTAATATGCATCAACACATTACCAAGTTTAACTACCGGTGCTTCACCAACCAGCTCAACTGGAACCTCAGCGCTAATTTTTCTTGTTAAGTCGACTTTATAAAAATCTACATGCATCAGTTCGTCAGATACTGGATGATATTGGGGGTTTTTAAACAATACCGGTAAAAGTTTACCTTCATCTATTTGTATATTAAACAAACCAGATTCTCCCAGTTCTTCAAACAAAGACTCAAGAGCCTTAGTTTCGGCTTGTATCGAAATTGATTTAAAATCTCTTCCATAGACACTAGCCGGTGTCAATCCTTCGTTCCTCAATCTTTTAACCTTTTTACCCAAAAGTTCTCTTTTGGCTACCTTAAGTGTTTTTGTATCTTTTTTGGTCATGGTTTTAAAGCAGTTACGCTATTAAAATTTAATCCGTTATTTTAGCACAATTTC
>CAZBXB010000052.1:0-3689 GCA_964496075.1 uncultured Gammaproteobacteria bacterium
TAATAAAGCTAAAAATATCATAACAAACTCATATTATTCCCAATACATATTTTCAAAAATATTTAAAAAAAATAGTTACGTAATATACCCAGGGTTATCCAGATTAAAAATCATTCCAATAAGCTGTAAATACCGCAACACTCTCGTTTCTTTTGGTTCTCTGTCTAGAATTAAAGGTCATCACTTATCAATAAAATATGCTCTTAATAATTCCAATAACAAATTAATCATCGCCGGATTTAAAAACAATGATATGTCTTACTTAATTAATAAATTTAAATCTAAAAACATAAAATTCCTTGTAAACTTAAGTAAAAACGAAAAAGAAGAGGTATTAGAAAAAAATAAATTTTTTTTCGCAAACCAAATTAACGAACCATTTGGGATAACTACACTTGAGATAGCAAGCAAGAACAATGTAACTCTCGGCTTAAATCTAGGAGGGACACCAGAGATTATTGATAATGGAATAAATGGTTTTATATATCCACAAAATGACAAAGCGGCAAATAAAATACTAAAATATATCGATAGAAAAAGAACCATTAATGTTTATAAGAACAAAAACATTTCATGGGGTGAAGCAACATCAAACCTTCTTCGCCTTTACCATTTTATAAAAAATGAATCAGCATATTAGTCTTCTACTACTAACTAAAAACGAACAGGATAACCTATCAAAAAACTTCACTTGGCTTGATAAATGCCCAAACATAGACGAAGTTATTATTATCGACGACTTTTCGACCGACAACACCCAAATAATTGCTAAAAAACTAAAAAATAACAACACAAACATTGTCATTAAAAAACGAAAACTAGACAACGATTTTTCAGCCCAAAGAACGTATGGTATCAACCAAGCCAAAAACGATTGGATCTTGTGGCTAGATGCAGACGAAGTCCCAAGCTTAGAACTAATAAAATTTCTCACAAACTTCACACCAGATAACATCAAGGCATATTCTTTTGTCCGTCAAAACATATTTTGGAATAAAGCCCTAAAGCATGGCGAGAGTCAGCAATCTCTTATTAGGTTATTTAATAAAACTTGTGGTAAATTTTCTGGAAAGGTCCACGAAACATGGATAAACTCATCACCAATCAAAAAAACATCTTTAACTTTCACACATCAACCAAACCAAGACATCACTTCTTTTTTACAAAAAATTAACTTCTACACTAATATCCGTGCCGAAGAGTTACATAAACAAAAAATTAACACCTCTTTATTTAAAATTATTACCTACCCACTAGCCAAGTTTGCTTCAAACTATATAATTAAACTTGGATTTTTAGATGGCACCCAAGGAATTATTGTTAGTCTTCTCATGAGTTTTCATTCTTTTCTTGTTAGAGCAAAACTATGGCAATTATCACAAAAATCATCTTCTATTTAACTACCACTGTCCTATTTTTTGGACCAAGTTTTAGACTAAACTTATTCTCAACATCAGTTCCAGTATTTGATATTCTCCTGATTCTTTACACTCTTACAAATCTGCTTTCGTCTAAAGTCAAACATCACCGCTTTATCGTATTTGCCAGCTGGGCCATATTTACCTACTTTCTCAATCTTTCCAGTTTTCAGCCAAGTTTTAAAAGCTTATTCTACCTGATCAGATTGGTTAATTTTTGCATTCTATTTTCAATTACCCCCAAACTTACAAAAACCCAAATCAAATATCTTAGTCTGGTTATTATTGCCAATATTGTTTTTGGTATCATCCAATATTTTTTGTGGCCCAATCTAAGCAACTATCAATATTTAGGCTGGGATCCCCATCTCAACAGACTAACCAGTACTTTTCTCGATCCCACTTTTACTGGTCTTTTATTCCTACTATTTCTTATTTATTCATACTTTACCAACAAATCCACTTTCATATTGATACTTATCTATATTTCTATGGCTCTTACCTACAGTCGCTCAAGTCTCCTATCACTATTTAGTTCGTCCCTGTTTGTTTCAAAAATTAAAAAAAATAATACTCTTTCAATAAAAACCATTTTAATAATTTTATTAACCAATATTTTATTGCCTGATACAGTCGGTGAGGGCACAAATCTCATCAGAACTTCTACTATCAAAGCCAAAATCGACAATTACAAACAGGCTATTGCCTTAATTGTCAAAAAACCAATAATTGGCTATGGTTATGGCAATCTGGAAAAAGCTAGGGCTATCGATCCCAAAAACCATTCCAGTCAAGGGTTTGATTCCAGTCTTTTAACAATTACCAGCACCAGTGGAATCATTGGTTTACTACTGTTTACAAACGCCCTTGCCAAGCTTTTTTACCACAGTAATCTTGCTCAAAAAACATTACTAATATCAGTCCTAGTCCACTGCCAATTTAGTAATTCACTACTCTATCCCTGGATATATTTTTCTTTAATATCACTCTATTCTGCCACTAAAAGTCGTAAATAATCGTAATTTTTCTGACAGTTTCGTTACCGGCCATATCTTTTGATTTTATCTCAATATCGTTTTTACCAAGACTCAATTGCATTTTTAGCTTAAAGTTTCCCTCACTGTCAACCATGGCTACTCTTCCAGCCACTAACACACTGGCAGAAGCTTCCGTCTTACCTCTAACATCAAAATCAGCATAATCCACCGTAATTTCAGATTCAGCTGGATTTGTCATCTCCAACTCTGGTGTTTTTTCATCAAAAACCACTGCTACTTCTTTAGATAACTCACTTCTTTTTCCTCCGGGGGACACCGCCACAGCTGAAAAATTATTGCTACCATCGTCAAGTAAAATGTTTTCAAAAGAAAAATCACCACCTTCGTCAGTGCTCATTGTATCCAGCAATACATCGTCTTTGATCAATTCAATCAAAGTGCCAATTTCAGCCGTTCCTGTAATGCTTAAAGCTGCACTATTTGTAGCCTCAAAAGGGACGAAAATTCTTGGAGCCAATGGTGGCAAAGTATCATCATTTTTAGATATTTCACCACTATTTTTTCTATCTCCCAGAAACACCGAGAATTTTACCAGAAGAGGTACACCAAACAAGACAATTGAAACCAACAAAACCACCACAAACAAACCTAATAAAAAAGTCTTTCTACGCACTACTTTCGTTTTATCTGTTACCACAGTACTCCTCGATTGCTTAAATTTCATCTACAAATTATATCAAAAAGAGCCAGGAAGGAGAATCGAACTCCTGACCTAGGCTTTACGAAAGCCTCGCTCTAGCCAACTGAGCTATCCTGGCAAATCAGAGCGGCTAGAGGGAATCGAACTCTCGACCTATCCTTGGGAAGGACATGTTTTACCACTAAACTATAGCCGCACCATCAGATTTTATCACGTAAAGCTAGTTATTCTGGTATTACCAATACCATCCCAATCTCAATTAAATTCGGATTACTTATCGCATTCATATTTGCTTGATATATTTTGTCCCAGGCAAACATATCTCCATAATAATTAAGTGAAATCAAAGATAAACTTTCTCCGGCCACCACACTATGTTCGGTTGGAAGATTTGATACGACTACTTGTAAATCCGGCAATACCAATTCCTGACCAACCTCGATTTGTCCAGCTACTTGTACCTCAATACCATTAGCACTAGCAATATCAACCCACTTGTAACCATCTCCATACCTTCTAACAGCAATTTTCCACAAACTATCTCCAGCGTTAACCATATAGTTACCACCAACA
>CAZBXB010000053.1:0-3142 GCA_964496075.1 uncultured Gammaproteobacteria bacterium
GACCAATGGAAGATAGACCACCCCGAAGAGATAATTTCTCACGCGGATCTGGTGGCGGTGGATACAGTGGTGGTGGCGGAAATAAATATTAAATTTGTTTGACTTTAACTAACCCCCGGTCGTTACCGGGGGTTTTTGGTGGCGAGACAACAGCCTATCCTTATGGATGGATCAGTTCGAAGAGATTTTGTGGCCTGTCAAAAAGAACTATGAATATAGTCTAGTTCTTAAAATCTTCTATACTTCCACCCATTTTTTCCATCATGTCGACAAAGTCAACTCCTGCCGGTGGTACAAAAGTGCTATCAGGAATGTTTTCTTGACTACACTCTTGGTTAAAATTTCCAATTTGATAATCGGCTAGTTCTTTTTGCGCATCACGATCGGGCATTTCACCTTGGTAGTCTTCTCCCTCAGATCTGGGAGTTTCTTCCTCTGTGACAGGGTATTTTGAACCTTTTGTCTGGCCTTCAACCCACATATAAGTCCACTGGCCATCACTAATCATATAGCCCATGCCGGCACCGCCGCCCATATTTGTACCATAGGCCTTGGTTTTTTCACCTTTGGTCCAAGTCTCTACGGTGCCGCCTCCAGTGATTTCCATAACACAATAAGTTGACTTGTTAGTCTCTACCGCGTCTGCGATTTTTTCTTTGGCTGTATCTATCAAGCCAGAACTAGTAGTGTCTTCCTTTTTTAGACAACCCCCCAAGACTACGGCTGACAAGCTAATAAGAGTAAACATAAATATTTTATTGATTTTCATAAAAATTCTCCAATGATTAATGTTAATTTAATGTATCAATATTAATTATATTTGTTCGTTCCGTAATTATGCTAAAGTTGATTATTATAATGATTGTTTATTTATGAAAAAGAAATCTTTTCCTTTTAAAAAAATAGCAGTGGGGGTAGTTGGCTTGTTATTAGTGGCTGGTGGTGTTCATGCCTATGGGATAGCAACAGAAAGAGATGATTTACAGATTTTCAACGGAATGATTGAGCAGCTTGATGATTCGAAAGAAGATACGGTCGGTTGCTGTCTGCCCCTATGTAAAGAATACGACAAACTGGTTTGTGAGCAATTGGGTGGCCGTAAGTGGGTCAAAGGCAGTTGTGAAAATTCGGAAGAATGTAAGCTGGGTTGCTGCCAGTTTGACTGTAAGGTAAAAGAACAAATGCCACATGATTCCTGTGACGAGGTTAACGGCGAGTGGAATGTTGGCCCATGTGACGTAGGTTGTTGCGAGATTGATGTGGCCGTGGTAGAAACCTTGCCTTATAAAACTTGCTCTGAATGTACCGGTGGTAGCTGGAAAAAAGGGCAAATATATACTTCATTTTTGGAAGTCAAAGATAGTGATATTCTTGGCGGTAACCAGGCTAACTGGGAAATGAGAATAAGTTTGAAGGCGTGTGGAGATGATCCGGTAACCGCCAATTGGACCGGGGCTTGGGAATGGGTGTGGGTGGTTGAATTTCCAGACGGAACACACAAGGTCGATCAGTCCGGGGACACTACTAGTTTTACTTTAGATTCGGGAGGGATGGGGTCTTTTAGTATAAAAGGTATGGATGCTCAAGTGAAAGTGAGTAAGTCTAATATGCACATTGTTTATCCAATGGGAGGCTTGGGAGATATTATTTTGGATGGGCCAATAATAAAGCTTATTTCCAAAGATATATAAGTTTACTTTAAGAAGGCGTTAGCGTAGTTCTCTTTTGAGACGGTAAAATAGATTGTCTTTGATTTTGTCTGACTGCTGATTTAAAAGCATTTTACCCTCTTGACTGTCAATAAATACTTTAATTTCTGACCAAAATAAAGAGGCCTGAATCAGAGACCCTACCAGTAATAGGATCGCCAAGAATTTTGTGATACTGCCCCAAGTATATTTGATCAATAACAGAGAACAAATTAGCAAAATTATTACACTTAAAAATATGTACGGATCAGTTTGTTTTGATAAAGTAACCGGCAGAATGTTTAATAGTAAACTTAAATCAAAATTAAACACATAGATGTTGCTGTCATGTATAAACTGGAAAAGAAGGATGGTTACTACTACTAAAGATAAAGGCTTAGTGTTTTTTTTGCCTTCTGTACGGATAAATTCGTAGATAGCGATGGGAAGCAGGGCTAGTGAGGTTAGGAAAAAAATATTTAATAAAAAAGATAGTGAAATTAATAACAGACACCAAATTAGAGAAAATAGAAAAAATTTATCTTTGCTTAGTTTGTTTTTTTTGACGGGTGTTTTAGTAGACCGGGCAGATGTCATAAGATTATTGCTTAAACGAAAGTAATAGTTTTATTATAAATAAAATATTGAAAGATTGGAAGTATAGTGAGCTTACCAATTGGACTTTAGTAGATAAGCTGGAGTTTTGGCAGAAACGACAATTACTTGAGGTTTAAAAGGTTTAATCTGAAGCTTGAGCTCCAATCTTAGTATTGGTGTCCAAATAAACTAACTTTCTTGAAGGTAAATTGACTAAAACGACTCTGGCCATATTTAATTATAAGCCAGATAAATCTGGTTGAAGTTTCTCATGTGCTGATACAATTTGTTTGATGAGTATTGGTGATATTAAAATTGATTTTATATGTGGGGCTTTACCGAAGTGGTAATAGATCCGGCCAGAGCGGTGTTAAAAAAAGAGGCTGGAATACACCCATCGGATAGCTTTAATTGCTAGACCTATATTGAAATAGTCTATGTAAATTAATCTGTTTTTACTAATCTCATAATCAATCAAGGCGTTGATTTAGCAGAAAATAAGTCTTATAGTATGACAGATGAGGAAAAAAGGGGAATTACTAGGATTGGGTTTCAAAACTGCAGTTATTCTACTTCGTGACAGGCACAAGATAGCGGACAGGGCAACTTTTGAATCGGGAGAGCTCACTACTGAAGGTGCCGATCCGCTTGACGTAGCGGCAGCCACAAGGAGAATAAACTCCGCAGAAAAAAGAGAAATGGCAATCAAGACTTTAATCCAAAGGAAATATTATGCTTAGAATTTAAAGCAAGGTGTTTTTTAAGATGCTCGGCGCCTTGGACAAAGTTAGGATTGCGGTGTTTACCGCTATTTTTTCTTTCATTTTTATTCTTATTTTACTGCCTTAATAAAAAAA
>CAZBXB010000054.1:0-3127 GCA_964496075.1 uncultured Gammaproteobacteria bacterium
AAATAGGCATTGTCTTTGTCCCGTTCTAATTTGGTACGAATAGATGGTTTAATGTCTTTTAAGTTCTTGTATATATTGTCTAAATTGTCGTATGTATCCAGCAAACTAGTGGCTGTTTTGGGACCGATACCGGTGACTCCGGGATAATTGTCGGACGGATCCCCCATTAAGGCCTTAAGATCGACGACTTGAGCAGGTGTAACACCGAGACGAAGTTTAACTGCTTTTGGTCCGTAAGTTTTGGTTTGAGTTAAACCGCGAACCGGCATAAAAAGTTTGACCTTTTTAGTAACAAGTTGCATTAAATCTTTGTCGCCGGTAATGATGAAAACTTCTAAATCCTTCTTTTTTTGAATGGCAAGTTTGGAGATGGTGGCAAGGATGTCGTCGGCTTCGTAACCACCCATGGAAAAGTAAGTCAGGCCGGAAGTCTTAAGACTATCGATAATTAAGGGAAACTGATGTTTTAGGTCGGGATCGGCCGGTTTGCGTTGAGCTCGATAAGCAATATATTCTTTATCTCTGAAGGTTGGGCCTGGAGAGTCCAGGCAAAAGACAAGATATTTAGGGTTTAAATTCTCCAGAGCAGCGTAGAGCATGGAATAAAAACCATACATGGCATTAACTGGTTTTCCTTGGTAAGTAAGCTGCTTGGGAATACTATGAAAAGCACGATGAATGACGGCGTGGGAATCGATAAGGAGGAGTTTTGACATGGTGTATTTTATCAAGTTTTTTTGTTGCTAGAATTAAATGTGGGAAAAGGTTTTGAAATACCATTAATATTAGATTTGGAAATATTACAACAAGAGCAATACTGGCCTGTTAGATATGTAAGAAGGAAGCTGACAAAATTTTTTGATTTTTCCAAACAAAAAGGGAGCTTGGCGGAAACATACAAAGTAAAAGCATATATGGCTATGTATGTGATTGGATTAGCTTTTGTGTACTTTTTAACAGTAAAAACATTACCTTTGAGTGTGGCGATAGTAATATTTATATTTTTAAACATCTGGCCGATATTTATACTATTTCCAGCAGGTGTTTTTGTAAAGCAATTGGAAAGGTGGATATTAACACTAGTGGCAATTAAAAAATCAAAAAAACTAAGGAGATTTGAAAAAATCGAAATAGTAGGAATTGCTGGTAGTTATGGGAAAAGCGCGGTAAAAGAAATTTTGTTTGAAATACTGTCCAGTAAAGGCAAAACAATAAAAACCGGACGAGGAAGAAATACTTTGATGGACATAATTAGAACCGTTGATGGGCAGGTGAAGAAAAATGTTAGGTATTTTTTGGTGGAAATGGGGGCTTTTGCTAAGGGAGATATAAAACAAATGACCAAATTAGTGAAAACAGATTGGGCGATGATAATAAATATTGGTAGTGACAACATAGAAAGACTTGGTTCAATTAAAAATATATTTAAAGCAAACTTTGAATTGGTAGATAAAATGGAGAACAAAAACAGAGTGCTGGTTAATTGGGATGATGAGGAAATAAAAAAACAAATTGAAGGAGTGGAGAAATACAAAGAAGTGATAAAAATGTCTTTTGAAGGTAAAAGGGCGGACTTTTGGATAAATAAAGTAAAGATGGGGAAAAGCAAAAGCGTTTTTTGGGTAAAACATAAAACAAAAAATTATATGTTTGAGACAAAACTGTTTGGTCGAGTCAATATTGAAAATATTGCTATGGCTGTCTGTATGGGGCTAATGATGGGAATTCCGGCAAAGAAAATTGCAAATACGATAGCTAAAATTGAAGCAAAGGAGGGTTATTTAAAACTAATAAAAACGAGGGAAGGAATTGTAATAGACGATACGAGAGCAAATAATAAATTTGCTTTTGAAAAAATGATCGGAGACATGAAAGAGGCTGGTGGAAAGAAAGCTTTGGTAACACCGGGGATACTTGGTATAAAAAGAGAGACAAAGTCAGTTCACCAGTTGCTAGGTAAAAAAGCAGGGGATATTTTTGATGAAGTGGTGTTGGTGAAAGAATCTGAAATGACCAGAAGTATGCAGGTGGGAGTAGGTAGATCTAAAACGAAAACAAAACTGTGGTTTTTGGAAGATGAGTCGAAATATCAAAAAACAATTAATAAACTGTCTAATAAATACGATTGGGTGGTGATGGAGGGTGATTTACTGAGGTGAGTTTTTGACGCCAGGTTTTGGGTATTTTTTCAATTAAATACATAAGCCAATATTTGGGACTAATAATATAATCCTGACTAGGCATGTAAAGTTTGGAAAAGCCACCAAAACCTGTTTTAAAAATTGTTAAACCGTGCCAAGGATGATTTGGGCGACTGTTTTCGGGAGCAATACCCCACATATTGTAAAATTGACAACCACGTTTTTTAGCTTCTAAGATAGCCTGCCACTGAAGTAAATAATTGACAGGATATTTTGAAGAAATTGAACCGCTTTGATAATAAAAAGCGAATTTGCCAAAAAAGATAATTAGAGCAGAAGCAAGTGGTGTATTATCAACACCCGCGATGAAAAGACTGGCCAAATTATCTTGAAATAGATTTTTGGCTTCGGTTTTTAGATAGCTTTTGGAAAAAGGAACAAAATTATTTCTTTTGACAACTTCCAGTTGAAGATTGTAAAGAGTATCAATATCTTCAATATCAGTAGATTGCTTGACCCAAACTTGCTCTTGTCTTAGTCCTTTTTTGATTAGATTTCTGGTGGTTTTTCGCATAGAGGAAAGGATGGTGGCCTCATCCCCTCTTAAGTCGACCAACCAGGTGTCTTCAGCATGCATAATGACAGGAGCGCGACGAAAAGAAAGTGTTTTAAATAATTTTTGGTTTTGAGGGGTATTTTCTAAAAGCGGGCTAATTCTGATACATAAACAATTGTTTTGGCTGGCAATTTTTTTGAAGTTGGACTGCCAATATTTGAGTTGAGATAGAGTTGGTGGTGAAAGAAACAGAGGTCCGTGAGGAACAAAAAGAATCTTGCCTCTTTTGGCTGTTTGAGTGAAGGCCTGACAAAGACTGATTAGTTTGTCTTGATCGAAAACGGCTAGATGCCAAACAAATTCCCCCATATGTTGATTAACTTGCCCCCAGGCCCAGGATTGAAGAAAAGTATAGTCGGGGGTAGATTTA
>CAZBXB010000055.1:0-1177 GCA_964496075.1 uncultured Gammaproteobacteria bacterium
TTCGACTGTCAGCTCAATCGACAATATTGTTTTTAACATTCCCGACTGGTCTTTAGTTCCTCAAAATTCATTAGTTGTAGCCTCAGGCGAAACTATTCCCATATCTCCCTCTCAAGTTATAAATTTCCCAAATAACGCTCCGGCCTTTAAAATATATATTAAATGACCAAACTAAACTTGTCAGTTGCTACTGCCACTTACAATGAAGAGCATAATATCAAAGAATTCCTCGATCAACTTTCTTGGCTTAACCAAATTGTAATAGTTGACGGTAACTCTACGGACAACACTGTAAAAATTGCCAAAACCTACAGAAACGTCAAAGTTATCTCAACCACTAATAAGCCCATCTTCCACATTAATAAACAAATGGCTATTAATGCTTGCACATCCGATTGGATACTACAGTTAGATGCCGACGAAAGAGTCTCTACTAAGCTCAAAAGGGAGATTATTTCAATAGTTAATAACCCTGATACACTCGAAAACGCCTTTTGGATTAATAGAAGAAATTGGTTTCTAAGCAGATTTCTCAAAAAGGGTGGTCAATATCCGGATTCAGTTATTAGATTATTTAAAAAAGGTAAAGGCTACCTTCCTTGCGTCTCGGTTCACGAACAAGTTGAAGTTAATGGTAAGATCGGTCATCTTAAAAATGACTTATTGCACTTTGCCGACACCTCTTTCTCAAGATATATTCAGAGAAATAATCGATACACAGCCCTTTTGGCTCAAGAATTAGTCACTCAAAAAAAAGCACCAAACCCATTAAGCTTTTTAATATTAAAACCATTTCACTGGTTCTTACTAACTTATATCCGTCACAAAGGCTTTGTTGACGGTTTTCCTGGCCTTATTTTCTCATGGTATTCATCTCTAAGATTCCCAATTTCCTATATAAAATATTTGGAGCTTAAAAAAAACAACCGACATTTAGATCTGAAGAAAGATTGGTCATGAAAAAATATAAAATTGCCATTGACATATCGCCTACGATAGATCAAAACTCCAAAAGGGGAGTCGGCTTTTATACTAAATATCTGGTAGACGTTCTTCAAAAAGAAGTTAAAAACAATCCTGATTACAAAAATTACGATATAAGATTAATCACTAACTCTAAGTCAGATATTAGTAACTTTGATCTTGTTCACTATCCTTATTTCGACCCCTTCAAACT
>CAZBXB010000055.1:1277-2696 GCA_964496075.1 uncultured Gammaproteobacteria bacterium
CTTTTAAACCAATAAAAGACAAAAAAATACTAGAAACTACCAGCCTAAAATACAATTTACCAAAAAAATTTGTTTTATATGTTGGTGATATTAATTGGAACAAAAACATCCCTCGATTGGTAAAATCTTGTTTATCTCTTAACTATCCATTGGTTATCGTTGGCTCATCAGCTACTCAAACAGAAGTTGTCAAACACCCCTGGAATAAAGACTTAGTCTGGCTCCAAAAAACAGTCAAAAAGCATAAAAACATAATTCTGACCGGTTTTATAAACAACCATGATCTTATCAATATCTATAGCTTGGCTACCATATATTGCCAACCATCCATCGCCGAAGGTTTCGGCCTTCCGGTTCTTGACGCCATGTCTTGTGGCTGTCCAGTCGCCTACAGTCTTAAAAGTTCAGTAGGAGAAATTACCAACTATCACGGTCAACCATTTAATCCAAATAAACAAAAGAGTATTCAGAATGCTCTTAAAAAACTTTGGACAAACAAATCACTTAGACAAAAGTTCTCCAAAGAAGGCCTAAAACACTCAGCTACTTTTTCTTGGAAACAAGTAGCCCTACAAACTTTATCAGTCTATAGACTGGCAATCTTAAAAAATGAAAAACCATAAACACTTCTTGTCGGTTATTGTCCCTGTCTACAAACAGGAAAAAACTATTGTTGAAGACCTTATCGAAATAGATCAAACTCTAGCCAAAATCAGATACGATTACGAAATCATTGCCGTCGTTGATGGTAAACATGAAGACAACTCATACAAATTAATCAAATCAATTACTTCTACTAAAATTAAGGCTCACGGTTATAATAAAAACTACGGAAAAGGTTATGCCATTAGATACGGTATTAATAAGTGTAGGGGAGATTATATTGCTTTTTTAGACGCCGGTATGGAAATAAATCCAAACGGCATCTCAATGCTCCTCGAACACCTCGAGTGGTACAAAGCCGATGTCATAGTTGGCTCCAAACGACATCCGGCTAGTCAAGTTACTTATCCTCTAGATAGACGTATTTTAAGTTTTGGTGCCCAAATAATTGCCAAATTCCTCCTGGGTATAAAAGTAAAAGATACTCAAGCCGGCATCAAAATATACAAAGCCAAAGTTTTAAAAAAAATTTCGCCAAGACTACTGGTTAAAAACTTTGCTTTTGATCTTGAAATGTTGGCAGTCGCCAAACATCTTGGCTTTACTAAAATCTATGAAGCGCCAATAAAACTCAATTATAAATTTGAAGATCTTCATCTAAATGGTAAAACCTATAAGACCATCAAAGACTGTCTTATGGATGCCCTAGCTGTCTTCTATCGTCTCAAAATACTGAAATACTATGATGACAATACCACCAGAAATTGGAAATATAACAAAGACCTTAAAATGCGAGTTAATACAGGCAAATGAAAC
>CAZBXB010000056.1:0-2683 GCA_964496075.1 uncultured Gammaproteobacteria bacterium
GTTTTATCCATTTAGTCATGCCGGAACTACTTAATTGAAAAACACCCATAGTATTACCTTTAGTGAGCATCTTAAAGGTTTTTATGTCGTCGACGGGAATCTTTCTTAAGTCTATTTTAATTTTCTTTGTTTTTCTGGCGTTGATGACTGCATGGCTTAAGATTGACAGGTTTCTTATACCGAGAATGTCGAATTTAATAAGACCAACATCTTCGATAGCGTGCATTTCGTATTGAGTAATAGTCTTGTCTCCACCGGATTCGATTTGGACTGGACAGAAATCGGCCAGAGTGGTGGGACTAATGACTAAAGCACAGGCATGAACACTAATATGTCTGGCACAACCTTCAATTTGGGTAGCAACATCAATAATTCTTTTAGCGTCGGAATCGGTGTCATAGATATTTTTTAGCTCAGGAGTTGTATCCAGAGCTTTTTCGATTGTCATGGGAAAACCTTGCGATCCCATGGGTATAAGTTTGCTGATCCTGTCACCGACGGCATATTCATAACCCAAAACTCTAGCAACATCTCTGACGGCACCTCTGGCCATCATTCTACCAAAAGTACAGACTTGGGCGACCGACTCTTTACCATATTGATCTATGATGTGATAAAGCATGTCTTGCCTTTTGTCATCTGAGACATCGAGGTCAATATCCGGTGGGCTAGGTCTTTGTTTGTTTAAAAACCTTTCGAAGGGTAGTTGATAAACAAGAGGATCAACCGAGGTGATACCAAGAACGTAGGAAACAAGGGAGCCGGCAGCTGAGCCTCTTGTGTTGACGGCAGTATCGTTTACTTCGGTCCACTTAATAAAGTCTTCCATAATTAAAAAGTAGGCGGCATAACCTTTTGAGCAAATGATTTTTAGTTCGTATTCAAGTCGATCCTTTATTTGTTTTGATAGAGATTTTCCATATAACTCTTCTGCTTTAAGATATGTTTTTTTGATAAGCAAGCTTTGATTAGTTTCGTTTTTGGGAAGTTTAAATTCTGGAAAATACCATTTGCCAATTTCTATGTTTATGTCACACTTATCGGCTATTTCTGAAGTATTTTTTATGGCATCCGGATATTTTTCAAAAAGCTTAGACATTTCTTTTGGTGACTTTATATAGAAATCGGGAATATCGATCATGCTAAGACGATTTTTGTTTTCAATAGTTGTTTGGGTACTTATCATCATTAAAACATCTTGAGCAAAGGCATCACCTTTTTCAAGATAATGTGCATCGTTAGTGGCTACTAGAGGGATACCGAGTTGACGACTTATAGCAAATATTTCTCGATTGGCAATATCTTGTTCTTTAAAATTAGGATGAGACTGGACTTCGAGATAAAAATCATCTTTGAATAGCTTTTGGTATTTTAGAGCGGTTTTTTTGGCAGATTCAATCTTGTTATCAATTATTTTTTGGGCTATCTCTCCTTGAATACAGCCTGACAGGCAAATAAGATCATGGTGATATTTCTTAAGAAGTCCAAAATCAATTCTCGGCTTGTAATAAAAGCCTTTAAGATGAGATAGACTGACTAGCTTCATTAAGTTTTTATAACCTCGATTATTTTTTGCTAGAAGGGTGAGGTGATAATTTTTTTTATTTGATGGTGTTTTGATGTCAACTTTCTTGGGAGATAAATACATTTCACAACCAATGATGGGCTTGATACCTTCTTTTTGACATGTTTTGTAAAATTCAATAGCACCGTAGAGATTGCCGTGATCAGTAATGGCAACTGATTTCATACCTAGATCTTTGATTTTAGTGACGAGTTTTTTAATTTTATTAAGGCCATCTAGGAGGGAATATTCAGTGTGAACATGTAGATGAACAAAATTTGCCATATAGTCAATTTTCAATTTTCATATTTTAATTTACAATGGGACAAAAGGTATCTAAGTTGAAAAATGCGGACAATTTGCTGTAATTACAGCATCTGGTTTAGAGCTTGAACCCTTTTTTCTATTGGTGGATGGGTAGAAAACAGACTAGCCAGTTTATTGCCCTTAAACGGGTTGGTGATATAAAGACTAGCTGTAGCAGTTGAGGCTTGGGTTAAAATGTTTGGATCAGAAGATATTTTTTGAAGAGCTGAAATTAGAGATTGTGGTTGTCTGGTAAGCTTGACTCCAGCAGAATCGGCCAGATATTCTCTTTGTCGACTGATGGCAAATTGAATGAGTCGGGCAATTAAGGGAGCAAAAATGATTAAAACCAAACCAAGAAGTTGAAAGATGGCCGAAGAATCTTTATTTCTTTTACCTCTGATGCTACTTCTTCTGGTTGAGTTGATTAAAATAGTAAGAGTACCCAAAAGGACAGAGACGATAGTCATCAGTCGGGTGTCGTAGTTTTTAATATGCGATAGTTCGTGACTGATAACCGCTTCAAGCTCTGATCTGTTTAGTTTTTCAAGTAAACCGGTGGTAGTACAAATAACAGCATTTTTAGGGCTATTGCCTGTGGCAAAGGCATTTGGAGACAGACTGTCGATTATATAGATTTTTGGCATAGGGATTTGGCTAGCAAGACTTAAGTTTTCGACGGCAGTGTAATAATCAAAATAATCTTGCCTTAAGGCTGGCTTGGCGTTGTTTAGGGCCAAGACTATCTTGTCACCATAGAAAAAAGAAACAATACTTGAACCTGCTGAAAATAAAAAAGCAAAAAAAGTAAAA
>CAZBXB010000057.1:0-2480 GCA_964496075.1 uncultured Gammaproteobacteria bacterium
ATGAAGTAGCCGATCTTAAGGAAAGATATAAAGTCGGTAAAGTAGGGGATAAAGAAGTCAAAGATAACCTTTTTGTCGTCCTAAATGATTTTTTAAAACCAATTCGTGAAAAACGAAAATATTATGAAGATAGACCAAAAGTCGCCAAAGAAATTCTTATTGAAGGTACCAAGAGAGCCAGAAAAGTAGTTGTCAGCACTCTAAAAGAAGTTAGGCAAAAAATAGCTATCAATAAACTCATCGATTGACAACCATTATAAAACCATTATAATTATATATATGAAACAAACAACCATTGTCCAAGTTCCTGTTGACAAGTCTTTCAGAGACGAAGTTACTTTTCTTGCCAAAAATATGGGATTTTCATCTCTTCAAGAACTTATTAGATTTACTCTAGTTCAAATTAAGAATCAAACCATTGTTCCTTCTCTTATCAACACGTCAGTAAATCTATCTCCAAGAGCTGTCATTCGTTACGATAAAATGGTTGATGATGTTAGATCTGGTAAAGTTATCCCTAAATCTTTCGATAATTCAAACGATCTTCTCAAATATTTAAATAGCTAGACATGTTAGTCGAATTTCATTCAAACTTTAAGAAATCTTACCAGAAACGCATCAAAAACCATTCCAATTTAGAAAAAAGATTTATTCAAAGATTAAATTTGTTTAAAAATGACCATTCTAACCCTACTCTAAAGAACCACAAGTTAACCGGCTCAAAAAACAAATATATGTCTTTCTCTGTCACTGGAGATATCCGTATTATCTATTTAAAATTATCATCAAACAAGGCTCTCTTTCTGGATATTGGTAGCCACAATCAAGTTTATTGACTCTAAATAGTTGCCCAGGGTAAATTAATTACAGGCATTTTTCCATATATTACAATTGGTGTATCCATATCTGCCCACTCATAGAGCACTTTTGCTTCTGCAGATATCATATTTATACAGCCATGAGACATCGGTTTGCCAAATTGATTATGCCAGTAAGTTCCATGGGTACTATAACCCATCTGTTTGGGTACCTGGTCATTATAAAAAAACATAATATAGGGCACGTTTGGTAAATAAAAATATGTTCCCAGTTCTTTTGATCCTCCGGACATTTTTTGCGATTTTATTTTAGTCCATATCTTAAATTCGCCTGTTGGTGTTCTATTCCATGTTCCTGAAGATATCAAAAAATCAAATATTTTCTGCCCATTTTCGTATGCATATAATTTTTGCTTGCTTAAATCAACCTCAATTTTTTTATTTGTTCCATTTGTCTCTGCCAGCACTTCTCCTTCCAAATTTTTTTTAATTTCTTCATTTGGTACAGCAATTGTTTTATTATTAAATATACCGGCCATCTCTCCTTCTAAAAATTCGCTTTTTATATTCAAATCAACTTCATCTTGTTTGAGTGCCACACTTGGATACGTCCACAATGCCCCTAACATCACTGCTCCAACGAACACTATTATACCAACTACATTTTGCTTTCCCATAAATCTAGAATAACATTTTTATTTCTTTTCTTACTTACCAATCTTTTCTAATGTAAAATTAACTACACATGTTTAAAAAGTTTTTAATCTTCTTTGTTGTGATTGTCTCCATCAGTCTTTGTGTTTTTGTCAATCCATCCCAAGCCGCCACTGTCAAAAATTATGTTCTTTGGTGGCCAGCCAGAATCTCTCCTTGGGCGTATGGACCTCCAATAGGAGGAGTCAAATTTATAAACTACAATTCAAGCGATGATTTTGCCGACTTAAAACAAGACTTTGACAACATGATTACAAAACATAAACCAGACGCTATTCTTTTACTAATGGACTGGAAAGAGATTCAGCCTTTAAAAACAATTAACAACTACCCCGTTTTACCTGAAAACTCAAGAACCCTAAGTCAGGTTGTGGATGATTATTCTTTTTCTTATTTCGACGATGTTGTTAGGTTATCCAAAGCAAATAACATTCAGGTAATCTTGTATCCTAATCCTAGCGCCTATGGTGGTCAAGTCGCATATCCTTTTTCCTACTATTCAAAAACAGGCTGGTTTTGGAATAGACCTGATTGGACAGGTATAGCTAGCCCAGATACAGACGCCATGCGTTATCCAACAAAGAATCAAAATGGTTCAAACTACAATTGGTGTGAACATGAAACTGGTTATACCAAAACAGACTGTAGCAAAAGACATGAGAGTCTAACCACAGACAAAAAAGAAGACACGGGTGTTGGTATTTGGAGTGTGTATGAAGAGTCCAATATGGTTTTTAATGGTTATGATATCTCTCTTCATTGGAAGCCCGACAACCCCAACACTTTACCTTTTACCCTCCATAGCCCCATTCCCTCCATGTCTTCTGTTGCATACAGAAATATCCTTAAGGATATGTATCAAAAAATTGGTCAACATTTTAAAGATCAAGGCGTTCTTGCCTATTTTATCTTTATGGAAACCACTTACGCCCACCTTAGAGAACAAAT
>CAZBXB010000058.1:0-2292 GCA_964496075.1 uncultured Gammaproteobacteria bacterium
ATCCGTCGATAAAGAGAACGACCACCATGAGGGCGAAGATAGCGCCACCGATAAACTTACTTAAAGTAAGAGGATTGATTTTTGGCTGTGAACGATAATCGAGGGTTTCGACCTGCTCACCTTGGACCTGAAGCTGGGGTGGCGGGGTGATGGGGCTTAGTAAATTATCATTTAGAGGTGTGCCAAAGTGTTGGACTACCAGAGTAGTCTTAATACCGGATAAAGTACCATTGACAACACCAATACCGATTTCTTTGTATTTTGAATTTAGGATGTTATCTTTGTGGGTGGGTGATTTCATCCAGGCAGACAGCATACTGCTAGTGTCGTAAAAGTCTTTGGCCAGATTTTCACCGGCAATTTGATATTGATAGTCAACTTGCTTGAAAAAATCCCAAGGAGAGGTGCCATCAGGAGCATTGTGAGCCCAGTAATTGTTGGCAAACATGTGTTCGGCTTTAGCTTGGGCTGATTTTGATAAGGTATCACTATAGCGAAGAGCTTCGAGACCAGTTTGAATTCTTTGCTGATTGGTTTGGTCAAGAACTTTAGCGGCGGTAATCTCTGAAGAGAAACCCAAAACACCGGGGTGTGCTATAGAAATTGAGCGGATAATAGATTGATTGAGGATATAGAGGCAGAGAAAGATAGCTAAGAAACCGGGCTGAGCTAAACGAGCTTTATAGTTGTTTTTCCTCTGGGGAACAAAGAGGACGGACAGAAGTTTGGCCACAACTTCAGTATAGGACAAATTAGAGTTGATTTGTAGAAGAGGTTAGGTGATTGGTGGTTGGATAAGATTGAGACAATTTCTATTACCCGCTCTGGGAAGACAAACTATGGTGAGGGAATTTTCTATCCAAGTAGCCTGACCGAAACGAAAACGAGAAGGACAATTTGCACAGACTAATTCTTCAAAATCTTTAACATCTGTGTCTGACGTGTTCGATTTAAAATCTATATATAAAATCAATGAATTTTGAACCTCTTCTCGTGGTACCGGTAAACTGAAATCTGTATGTGAAGTCACAGTCCTGACTCTGCTTAAAATAGCTTCGATTGGCTTAGCCATATTTAACTATTTTTTTTAGTTTTCCTAAAAAATAATTTGGGAACAAACAAAGAAATAATATTGCCGACAAAAAAGTATTGGCAGAAAATATCGGGAATCAGACAACAAGCTTTTCGTAAGATAAACCAATCGATAAGGCCAGTGGAAAAAGAAGTAAGGGCGGGAAAGATAAGGTTACCTTTGGGGTTTTTGTAAAAATAAAGACTATTTAATAAAAGGGCAATAATAAACAGAAGAGGGATATATTTGGTCGGGCATTGATCTTCTGCTCCCATGATGTCTGACAAATCAAAACCTGATTCGGTAGCAGATTTATCGGTAGTTTCGCCTAAAATCTCCGGCTGGAAACCGGCGGGCGGAGTGGTTTCAACAATAGGCACAGCGACAGAACCAACGCAAACTGTATTTGAGGGATCACCGGGCATACAGCCATTTTGGGCTCTGACGTAAAAACAATATTGGGCGCCCGGGGTTAAACCGGAAACAGTATAGGTATTGCTTAGACCAATGTTGGGATTGCCATAGAGAAAAGTGTCTTTATCGAAACCGTAGGCAATTAGATAGGAAGTATATGGAGGATTGGCGTGAGTCCAGTCTAGTTTGACTTGTCCCCCACCAAGAACAGTGGCGGTTAGATTTGATGGTATACCGGGCATGGGATCGTTGCATTGATATGAACTGGTGGAGCTTGACGTGGTTGAAGCACCAGCAGTCGTACCATCTGAAT
Source organism: uncultured Gammaproteobacteria bacterium (assembly GCA_964496075.1). GTDB lineage: Bacteria > Patescibacteriota > Microgenomatia > UBA12405 > UBA12405 > UBA1372. Next base: position 1,800 of record CAZBXB010000058.1, read on the forward strand.
CGGTGGTTGTCGGAGTTGGATTGATAACCGGTGGTTGCCAATTTGAATTATCGGCACAAGTAAAATTGAGATTAATATCAAATGTGGTCGAAAGTGACTGATAATCGTTGCCAGCAGACTGGGGAAAAGAAACAGTCCAGAGATAGTGCCTGGTAGAACCAATGTCAATTTGACCTAGGCTTTGGCCAGTAAAAATCAGTGGACCGTCATATATTGGAATTGGTGAACCGCCAGTAATACTTAAAATTAGGCCATCACTACCCGAAGTGAGCAGATTGTCAACAGAAATTGTCCTTGGTAAAGAGACAAAACCAGGAGCAATATTTTTTTCGTCAAATAAGGGGATATTATCTGGAGTTAGACTGCATTTTAGACTGGTAGGGTTTGAACTTGGGTCATCGGGACATACTACTTCGATATCGGCGGCTATAGCGGGTGAGGCAAACAAAGATAGAAATAATATAAGAAAAATAATCATGGTAATGTTTGGTTA
>CAZBXB010000059.1:0-2060 GCA_964496075.1 uncultured Gammaproteobacteria bacterium
AGCTCCTGCAATAAAAAATTGTGTTTTTAAAACCTTTTTCATATTTATCAATTATTATTTCATTATCATAACCACACACGCATCCCTCATCTCCATGACCATTTACAAACACAAAATCCAATTTATTTTTACTCACATAGCTCTGCAATAATTTCTTATTCGATTTTTTCCCTTTTAAATCTGCTAGTGTTGTTGATTTCTTTTGACAGTAATTGACTATTTCCTTAGTAAAATGATAAAGATAGGTAGTCGGCAAATCATGGTTTGGTCGAGTTACCAAAACCATCAATTTTCTAAAATTTTATAAATATCTCCACTAATCAAATCTCTTAAATATTCCATCTGCATTTCAACAATTTCTTGTCCTATCTCAGTCTCTTTTTCAATATTCTCAATTATTTCATCTCTAGAAAAAGTACCGCCACTTCCCACACTTAGTTCAAAATCATCATCATAAGCCCTTACTCTGGCTAATACTATTTCTTTTTTGTTTTTGTTTGCTCTTGTTTTCATTTCATTTCTCTCAATAATTTTAATTCGCTCATCATTTTTAAAGCTTCTTTTGACAACACACTATCGGTATCCACCTCCAGCTTAATCACATTCCAAGTCATCGGCTGGCCATCTATCACCAGTACTATTTCATTTCTTACTCCAAGTGGCAAATTGGCAAATGTTTTATAAAACCGACTCTTTAAATTATCCACAAACAATTATATCTTTTTTTTCTTCTTATACCACTTCCAAGCGCTTTCTATTATTTGCTCCAAGTTATACTCAGGCTTCCATCCCAACTTATCCTGTATTTTTTGACTGCCGGCAATCAATACAGAACTATCCCCGGCTCGTCTGTCAGTCTCCACCACGCTAAAGTCCTTCTCTGTCACCTTTTTAATTACATCCATCACTTGTCTAACTGAAAAACCTTTACCGTTTCCCAAATTGAAACAATCCGATTGTCCGCCATCAAGTAAATATTTTAGTGCTAACACATGAGCCTTAGCCAAATCTACCACATGGATATAATCACGAACACAAGTACCGTCCTCTGTCTCATAATCAGTCCCAAATATTTTAATATTTTCTCTTTTGCCCACCACGGCATCAAACACCAAAGGAATCAAATGACTTTCCGGCTCATGCCATTCACCAATCTCCGCTTCAATATCTGCTCCACAAGCATTGAAGTAACGTAAGGCCACATAATTAAAATCATAGGCCTTTGAATAATCTTCCAATATCTGTTCCACCATTAATTTAGCTCGGCCATAGGGACTAACAGGTAACTTTGGATGTTTCTCGTCAATCGGTAAATATTCCGGATTACCATAAATAGCAGCCGTCGATGAAAAAATTAGCTTATTCACACCATTTGACTTCATCACCTCTAACAAATTTAAAGTATTTCTTAAATTATTCAAATAATATTTTTGCGGATCTGTTACAGACTCTCCCACTTCTATAAAAGCCGCAAAATGCATTACTACATCAATTTTGTGTTTAGCAAACAAGCTCTCCAGATCACTTTTATTAGCCAAATCACCCTCGAACAACTCCCCCCACCGAACAAACTCTCGATGTCCTTTTGACAAATTATCAAACACAATTGTTTCAAAACCGGCCTTATTTAACTCTTTATTGACATGTGATCCGATATAACCTGCGCCTCCCACAATCAAAACTTTCTTATTCATATTCTTATGTCTAAAATAACATAGTGACCCATAAAACTAAAACACTTATTTTACCTATCATCCTTATCGGTCTGTTTTTGTTTACCAGATTTTACAAGATCAATTCATCTCTTTTCTTCTTCAATGATATGGGCCGCGACGCCTACACTCTTTTGAGCTGGCAAAAAACAGGCAAACCACCCTTACTGGGACCTCAGACATCAGCCCTACCTATAAACCAATCTGCCATTTATTTCTACATGCTTTATCCACTGTTCTTATTAACCCACCAATCACCTCTATTTGCTCTTTATACCAACGCCATTGTCTATATTCTTTCTTTTCTATTTTGTCTTCATTTGACCAAACGCAACCATAAACTTCAAA
>CAZBXB010000060.1:0-1929 GCA_964496075.1 uncultured Gammaproteobacteria bacterium
CCCGCCTACTTTTTGGTGATCTTCTAAGACTATAAGAGCTTTGGTTTTTTTGACACTTCTGATAATGGTTTTTTGATCGAGTGGTTTTATGGACGAAGCGTTGATAAGGTCAATAGAAATTTTGTTGGCTTTGGTCCAGCCGGAGTTGATAAGATCGACAACCTGATGGCCAATGGGGCCATGAAAAATGATAGTTAGGTCTTTACCGGTTGACAGGAGTTGGGATTTACCAATAGTAAAAGACAACCTGGGAGGGAAAAAGATAGGGGTATCGGGCCGTACTAGTCTGATGTAACATGGTTTTTTAGTCCTGGTGACGGCAGAAATGATTTTGCCTGTCTCGATACTATCGGAGGGTGAAAAAACTTCCATATTTGGAAGGCAACGAGTCAGGGCGATATCTTCTAGCATTTGATGAGTGGCTCCAAGAGAGCCTGACATAAGCCCAGAATGAGAACCAATAATTTTTACATTTAGATTTTGATAGCAAATAGATTGTTTGATAACGGCCCAGTTAATGGCTGGTGAAAAGCAGGCAAAAGAAGTCAAAAAGACGATTTTACCGGATTTGGCCAGACCGGCGGCAATAGCGGCGGCATTGGCTTCGGCCACACCGGCTTCTATAAATCTTTTGGGGTATTTTTGGGCAAAGTCAGCCAGATGTAGAGATGATTTAAGATCGATATCGACAACAAAAATATTTTTGTTGCTTTTAGCTAGTTTAGTAAGAGTAGCTCCAAATGAAGCTCTAATTGAGGTGTTTGGCAATTTCTTGTTTGGCTAACTTATAAAGATTGTCGTCAAGATTTTTGACATCATGATAAGTGTAATCATAATGGGCAAAAGGGACACCTTTGGCAAAAGTGGTGTGAGCAATAATGCAGGTGGGGTAATCTGAAAGTTTTGATAATTTAAAGATTTTTTGTATTTTTTTGAAATCATGACCATCAACTTCTTTGACTGTCCAGCCAAATCTAATGTACTTTGAGGCTAAATCACCAAGAGGCATAATATCTTCGGTACTACCGTCAATTTGATACATGTTTCTGTCGACAATATTGATTAAATTTTTCAGTTTATATTTGGCGGCAAAGATAATTGCCTCCCAGATTTGACCCTCTTGATGTTCAGCGTCTGTAGTTAGACAGAGAGTGGTACGTTTCTTTTTATCGTGTAAGTCCGCCAATGCCAGACCAGAGGCGAAAGAAAGACCTTGACCAAGAGAGCCACTACTATATAGAACACCAGAAACAGAAGTAGAAGTATGACCTTGCAGAGAGGATTTAAAGTGAGAAAAAGTATCTAGACGTTTTTTAGGAAAGTAGCCTTTGTGAGCTAAAACAGTATAGAGAGCCGGAGCCAGATGGCCGGCTGATAAAATAAAATTATCATCCTTGACGGACGGTTTATTTTTGCTAAAGTTAAAAACGCCAGAAAAATAGATAGAAATTAAAATATCCAGGCAGGACAATGGTCCGCCAAAATGACCGTCGTTTTTGTAGATCATATCGATGATATCAAGTCTAGCTTGCCAAGATAATTTTTGCAGATCAGCAGTAGACAGGGCCATAGTTAAGTATAAAGCAATTTCATTGCTATGTTTCGCTCTGTATTACATGCTATTGGTATCTTGAAATAAAGCAAAAAACTGACGACAGGAAGCTATGTTGTGGTAAATTAGGTGCACATGGACGTGTTTTACAAAAAATATTTTAAGATTGTGTTTGGATATGTAAAACGACGAATTAATGATGAAAAGGACGCGGAAGAATTAAGTAATACAATATTGCTGTCAGCCTGGAACAGTTTGCCAAGTTTCTCAGGAAAATCGTCGGAGAAAAATTGGATAATGGGAGTGGCTCGTCATAAAATAATTGATTTTTATAGAAAGAAAAAACTAAAGACGGTTCTGTTCTCCAGCCTACCTCA
>CAZBXB010000061.1:0-1817 GCA_964496075.1 uncultured Gammaproteobacteria bacterium
TGAGTAGATTGTAATTTTTTTAATAGACTTAGACATTATCGGCGAAGGTTTTTTCTTGTTTTTTAAAATATAAGAAGCCTAAGAATAAGGTTAATATAGATATGAATATTGCAACAAGTAGACTAGCTAGGTTTGGAACTTTTCCTGATAAAATTGCCTGTCTGTATGCATTTATGATGACAGACATTGGGTTTAGCTTAAAGATAAACTTATATTTATCCGGAGCTATGTCAGTTGGATAGACAATTGGAGTTAAGTAAAACCAAAGGCTTAAGATGAGAGTTAATAGGTATTGGATGTCTCGATATATAAGGTTGGTGGCTGACAAGATTAAGCACAAAGCTAATGTAAATATTTGTTGAACTATAAAGATTGGTATTATCCAGATTATATTTAGATTGATGGGAACTTGATATATAAGCATTAAGATTACCAAGACAATCGAAGCAAAAAAGAAATCTATAACTTTAGAAAATATAGCGCTTATGGGTAGTATGGTACGAGGGAAGTAAACTTTTGTGATTAAGCTGGAATTGTTAACAATTGAGTTAGTGGCTGAAGACAGGGAGCTAGCAAACAGGGTCCAGGGTAAAAGGGCTACGTACAGAAATACGATATAAGGTATGTTTGCGTTAGCATTAGTTGGTATTCGTATGATGGTTGAAAAAACAAAACTCATAATAAGGATTTGAAAAAATGGGTTAAGAATGACCCAAAAGTAGCCCATGATTGATTGTTTGTAGCGGGATTTGATTTCCCTTAGGGTCATTTGGATCAATAACTCTTTCCTGTTGTGTATCTGTTTTATTTCTTTAAAAAGACTTAACATCTGTTTGATTATATAATTAAACAGATGAACAAATCTAATTTTAAAGTGGTAACCATAGGAGGCGGATCGGGAATGCCGGTGGTTAATAAGGCTTTAGTAAAAAGTGGAGTTGGTTGGGTGAACTCAATTGTAACGGTTTTTGACAGCGGTGGAGATACAGGTAGGCAGAGAACTGATGAAAGGGGAAATTTGTTAGCTTTTTCTGATTACTGGAGGGCTCTGCTGTCTCTATGGATTGATGGAGCGCAAAAATCAAAATGGGAAGAATTGCTTAGGTTTAGAGATGGCAGAGGTAGAAATTTTGGTAATTCTTTTTTTGTATTTTTGAGAGAACAGGTAAAAGAGATAAACAAAGTGGCAGGGTCGTTTGGAGATTTGGTAATGGCTGATATGGCCGGAGAAGTCATACCGGTTTGTCTGTCTCCTTCCAATATATGTTTTGAGGTTAAAAGCGGGGTGAAATTTGAAGGAGAACATAGACTGGATGAATTGAGAATGAGCCAAGACGAAGTTGTCAAAATTTGGCTTGATCCAAAAGTTGAGGTTAATAAGAGGGCTGTTGATGTTTTGGCTAAGGCAGATTTGATTGTAGTATGTCCTGGAAGTATGTATGGATCAGTTTTGGTTAATTTTTTGGTAGATGGATTTAGTCAGGCTTTTATAAAAAGTAAGGCTAAAAAAATATTGATGACCAATGTCATGTCTGTCAGAAATGAAAATCATGGATTTGATCAGGATAAATATATTAAGGTTTTTGAAAAATATGCTGGTAAAAAAGGAATATTTGATTTTGTATTAATGGCTGATTTGACTAAGCTTGATAAAAATTTATTAAAAAAGGTTTTTGAAAATTACGATTTTGAATACTCCAAGCCAATTCAATATAAGGGTGGGTCGAAAAATAAGGTAGTTTTGGTTGATATTGCCACTATTGATGAAAAGAACTTAAGACTTAGGCACAGTGTGGATAAATTGGCAGATTGGTTTA
>CAZBXB010000062.1:0-1713 GCA_964496075.1 uncultured Gammaproteobacteria bacterium
TGGTTTTAAAGCAGTTACGCTATTAAAATTTAATCCGTTATTTTAGCACAATTTCGTTTTTGTGTTATACTCACACCAATGACACAAAGAATCTCTTGTTTCTGGTGTAAGTAAAAACCAGCCCAAAGCGGGAGATTTTCGAATATCATTATTTATCTCAATCGATTTATCCCGCATTAGCGGGATTTTTAATTTCAAGTTTAAAAAAATTATGAACAAAATCAAACAACAAGCATACAGCATTATTAATAATAGATTAAACCCCCAAAACGGGGGATTAGTTTGGCGATCCTAAAACAAATCTTACATTTGTAACTTGTATCCATGGTGACGAATATTTACCTAGCCTAGTCTTATCTAGCCTAGGTATCGGCCATATCGTTGCCAATCTGAAGGCGATTGTTTACAAACTAAGGTACATCGACCAAGATTTAAATAGCTCTTTTGGTTTATCTCCTTTGAATTACGAACAAAAAAGGGCAAAAGAAATTTTGTCAGACATACCGTCAAACAAAATAATTATCGATTTTCATACTACCACTGCCAAATCTCCACCTTTTGCTATAGTAGTTGATCCTGACATGATACCTCTTGCCCAAACCACCGGCTTAAGACATATTGTTTATATGAAACACAACATTAAAGCAGGCCATTCACTTATAGACCATCGCCATGGTATTTCAATCGAAACAGGTCAACATAGATCGCCGAAAGTGTTTAACAATATAGTAAAGATTATTGACAATTTATCAAACAAAAAAAGATTTTCAACCAACATTTACACTGTTTTTGAAGTTATTAGTAAACCAGGAAATTATAAAAATTTTAAAAATTATCAAAACAAATTTATTCCAATCCTATCTGGAGAGAATGCCTACGACCATTTTGGTCTAAAAGCCAAACTAGATACGAATCTAATGTTAAAATTTAATCACAATCTATGACAAACAAAAAACCACGTATACTAACCGGTGACACACCTAGTGGCCGACTTCATCTTGGCCACTACGTTGGCACTCTCGAAAACAGAGTTAAACTCCAACATGAGTATGACACCTATATACTCTTGGCCAATATTCATGCCTATGCAGCTGATTATCGCCAATCTGACCAAATCAACGCCGATGTATATCAGGTGTTTCTAGACAATTTAGCCGTTGGTATTGACCCTAATATTGCCACCATATATCTTGAGTCTGGTATTCCGGAAACCATGGAACTCTACAGCTATTTTTTAACTATGGTTCGCCATAGTCGAGCCATTCGCAATCCATCAGTCAAAGATGAGATTAACTATAAAAAACTTGACCCCTCTTTGGGCTTTATTTGTTACCCGATTCTCCAGGCTGCTGATATTCTCGGCTTCAACGCCAATTTAGTTCCTGTTGGTGAAGATCAATTACCGGTTATCGAACAAACTAGAGAAATTGCTCGTGATTTTAACAAAGCATACGGAAAGACATTTGTTATCCCTAAAGGCATGGTTGGCCGAGTTGCCAGACTTATTGGTACAGATGGCAAAAATAAAATGAGTAAAAGCGGCCATAATGCTATCTTACTTTCAGACGACCAAGCCACTTTAAAACAAAAGATTCAAGCTTGTTATACTGACCCGACTCGTATTCATGCCACTGACCCCGGCCACGTCGAAGGTAATCCTGTTTTTGAATATTACACTGCTTTTAATCCAGACAAGGCCGAAGTAGAAGATTT